>NZ_WWIQ01000054.1:173367-173606 GCF_009862985.1 Streptomyces sp. SID5464 | reverse complement strand
ACCGCTCCTGCGCGGCGGGCGGATCCGCAAGCTTTCCTTCACCGGCTCCACGGCCGTCGGACAGCTGCTCCTCGCCCAGAGCGCGGAGGCGGTCGTACGGACCTCGATGGAGCTGGGCGGCAACGCGCCGTTCCTCGTCTTCGAGGACGCCGACCTGGACAAGGCCGTCGACGGCGCGATGGTCGCCAAGATGCGCAACATGGGCGAGGCATGCACGGCCGCCAACCGCTTCTTCGTGC
>NZ_WWIQ01000054.1:95188-173268 GCF_009862985.1 Streptomyces sp. SID5464 | reverse complement strand
CAAGGCCGTCGACGGCGCGATGGTCGCCAAGATGCGCAACATGGGCGAGGCATGCACGGCCGCCAACCGCTTCTTCGTGCACCGCTCGGTGGCGGAGGAGTTCGGGCGCCGGCTGGCCGAGCGGATGGGCGCGCTGGTCGTCGGTCCGGGCACCCGGGACGGCGTCGACGTCGGCCCCCTGATCGACAGGAGGGGACGCGCCAAGGTGGAGGAGCTCGTCGCCGACGCGGTGGAGCGCGGGGCGCACGTGCTCGTCGGCGGGCGTACACCCGAAGGCCCCGGCTGCTTCTACCCGCCGACCGTACTGGCCGATGTCGATCCCGGCAGCCGCCTGATGGACACGGAGATCTTCGGCCCGGTCGCAGCGATCCTCACCTTCGACGAAGAGGACGAGGTGATCCGCCGTGCCAACGACACCCCCTGGGGCCTGGTCGGCTACGTCTTCACCGAGGGCCTCGACCGTGCCCTGCGGGTGAGCGAGCGGCTGGAGGTGGGCATGGTGGGGCTGAACACGGGCCTCGTGTCCAACCCGGCCGCACCCTTCGGCGGCGTCAAGCAGTCCGGGCTGGGCCGCGAGGGCGGCCGGGTCGGGATCGACGAGTTCCTGGAGTACCAGTACCTCGCGGTGCCCGTGAGCTGACGGCGGTCATGCGCTGACCGGCGCCTCAGCAGCACCGCGAAGGGCCTCATCGTTTTCCCGAACCCAAGGAGAAGAGAACATGTCGTCCTGAAGACAATCGACACCCGTCCCTCCTTCAGGCCGCGCAAGAATCCGGACCACTCCCGTAACGCCTGATTTCCGGCGACCCCATGTTCAGGACCTGGGCCCAAGAGTCGCCGGGGAGTCGATCCATACGGGAGTCTGGGAGGCGCGCCCGGCGAGATGCGCTCGATCAAGGGCGAGAGGTTCGAGTTCTGCCACATCCTCGCCGGCATCGTCGAACTCACGCCGGAAGGTGGCAAGCCGGTGGTTCACAAGGCGGGCGACAGCTTTGTCATGAAGCCGGGCTTCGTCGGCGCGTGGAAGACCATCGAAACCGTGCGCAAGATCTACGTGACCGTGAAGTGATGCCGACGCGCGATGCCCGCGGCGCCGGGACCGTCGTCAGGCCAGGTGCCGGGCGGTGATCTCCGCCACCGTCTCGGCGACCAGCCGGCCCAGTTCGGGCTCACGCGGCCGAGCTCCGCGCGCAGCTGCCCCGGGCCGGTAATGGTCTCCTCGCCGTAGCCCTCCAGCGTCCCCGCGGTGACCTCGGCTATCTCGGACTTCCCCAGATACGCCAGGACGGCGTTCCCGGAGGCTGTGGCGTGCAGGGGCGGGGTGTCGCCGATGGCGTACGGCGTGGTCGAGGCGGTTGACGACGACCATGCACTGCAGGGCGTCGGGCACCGACAGGTGGACGGTCTTGTGGCGAACCATGGGTTCCTGGACTGCGGCGACAGGCTGGAGCCCTGCAGTGCGGCAGGGCGTACGGCCAGGACGTGGGCGCCGATCTCCCAGCGCCTGGTGTCCTTTTACTTGGTCGAGGCGAACCAGGGCTGGGCGTTCGTGCAGATGTCCGGTGTGCTCAAGCGGATCGCCGTCAAGTTGTCCAAGAGCTGCTACGACCTGCGCCTGCTGACGCTCCGGCGCAGCGCCTCGTCGCCAAAGAGGCCCTTCAGCGAACGGGGTGTCGCCGAACCCGCCTGGAGAAGGGTTTGTTGCCCGCCGAGACCCTGGCCGACCTGCTCCGTCCGGAGGCCGTCGCGGGCAGCAGCCAGGTTCTGGCCTGAGGTGCGCACGGGCCGATGGCCACAACGGTCACCAGTCCGCGTCGCTCCATTGGTCCAGCAGCACGTCGGCCATGTCCGCGGCAGGTTCAGTCGCCTGGCTGTTGAGTGACTGCTCGGTCCAGATCACTTTGCCGCGAGGCACGTAACGGGTGCCCCATCGCTGCGTGAACTGAGCAACCAGGAACAACCCCCGCCCTCCTTCGTCGGTGTCGGCCGCCCGGCGCAGGTGCGGTGAGGTGCTGCTGCCATCGGAGACCTCACAGATCAGGCTGGGGCCGTCCCGCAGAATCCGCAGCTGCCTCGGCTCGGTGCCGTAGCGGATGGCATTGGTCACCAGCTCGCTGATCACGAGTTCGGTGGAGAAGGTGAGCTCCTCCAGTCCCCACTCTTCCAACCGGCGGGCGACCTGGGCTCGGATCCCGGCGACGGCGGCGGGATCACCGGGGACGTCCCAGTCGGCGACCTGGGAAGGATCCAGCAGGCGCAATCGGGCGACGAGCAGGGCGATGTCGTCGCTCGGGCGGGCAGGCAGCAGGGCGTCGAGGACGGCCTGACAGGTCTCTTCCGGGGTCCGGCCGGGGCCTTGCAGGGCCTCGCGCAGCATGTCGAGGCCGGTGTCGATGTCCCGGTGCCGGTCCTCGACGAGACCGTCGGTGTACAGGACAAGCTGGGAGCCCTCGGGCAGCGTGAACTCGGCGCTCTCGAAGGGCAGGGCGCCGCCCAGGCCGAGCGGCGGGGACACCGGCACCTGCAACTGCTCGACCCTGCCGTCCGGGTGTACCAGGGCGGGGCCCGGGTGCCCGGACCTGGCCAGTGAGCACAGCCCGGCCACCGGGTCGTAGACGGCGTACAGGCAGGTCGCCCCCGTGATTCCTTCGCCGTCGGCCCCTTCGCTGTCGACTCGGGTGACCAATTCGTCGAGGTGTCTGATCAGCTCGTCCGGAGACAGATCGAGGGAGGAGAAGGTACGCACCGCGGTGCGTAGCCGGCCCATGGTGGCCGCGGCGTGCAGGCCGTGGCCGACCACGTCGCCGACCACCAGCGCGACCCGGGCACCGGGCAGCGGGATGACATCGAACCAGTCGCCGCCTACACCGGCCCGGGCAGGCAGGTAACGGTGGGCGACCTCTACGGCGGACTGCTCGGGCACGGTACGGGGCAAGAGGCTGCGCTGCAGGGTTACGGCGAGGGCATGCTCGCGGGTGTAGCGGCGGGCGTTGTCGATGGCCACCGCCGCCCGGGCGGCGAGCTCCTCGGCGAAGGCCCGGTCCTCTTCCTCGAAGGCGTTCTGTTCCGCACGCCAGAAGTTGACCACGCCCAGCACCACGCCGCGGGCCTGGAGCGGCACGGTGATCAAGGAGTGGAGGCCGGAATCCAGGATGCGCCGGGCTCGTTCGGGGTCCTGGGCTCGCCAGCCGTGGGAGGCAGTCAGGTCGGCATCAAGGACGGCCTGGCCGCGCTGGATGCTCAGAGTCAGGGGGTTGCTGGGCACGAAGTGGATCAGCTCGCCCACCGGGAACAGGGGCCAGGACCCCTGGACGCTGTGAACCGCCGTGCGGCGCATCTTGAGGTCCGGGTCGGTTGGCTCATCACCCTCCAGGACCGGATTCTGCAGGTCGACGGTGACGACGTCGGCGAATCGGGGGACCGCTACCTCGGCCAGTTCCTGGGCGGTGCGCACCACATCCAGCGTGGTGCCGATCCGCACCCCTGCCTCGTACAACAGGCGCAGCCGCTCCCTGGCCAGGTCTGCCCGGCCCGACAGTGCCCGCAGCTCCGTGGTGTCGCGCAGCGTGGCCACGCTGCCTTGCCCGCCGCCTTGGTGGTCGACCGGCCGTATGTTGACAGCCAATAGACGGTCGCCGGTCAGGTGGACCTCGTCGGTGGCTGTCCGGCCCGAACCCAGCAGCTCGGCGGTGTCGGCCTCCAGGCCGAGATCGGTGACGCGGCGTTGCTCGGCGTCCGCGGGCAGATCCAGCAGTCGCCGTGCCTCGTCGTTGGCCAGCAGCAGCAGCCCGTCACCTCCGATGATCAGGACCCCTTCCCGCACCGAGTGCAGCACCGCGTCATGATGCTCGTACATGCGGGTCATCTCGGAAGGATCCAGGCCGCGGGTCTGCCGCCGCAACCGCCAGGAGACCAATGCCGTCCCGCCCGCGGCGACCGCCAGTGCGCCGCCGGCGAATCCGAGCAGCTTTGGAAACTGCTCCCGCACCACGTCGTTCACACTGGCCACCGTGATCCCGACGGACACGAACCCCACGATCGTCTTCCCGCCGGTGTCGTAAACGGGGATCGTCGAGTCCACGGAGAGGCCGAGACTGCCCTCGAAGGTCTGGGTGAAGGGTCTGTCGACGGTTTGGCCCTCGCGGAGGGCGAAGATCTGCTTCCCGATCAGTTTCGGGTCGGGGTGGGTCCAGCGGAAGCCCTGGGGATTGAAGGCGACGACGTAGTCGACCCCGGCCCTTTTCCGGGCTTCCTCCGCCCGTGGCTGCAGCAGCGCACTGGCGTTCTTGGATCTCATGGCGGCCAGCGTTCCCGGAGCGTGGGCGAAGCCCTCGGCGACTCCGAACGTCAGGTGCCGGGCCTGCTGCATGGTCGAGTTCCGGGCCTGCACCACGAGTGCCACTCCCGCGGCTGCGGCGAAGAGCACCATGATGACCAGCTGTAGCAGGAACACCTGGCCCGCGACGCTGAGTACCTTGGGCGAGCTGAAGCGCGGCCCCGAACGGCGCCCGCTGGACTCCTCGTGCCGTTGAGGGGCATCCGCCGAACGGCGACGCAGGCCGCTGCGTGTGCGGGGCCGTGAAGCCGGGAAACGACCAAAATGTCTGACCATGCCTCCTCATCTCATACAGTCACATCCAGGCATAAGATCTTGGGACCAGGAGCGGTCGATCTCGACTGCCCGCTTCCTGTCAGTCAGGCCCATGGCTCGGAGTTCCGAACGCTCGTCGAGTTCAGGCGCGCACCCATTCCTGCCAGCGCTTCGCCACGGAGTCCCGGTTCTTGAGCCACCACTCGACGTCCAGGTCGAAGCCGGACAGCAGGTGGCCGGGGGTGCTCGGCAGGTTCGTGGCGGTGGCCTCGGAGAGATGTCCGTAGGCGGCCGGCACAACAGGGCCATTGGGGTAGATCCGGGCGAAGCCGGCCTGCACCTCGGGCCGCAGGGCGAAATCGATGAGCCGGTAGGCCGCGTCGGGATTGGCGGCCCCTTTGGGGATTCCGTAGCCGCTGCTCTGCCTGCGGGCGCCGTTCCACGCGCAGGCGAGTGGGACGCCGCGCTGGATCGGATCGCTGATGCGGCCGTTCCAGACGCTGGAGGCAACGACCTCCTTGCGCTCCAGCAGTTCACCCGGTACAGCGCCGCTGTCCCAGAATGTCCGGACAGAGCCTTTGATCTCGTTCAGGGCTTTGAAGGCACGGTCCACGTCGAGGGGGTACAGCTTGTCGAGTGGTACGCCGTCGGCGATGAGAGCGAACTCCAGCTCCGGATAATCCATCGAGCTCTGCAGCGCGCGGCTGCCCGGGAATGCCCTGGTGTCCCAGAAGTCCGCCCAGGTTTCGGGCCTCTTCCCCGCGAAGGCGTCAGTGCGGTACGCCAAGACGCTGGCCCAGTAGTTCTTGCCGACACCGTGGGAGGCGAGCAGGGATTTGGCGATTCCCGCATTATCGGCGTTCTTCAGCCGGTCGTAGTCCAGTTCCTCGGAAGCGCCCTCCTGCTGGAAGTACATCAGGAGGACCATGTCGATGTCCATGGCGTCGAACTGCGGTCGGCCCGCCTTCATCTCGGTGAGCATCTGCGCGTGCAGGATGTTCACCACATTGATCTGGATGCCGGTCTCTTTTGTGAACGGGTCGTAGATGGCCTTCCGGTTCGCCTCACCATAAGAGCCCCCGCTGTCCCGGACGACGAGCAGCTTGGGGTTCTTGGGCCTGGAGGTATTCCGGTCGGCGCGGGTCTCGCACGCGGTGAGCGAGGTCGCGGCGATGCCTGCCGCAATTCCGCCGACTCCACGCAGGAACGCCCTGCGGTCGACTCGAACGTCTGTCACCGTCTGCCTCCCGTGAGTCGGGTTGCGGCGCCCACCGGCGGGGCTGTTCACGGGGGTGCCGCCGACGCTCGTTGCATGGCGGAAGCCGGACATGAGTCAGCCGGGGCGAGGGTGAGCCCGGTCACGTCATGGTAGAGCCATCCGCGACCACGACGTGACCTCGTAGTCCGCAGCAACCTCACTGGTTATGAATTCACCTACCGATGGAGGTCAAGCGGCTTGCCTTACATGCTGAGCGAGCAGCCCTGCCCTCTCTGGTACGTATGCGCTCGGCCGCGATCTACTGGCCCGCCTGGGCCACGGCGCGCTGCGTGCGGTGGGTATGGCCCTCGCGGTGACAGCGGTGTGCACGGTCACCGGGCTGAGGCTCGGCATGGCGGCGCAGGTGGGCGCAGGCCTGACGCACATGGTGTCGACATTTGCCGGCGGTCCTCGCTGGAATGCTGACCACCGCGGCGACCGGGCCGTCCGCCTGGGGTGCCGGCCTTGCGGTCTGCCTGGTCGGCTGGACACGTTACCGTTCAGGCCACCGCCCCGCTCGAACAGGAGCGAGCAAGCGGAGCAGCCGCCCACCGCCGAACGGGGCCGCCTCCCCTCGGAAAACCAGCCGTACGCGGAACTGGCGCCCTGGACCGTCCTCGGCCCGGCTCGGCCGCAAAGCGACCCCGCTGATGGTCAGCCGTTCTCCGGTCATCCGTGCGGTGAGGTCATGGATCAGGCGAGGGCATGGCGGGCGACGAAGGCCCGATAAGCCCATCGGTCACCCGGTTCGCAATCGTTTCGAGCAGGCTTGTCTCAAGGGTGCGACGAGTTGCCCTCGCTCCAGGTCGTCGCAGGCGACGGCATACGGGGCGATCGCGATTCCGACGCCGACTGCTCAGCGGGGGAAGCCGCGCTTATGACACAAGGCCCCGCCACGACCCACCGTCTCCTGGAAGAACGGACCCGCCCGCGCAGCCTCCCACTACAAGATCACGTAGATACTGCGGGCTCGATCCTTGACTTCCCGGCACTGGTCTACAGCGTCACGGTGGATAGCGGGCTTGGACCACGCAGGCAGCATGGCCTCACATGTGCCGGGACGTGCGCTCCCCCGGTTCTCCCGTCTGGGCTCCCAGCCCCATGGGGAAGTGGGCAGCCAGTTCCCGGCGGAACGCGTCGGTGTCGCCTTCCAGGGCGACCGCGGCCAGCCGCTCGTGCTCGACGACCAGTTGCTGCGGGTTGTCGCTGTACGTGCGGTGATCGACGCTGAGGTGGAGGCGCAGCTTGGTCTCCCAGCCGTTCCAGAGGCTCTGCAGGACGCCGTGCCCCGAGAGATCATAGAAGAGCCCGTGGAAACGGAGGTGCGCGTCGATGCTGGCCGGGATGTCGTCCTTCTCCATTGCACGGCGGAGATCCTCGACGGTTTGCAGCAACTGAGGCCGCTCGGGACCGCGCAGTGCTTCGGCCGAGAGTTCGGCGGCGTACGGCTCGACACGTAGCCGGACCGAGTCGATCTCGGCGACCTCACGGGCGCTCACTTCTACGACGAAGGCCCCGCGGTAGGGGATCTTGACGACGAGCCCTTCCTCCTCCAGCTTGGTCAGCGCCTCGCGCAGCGGGGACCGGCTGATCCCGAGATCCGCGGCGATGTGCGCCTCACGCAGCTGGCCACCAGGAGGTACGGTCCCGTCGAGGATGGCGGCACGCAGTGTGCGGTAGACGCCGTCCGGCGTCGTCATCCGCTGCTCCTGCCACTCGAACTTGTGATCCACTCCGGAGGCCTCCTTTGGTCGTTGTCGACCATTCTTTTGTCGACTATACCTGCACTGATCTTGCATCGACAATCAACTTGGCTTACTGAGCACGGAGCCCCCTCCCATGGGTGCTTTTGATCTGCAGCAGAGTGAAGCCGACCTGCCGGAGCCGCGCTTGGGGCGGTACCGGACGGGGCGACCCTGCCGGGAGCCGGACTGGTCGACCGGGTCGCAGTGGAAGCGGGGCCGGCAGAACTCGCGCCACGGCGCCGTGGACGATTCACAAACTCCGTTGCGCCACCGAAGGGCGGGAGCCGAAGACCAGCCCCGCGTCCCACACCGAACCCGAGCCGGCCGGGCCGGGGAACCACTCTGCAAGGCGGGTGGTGGCGCATTCCTGGTGAGCGCGCCATGGGCGATGCGAGTACGGATGCCCCCGCCGAACGCGTCTGCGCCGTACACACGCCCGGGTCTCCGCAACCTCGTGACGGGCCACGGACCGGCGTTCACCTCCGCCTTGCAAGCCCATGTCCACGCCCTCCGCCGCGCCGGTGCGGCGCCTGCGACGAGGCCCCCGCCGAGGCGGAGCCGCCGATGACCAGAGGGGACCCGGCTGCCCAAACTCGTTGACAGTCGATACCCGTATAGTCGACAATCGACAGCGCTGGTCGACAATCGTCCATAGCGGCTCAAGCTGCTCCGCTGAAGCACCAGGAGGACTCATGGGATTCAATGTCAAGCCCAAGTTCGTGACGTTCGACATGAACGGAACGCTGATCAAGTTCAGCATCAACGACGCGATGCGTGAGGTCCTGGGCGACCGGCTGCCGGCCGAGGTCGCCGACGAGTACCTGCGGATCTGCAAGGCGTACCGGATCGACGAGTGCACGGGCGCGTACCAGCCGTTCCACCAGATCGTCGCGCGCTCCATGGAACGCGCCTCGCGCAAGGTCGGTCTCGAGTACCGCGAGGACGAGGCGCGGGCCGTGTACGAGCGCATCCCCACCTGGGGCCCGCACCCCGGTGTCACCGAGGCGCTGAACCGCCTGGCCGAGGCGGTCCCGCTGGTCATCATCACCAACAGCGACACCGCGCACGCCGTGCGCCTCGCGGAGAACCTCAAGGCCCCGTTCGAGGTCGTCATCAGCGCCGAGGAGATGGGCGTCTACAAGCCGCGACTCCGCGCTTTCGAGTACATGTTCGACAAGCTCGGCGTGACGCCCGACGAGGTCGTGCACGTCTCCGCGAGCCCCATGTACGACCTGCGCTCCGCGGCCATCATGGGCATCGAGAACAAGGTGTACGTCGACCGCGGCTGGGAGCACGACGAGCACTGGCTCGGCTACGAGCGGATCACCGACATCGCCGACCTCCCCGTCCTCTTCGGCCTGCCCCGCCCCTGACACCCGAGCGAGAACCAAAAAAATGATCAACAGCAAGGCGGTGGCGGCATGAGTCAGCCCCTGCCTCAAACCGTCAAGGGTGACTCGGCTTCGGAAAGGCTCCACAACCTCGGACTGGAGCTACCCGAACTCGCCGGTAACGCGTACTACGTGCACCACCGGGCGGTGGGCTCCAGCATCCACATCTCCGGCCAACTGCCTTACAAGGACGGCGAGCTGCTGGGGCAGGGTGTCGTCGGCCGGGACGTGGAGCTGGAGACCGCGAAGGAGCTCGCGCGCCATGCCGCGCTCAACTGCCTGGCCGCCGCTGTGCAGGCGGTGGGTGATCTGGACCGGGTCCGGATCGTGCAGATGCTCGTCTTCGTGGCCAGCACGCCGGACCTCGGTCTGCAGTCGCAGGTCGCCAACGCGGCCAGCGAACTGCTCATCGAGGTGCTGGGCGAGAACGGACGGCACGCCCGGACCGCGATCGGTGTCGCCGGACTGCCCCTCAACACCCCGGTGGAGATCCAGATGGTCTGCACTGCGGTGTAGCGGCGAACCGATCATGGGCAGTACAGCTGTGAACCGGCTGCAACAGGCACTCGGCGCCCTCGTCGAGCGCATCGACACCCACGGGCGCCGATCGTGCCGGCCCACCTGATGCGGGACGAAATCAACCGTATACGGGGCGCCGCCGAGTCACAGCCGAGACGTCAGGGCCGCACGTCAAGACGCACAAAATGCGTTGAGATCGGTCGGCGCCAGGTCAAGGCGGAGACCAAAGGAATCACCGCGGGCAACCTGGGTGAGGCCGAGGTCTTCGC
This sequence comes from Streptomyces sp. SID5464, assembly GCF_009862985.1. Taxonomy (NCBI): domain Bacteria; kingdom Bacillati; phylum Actinomycetota; class Actinomycetes; order Kitasatosporales; family Streptomycetaceae; genus Streptomyces; species Streptomyces sp. SID5464. Next base: position 163,495 of record NZ_WWIQ01000054.1, on the reverse strand, counting down.
CGAGGCCGGATTCGACGGCATTTTCATCGCCTACCCCATCCGGCCCGCGGGGAACGAAAGGGCCGCGGAGCCGGTGGCTGGCCGAGACGACCCGTCTGCGGGTCGGCGTCGACAACGTCGCGGCCATCAGCGCCCTCGCCGATGCGATGGGGACGACGCCGGGCGGCTGGAGGTCCGGATCGAGGTACGGAGCCCGTCGTTCCGCCCGCCCCGTCGGGGCGACCACACCGCCTTCCAGCACCGGCCCACACGGTTTCCAGACGCAGAAAGAAAGACTCGATATGAACGCCCTTGCGGCATCCCCTCGAAACGGAGAGCTCGGCTTCTGGGTGGCCCAACTGGCCGACAAGAGGCGCTCGTTCCCCCGCTTCACCGGCCAGGACCGTGTCGACGTGGCCATTGTCGGCGGCGGCTACACCGGCCTGTGGGCTGCGTACTTCGCCAAGAAGCTCGAACCGTCCCTCTCGGTCGCTGTCTTCGAGGCCGAACAGGTCGGATACGGCGCATCAGGACGCAACGGCGGCTGGCTCTCGGCCATGCCCCCGGGAAACCGTGCCACCTTCGCCCGCGTCGGTGGTGGGCTGGAAGCGAGCCGGGCACTGCAGCAGGAGTTCGTCGCCGGCGTCGACGCTGTCCTGGACATCCTTGAGGCCGAGGGCATCGACGCCGATCAGCACAAGGGTGGCGCGCTCGTCGCCGCCCATACTCAGGCGGGACTGGGCCGGCTGGTCACCAGGCGTGATACCGACATGAAGTACGGGCTGACCGAGGACGAGATCCGACTGCTCGACCGGGACGAGTTCCAGTCACAGATCAACATCTCCACCGTCCACGGCGGGCTCTTCTACAAGCACTGCGCGCGGCTCCACCCCGCGAAACTCGTCTACGGCCTCGCCGACACCCTGACCTCCATGGGGGTCAGCATCTACGAGGGCAGCCGCGTGGACAGTGTCGGGGGCAGGACCCTCACCCTGGCCCACGGGCGTGTCACCGCGGCGAAGACGTTCATCTGCACCGAAGGCTATTCTGGACCGCTGCTGGGCCGCCGGAGCGTGATCCCGGTCAATTCCTCGATGATCGTGACCAAGCCCCTGCCGGAGGAGGCGTGGCAGCAGATCGGCTGGGACGGGCCGCAGTGCCTCAACGACTCCGCGCACACGTTCATCTACTCCCAGCGGACGTCGGACGGCCGTATCGCCATGGGGGGCCGTGGTGTCCCCTACCGCTTCGGGTCCGGCACCGGGGGCGCCGGTGCGACCGCTCAGTCCACCATCGACCTGATCTCGCACAAGCTCAGTTCCTTCTTCCCGGGGATCCCCTTCGAGGTGGATCACGCCTGGTCGGGCGTCCTGGGCGTCACGCGGGACTGGAACGGCGGCGTGCACTGGGACCCGGCGTCCGGGGTCGGATCGTCCACCGGCTATGCAGGACACGGTGTCACCTCGGCCTATGTCGGCGGCAGGACTCTCGTGGAGCTCGCCTTCGAGAGAGAAACCGAACGGACCACTCTTCCCTGGGTCGGCTACCGGGCACGGAAGTGGGAACCGGAACCCATCCGCTGGCTGGGCGTTCACGCCATGTACCGGCTCTTCGGTATCGCCGACCAGTGGGAAGAGCGCAGGGGTTCCAGCAAGACCTCACTCCTGGCCAGATTCGGTAGCCGCCTCGCAGGACTTCACGAGTAGACGCAAAGGGAACTGCTGTCATGGACGCAAAACTCGCAGTCATCGGCTTGGGCAGCATCGGAAGCATGGCCCTGTGGCAGGCCTCCCGGCTGTCCGACTCGGTAGTCGGTTTCGAGGCCGCCACCCCCGCCCACGGCCGCAGTGCGGTGGGCGGGGACACCCGCCTGTTCCGCATGATCTACCTCGGCAGGCCCGAGTACTACCCCATCATCGAACGCTCCCGCGGCCTGTGGGCCGAGCTCGAAGCGGAAACCGGGCAGGACATCCTCACCCGTACCGGGGGCCTGTCCATCGGCACGGCGAACGGCAACTACATCAACAGCCTCCTCGAGACCACGCGCGTCAACGGAGCCGAGCACAGCGTCCTGAGCCGGGAGGAGTTGGCGGAACGCTACCCCCAGCACAACCTCCGCCCCGACGACTGCGCCGTCTACGACCCCCGCGCCGGCGTTCTGCGCACCGACCGCGCCGTCAGCGCCGCCGTCGCGGCGGCCCAGGCCAACGGCGCAACCGTCCTTCAGAACACACCCGTGGACAGCATCACCGAAACCGAACACGGTGTGGTCGTCACCTCGGGCGCCAGAACCTGGACGTTCGAGAAGGTCATCATCGCCTCGGGCGGCTGGTCCCGAAGGCTCATGCCCGATCACCTGAAGGCCGTCACGGAAACCCATCGGATCGTCCTGACCTGGTTCATCGCCCAGGACGGCACGCAGTTCTCGCCGGAGAACTTCCCCGCCTTCAGCCGGTGGTACGAGGATCGCTCCATGTACGGCGCACCCGCCGTCGACGGCGTGACGGTCAAGGCATCAGTGGACGGACCGCTGGCCGGGCGCGCAAGGGCAACTCCCGACCCGGACGCCGTGCCCAGGGAACTCACCCGGGAAGAAATCGAAAAGGTCACCGAAATCGTCACCGACTTCTTCCCCGGCCTGATCCCCACCATCGCGCGATCCGACGCCTTCCCCGACCTGTTCACCGAGGACAGGCACCCCCTCGTCGGCTGGCTGGACGAGCACAGCAGGATCTACTGTGCCACCGGATTCTCCGGAAAGGGCTTCAAAATGGCGACCGGCTACGGCCACATCGCCGCACACGAGGCGCTCGGCAAGCAGACCATCGACGGCCTGGACTTCGTGCGCCCGGACCGGTTCAAGACCAGGTAACCGACCACTCCGGCCGCCTCGGCGCAGTGGCCTCGGTAGCGGCATCCGGCCGGCGGTCGTTGCGGGATCATCTCTTGATGTCCGCAACGATGCCGAGAACCAGTCGTATGCCGAACGCGCCCCCTGGGCGGTCCTCGCCCCGGCCGCCGTCCTGGGCCCTGCTCGCGGCGCTCGCGGTCACGGCGGCCGGTGGAATACGCATCACGCGGCTGAGGCGGCCCGCGTCGTCCCTCCGTGGAGCGGACCCGCCGAACCGTCCGGACGACCAAGCCTTCACGCGAGCGGACCCGGAAGCATCTGTCACCGCTGCTGCGGCTGCTGATCCTGACCCAACTCACCTGTCGGCTTCTTCGCCGTCCTGCCGTTCCTCGCCGAGCACCTCGGACTTGAACATCGTACGAAGCATGCGAAAACTCCGGTACGTCTGCTCCCTGCCTGCTTTGTGCAGGTCAAGGGCGGGCTCCGCAGCGTGCAGCCATTCGCATGTCCGGTCAGCTGTCCGGGGGTGTTCCAGGCCTCACACCGACCCGTCGGCGTCGCCGGGGCCGGTCGCCGTCACGCCGGGGGGTTCATGCTCCACCTGATCACCCTGGTCAGGGCATGGCCGGTGAGCGGTATCGCGACATCCTCGAACACGGGGACGCGCGGAAGCCCCAGCAGCCCGCGGGCCCACCCCGGGAGGGACGTCACCGCGTTGGCGGCGAGTAGAGCGTAGGCGGGCCGGGCGGCAAGCGGCAGCGGTGGCTGGATCAGCAGGAAGCGCGCGGTCGCCCGGCACTCCGGCGTGGCACGGAGTTCCGGACGGTACGTGTCCAGGCGTGCTTCGAGCTCCGCCCGCGTCCGTGGCGGGTCCGGCACCCCGAGCGCCGTCGCCACCTTCGCCGTGTCCGCCACGTAGGCGTCGTAGTCGGTGGATGCCAAGGGCCGGGCCCCGAAGCGCTCATGGGCGCGCAGGAAGCTGTCCGTCTCGGTGACGTGCACCCACTCGAGCAGGTGGGGATCGGCGGCCCAGTAGGGCTCGCCCTGCGCTGTCACCCCCTTGACCCGCTCATGGATCGCGCGGACCCGTTCGACGGCACTGCGGGCGTCCTCGGCGGTTCCGAAGGTCGTCACGGCGAGGAACGTACTCGTGCGCTGCAACCGCCCCCAGGGGTCGCCGCGGTATCCGGAATGAGCGGCCACGGCGGCCATGGCCAGCGGGTGCAGGGATTGCAGCAGCAGGGCGCGCAGTCCGCCGATGAACATCGAGGCGTCGCCGTGCACCACGCGGATGGGCCGTTCCGCGCCGAACCACCGCGTCCCCGGGGTGTTGTGGATGCGGGCCCGGTTGGCGGGACCGTCCGGCCCCGCGACGTGGCTGAAGAGCGCCTTGCCGAGCCTGTCCCGCACGCCGGAAACCGTCAGGACGTCCATGTCCACGGTCCCATTCTGCGACGTCGTCGTCCGGGGCGGAACAGATGGCGGCGTCATGAGCAGCCCGCCCGCGCGGGACGGCGGCACGACGCAGCGCACCGCCGAGGGCTGCCGACGCTGCGGACGTTCCACCGGATGCCGGAGTGCCTCGTGTGAGCGGGCGGGCAACGTGGCAGCGATGCTGCATGCCCATCATGGTCACCCGTGCGACGGGAAGCATCGGCTCCGCTGCCGTACGACGCCCGCACCAACGCCTCGGGCACGTGCGCCTCCTGCGGGTCGACACCGTGTGGCTCGACATGGACTGCGGAGTCCCGACGACGGACACGAGCAGGGCGCCCATGGAGCCCGGCCGGCCCCACGGACTGGTCGAGGCGCGGCGATGCCCGTGACCACCCGCGCGCTCCCGGCGCGCCCCGGGCCGCCGCCCGTGCCCGCGCTGCTCACCGCCGCCCACGGCGGTCCCGCCCTCGCGGTCACCACCGTCGCGGGCCTGCTCGCACTCCGCGCCGACCTGCACCCCCTCGACGCCGTCGCCGTCACCGCGGCGGTGTTCACCGGCCAGCTGACGATCGGCTGGGGCAACGACCTTCTGGACCTGCGTCGCGACCGGGCCGTCGGTCGCGCCGACAAGCCTCTGGCCGTCGGAGCCCTCCCGGTCAGCCGGGTGGTGCCGGCCCTGGTCGTGGCCGCACTCGCCTGCCTCGTGCTGTCCGCGCTGGCCGACTGGCGCAGTGCGCTGGTCAACGCCACCCTCGCCACCGGTGCGGGCCACGCCTACAACCTGGGGCTCAAGGCGACCGCGTGGTCGTGGGCACCGTACGCCTGCGCCTTCGGGACGCTGCCCTCGGTCGTCACCCTCGCCGGCCCCGCCCAGGGCTGGGCGCCGCTGTGGATGACCGGCGCCGGCGCCACGCTCGGTGTCGGGGCGCACCTGCTCAACACGCTGCCCGACCTCGCCGACGACGAGCGCACCGGCGTCCGCGGCCTCCCGCACCGGATCGGCGAACGTCGCTCGCGCGTCCTTGCCGCCGTGCTGCTGCCCGCCGCCTCGCTGCTCGCCGTGCTGGGCCCCCCGGGACCGCCCCCGGCATGGGCGTGGGCGGTCCTCGCGCTGGTGACGGCCCTCGCACTGGGCACGCCGGTCGCCCGCGGTCGTACTCCCTTCCGGGCCGCGGTGGCCATCGCCCTGCTCGACGTCGTCCTGCTCGTGGCGGCCGGCTGATGACGCTCTCCCTCACCTTCCCCACCGTCGCCCTCGGCCTCGCTCGGGCGTTCGTCGCGTCCACCCACTCGCCCAGCCGACCACAGGAGCCAGCATGACCATGCGCGTCCTCAGCGTTCGCGGCGCCCTGCCCGAGCACCGCCACCGGCAGGAGGAGATCACCGAGTCCTTCACCACCATGCTGGTCGAGGACACGGTCAACCGGGGCATCGTGGAACGGTTCCACCGCAACGTCTGCGTCGAGACCCGGCACACCGTGCTCCCGCTGGAGGAGTACGCCCGGCTGAAGAGCTTCGGCCAGTCGAACGACCTCTTCATCCGGGCCGGCGTCGAGCTCGGCGCCCGCGCTGTCGTCGACGCGCTCAAGGACGTCGGCCTCACACCGGCCGACGTCGACTACATCGTGTCGTGCACGGTGACCGGCCTGGCCGTCCCCTCGCTCGAGGCCCGCGTCGCGGCGGAGATCGGGCTGCGGCCCGACGTGGTGCGCCTGCCCCTGGTCGGCCTCGGCTGCGTGGCGGGCGTGGCCGGTGTCGCCCGCCTGCACGACCTGCTGCGCGGCCGGCCGGACGGGGTCGCGGTGCTGATGTCGGTCGAGCTGTGCTCGCTCACGCTGCAGCGCGACGACACCTCGGTCGCCAACCTCGTGGCCAGCGGCCTGTTCGGGGACGGCGCCGCGGCGGTGGTCGCCGTCGGGTCCGAGCACGCGCTCGCGCAGTCCGGCGATCCGGCTCGTCCCGAGGTGCTCGCGTCGCGCAGCCGTCTGTACCCCGACTCGGAGCGCATGATGGGCTGGGACGTCGGCTCCGGCGGGCTGAGGATCGTGCTCGACCCCTCGGTACCCGACCTGGTGCGCCGTCACATCGGCGACGACGTCCGCGGCTTCCTGGCGGACCACCGGCTGACCCGCGACGACGTGGGCTGGTACGTCGCGCACCCCGGCGGCCCCAAGGTCCTCGAAGCGCTCCAGGACGCCCTCGGGGTCGAGCGGGACGCCCTGGGCATGACCTGGGACTCGCTGCGCAGGATCGGCAACCTGTCCTCCTCCTCGGTGCTGCACGTCATGGCGGACACGCTCGCCCACCGTCAGCTCCCGCCCGGCTCCTACGGGCTCATGCTCGGCATGGGCCCGGGCTTCTGTTCCGAGTTCGTGCTCCTGCGCGCTCCTGGTGGTGAGCGGTGAGCAGCGAGGTCCTGTTCACCGTCCTGGTCCTGGCCGTCGCACTGGAGCGGGTCGCCGAACTGGCCGTGTCCCGGCGCAACGCCGCCCTCAGCCTCGCGCGGGGCGGCGTGGAGTCCGGGCGGGGGCACTACCCGTTCATGGTGGTGCTGCACACGGGTCTGCTGGCCGGCGCGCTCGTGGAGGTGTGGACGCGCCGACCGGACACGGCAGCGGTCCTCGGCTGGACGATGCTCGCCCTCGTCGCTGCCGCGCAGGCGTTGCGCTGGTGGTGCATCGCCACCTTGGGACGGCAGTGGAACACCCGGGTGATCGTCGTGCCGGGTGCTGCGCGCGTGACGGGCGGCCCCTACCGCTGGATCCGGCACCCCAACTACGTCGCCGTCGTCGTGGAGGGGCTCGCGCTGCCCCTGGTGCACTCGGCCTGGGTCACGGCGGTCGTCTTCACCGCGCTGAACGGGTTCCTGCTCGCCACCCGCATCCGCGCCGAGGACGCGGCGCTGGCACAACTGGCCTGAAGGAGGTGCGCATGGACCTGCTCGTCGTCGGTGGGGGCCCGGCGGGCCTGGCCACGGCCCTGCACGCCGTCCGGGCTGGGCTCGACGTCGCCGTGTGGGAGCGGCGTGCGGGCGTCGTCGACAAGGCGTGCGGCGAGGGACTGATGCCGGGTGCCGTCACCGCCTTGGCGGCGCTGGGCGCGCTCCCTGCGGGCCACGACCTGCGGGGCATCCGCTATGTCGCCGGAGCGCGCCGGGTCGATGCCGACTTCGGAGCGGGCGCGGGCCGCGGGGTGCGTCGCACGACGCTGCACGCGGCACTGCGGGAGACGGTGCTGGCGGAGGGTGTACGGGTCGAGCAGCGCACCGCGCACCGTGTCGAGCAGGACGAGGACGGTGTGTCGGTCGACGGCACTCGTGCCGGCCACCTCGTCGCGGCCGACGGCCTTCACTCGCCGATCCGCCGGGCCCTTGGCCTCGACCGGCCACGCCGGGTCCGCCCGCGGCACGGTTTGCGGCGCCACTACGAGCTCGCCCCCTGGAGCGACCACGTCGAGGTGCACTGGGCCCGGTGCGCGGAGGCCTACGTGACCCCGGTGGCCGACGACCTCGTGGGTGTCGCGGTGCTCACCGCCGCCCGCGGGTCGTTCGACGACCACCTCGCCGCCTTCCCCGAGCTTCGGGAGCGGCTGGCCGGGGCCCGGCACGCCGGACCGGTGCGCGGGGCGGGCCCTCTGCGCCAGGACACCAGCGCACGCACCGCCGGCCGGGTGCTGCTCGTCGGCGATGCCGCCGGTTACGTCGACGCGCTGACCGGTGAGGGCATCGCGCTGGCGCTCGCGCAGGCGCCGGCGGCCGTCCGGGCCGTCACCAGCGGTGACCTGGTGGGCTACGAGCGGGAGTGGCGGGAGCTCACACGGCGCTACCGCTGGCTGACCCACGCGCTGCTCGGCGTGACGCGGGTGCCCCCGGCTCGCGCGGCGCTGGTTCCTCTGGCGCAGCGGCTGCCGTGGCTGTTCTCCGCGACCGTCGACGCGCTGGCCCGCCCGGCCGGTCAGCACCGGGCGAGTCGGCCGGGTGGCCGGCCGGCGGCCGCCGTGCCGGAGGGAGAGGGAGACATGTGCCCGTGATGTGTTGCCGGAGGTTCACAGCGTTCGCATGAGGACGCGCGCGTTGCGGCTCGGGTCCAGGGACGTCGCCCAGGCCTCAGGCGCGAGGCGCACGCCGGCCGGGGCGAACCCGTGTCTGAGGAAGAGGCTGCCGCTGCCGACCGTCGCGGTGAACAAGGAGCCCAGCGACCGGGCGCGCGCCCTGGCCAGTACGGCACGCATCAGTTGGCCTCCCAGCCCGCTGCCCTGCCGGTGCCGGGCCACGCAGAAGTTGTAGAGAACACCCGCGGGACCGCGGCTCCCCTCCGTGTGGGCCGCGTGGACGCGCAGGGCCAGGCAGCCCTCCAGAGTGCCGTCGGGTCCCTCGGCCACGAGGAAGTCGGCCGCGTGGGCGGCATACAGCGTCAGGGGTCGTCGGCGTAACGCTCCTGCGTGCACGAAGGGTCGGGACAGGGCCGCGAGTGCGGCGGCGTCCTCCGGGCGGGCGGGGCGTACGACCGGGGTCGCTGTGAGAGGAGCACGCGGCGACGGCGGAGCGGTGGGCGGCGCAGCCGTGTTCAAGGCTTGCCTGCCCCGCCTTCGGATCCGCCGTCGTGTCGGTCGCGGCCGTCGACGTACGTCGCCACCACCTCGATGTCGCCGATGCGGGAGGTGTCGACGCGCCACGGGTCGTCGCCGAGCACCACCAGGTCGGCGCGCTTGCCCGGGGAGAGACTGCCGGCGCTGTCCTCCCAGTGGCAGGCATGGGCACCGGCGACGGTGTAGGCGCGCAGCGCCTCGGCCACGGTGATGCCCTCGTCCGGGCCGATCACCTGGCCGGACTCGGAGGCGCGCTCGACCATGAACTGGACGGCCCGCAGCGGGGAGCCGTCGGTGACCGGCCGGTCGGAGCTGCCGACGAGGGTGATGCCGTGGTCCAGGAATCCCTTGCCCCGGTACAGCCACGGCGCGCGCTCCTCGCCCATGATCGCCGCGTAGTCGTCGCCGAAGTAGCGCAGGAAGTTGGGCTGGACGACCGCGCTCACGCCGAGCCGCGCCATGCGCGAGAGCTGGTCGGGGCGGATGAGGCCCGCGTGTTCGACGCGGTGCCGGACGCCGTGGCGCGGACGGAGGCGCTGGGCCCGTTCCAGGGCGTCGAGGGCGACGTCGGCAGCGCGGTCGCCGATGGCGTGCACGGCGAGCTGCCAGCCGGCGAGGTGGCCGGCCACGATCGTCTCGGTGAGCGTGTCCGGGTCGTCCTGCAACTGGCCGGCGTGGTCCAGCCCTTCGTACGGGCTGCTCAACGCGGCGGTACGGGCCATCATGCCGCCGTCGGTGTAGACCTTCAGGGCGCCGACGGAGAGCCAGTCGTCGCCGAGGCCCGTGCGCAGGCCGAGGTCGAGGGCCCTGGGAATGCCGTCGGCCTCGTGCGCGGCGACGGGCCGCAGCCGGTCCGCGGCGACCATGAGCTGCACCCGCAGGGGCAACAAGCCCTTCTCGCGGGCGAGCTGGTAGGCGCCGAGTTCGACCGGGCTGTGCCCGAACAGGGTGCCGCCGATGCCCGCCTCGGCGCATGCGGTGACGCCTTCGGCGACGCAGGTCCGGGCGGCGCGTCCGATCGCCTCGGCGAGTTCCTCCTGGGAGTACGGCAGACGCAGTGCGCGGGCGGCGCCCATCGCGCCCTCGGCGAGGAAGCCGTTCTCGTGGGGGACGCCGTCGGGGAGCAGGTCCAGGACGGCGGTGTTGACGACACAGCCGTGTCCGGAGTCGTGCAGCACGAACACCTTGCGCCCGTGGCTCACCCGGTCCAGCTCCGCGGCGGTCAGATGGCGGCCCAGGGCCCGCTGGTCGTAGCCGGCGATGCTGACCCAGGCGCCGGGCGCGGCCGACCGGCGGACGGCTTCCGCCACGACTGCCAGCACGTCGTCGATCCGCGTGCGGCCCGCGATGCTCGGTGTGTCCTGCTTGAAGCCGGTCCAGGCCAGGTGCACATGGGCGTCGATGAACCCGGGCAGCACGGTGGCGCCCTGGAGGTCGATCACCTCCCGTGCGGGCAGCGAGGTCACGGCCTCGTCCAGGCCGACGATCCGGCCCCGCCAGATGCCCAGGTCGTGGGCGACGGGGTGGGCCGGGTCCATGGTGACGAAGCGGGCGTTCGTCAGTCTGGTGCAGAGCATCGGGCGTCAGGCGTCCATGGACTCGGCGAGGGAACGGGGGCGCAGATCCGTCCAGTTGGCCTCGACGTACTCCAGGCAGGCCGCCCGGGTGTTCTCCTCGAAGGCGATGCTCCACCCCCCGGGCACGTCCGCGAAGGACGGCCAGAGCGAGTGCTGGCCCTCGTCGTTGACGAGGACGAGGAAACGGCCGTCGGCGTCGTCGAAGGGGTTGGTGCTCATGTGCCGGTGCCTCCCATATTAGGTTAGGCTCGCCTAATCGCAAGTGAGCTTAGCCTTCTCGCTTTCCGCTCCACAAGGAGACGTTCCATGAGGTTGGTGGGGGACGACACGTTCGCCGGGTTCGGACTGCCCGGGGCACCCGGCACCGACGCGTTCTGGGCGGCCGCGCGGACACCCGCGTCGATACCCGACGGCGACGGCTGGAGGACCCTCTTCCTGTGGCGTGGGTCCAGCGCGGCGACCATCGACTTCGAGAGCTGGTCCGAGCCGGTTCCCCTGCGCCGGTTCGGTGACACGGACTGCTGGTACGCCGAAGTGCGCATGCCCGCGCGGCTGCGGGTGACGTACCAGTTCCGCGTGGGAGAGGAGGCGCACGCGGACCCCTTCAACCCGGTCGCTGCGGGTGGTGACCGGTCCATCGCCGCGACGCCGGACGCGCCCGCCCAGCCGCACTGGCCCGCTGTCGGAGCCGACGGCGTGCTGCCTCTGCCCCGTACCCGGATCCGCTGGGCCAGTGAAAGGCTGGGCGGGCGACGGACCGTGCGCGTGCATCCGGCGGGTGGCGGCGGGCCGGTGGTCCTGCTGCTCGACGGGGACGACTGGCTGTTTCTGCACCCGGCCATGAGCGCGTTCGACTCGGCGGTCGCCGGTGGTGAGATGCCGCCGGTCACCCTCGTCTTCCTGCCGGCCAGGGACAGGAAGGCGGAGTTCGCGTGCCGGCCCGAGCTGTGGGAGGCGGTCCGGGACGAACTGCTGCCGCTGGTGGCGGAGTGCGGGGTCCCCGCCGACCTCGACCGGTTGGTGGTCGCCGGGCAGAGCCTCGGTGGGCTGAGCGCGGTGTACGCGGCGCTGGAGTTTCCGGGGCTGGTGTCGCGTGTGGCCTGTCAGTCGGGGTCGTTCTGGTGGACGTCCGACGCGATGGGTTCGGCGGACCCGTTGGGAGGTGCGGTGGGTGGTGTGATCGCCGCGCGGCTGCGGGAGGGGGCGGATCTGTCGGGGGCGCGGGTCGCGTTCGACGTGGGGGAACACGAGACGCGGATGCTGCCGCATTGCGAGGTCGTGGAGGTCTTGGCCGAGCAGGCCGGGGCGACGGTGCGGGTTTCGCGCGGCGCCTTTGGCCATGACCGGGCGGGGTGGCGTCATGCCCTGCTGAGGGATGTCGCCTGGGCACTGGAGTCTGCGTGATTGTCAGCGGGCCGGCGGGGGCTGGTCGCGCCCCTGAAGGGCCCGTCAACGAGCCACCGCCGAGCAGTAGTTCTCGTCCGTCGCCAGCAGGTTCCGGTGGGTGTCCTCAGCCGTGACGACTCCGTCGTCCAGGACGAGGACCCGGTCGGCGGCGTCCAGCAGGGCCGGGCTGCTGGTGATGACGATGGTGGTGCGGCCCCGGCGCAGCTTCGCGACGTTGCGGGCGATGAGCTGTTCCGTGACCGCGTCGACGGCCGTCGTCGGATCGTGCAGGACCAGGACGTCGCTGTCGGCGGCCAGGGCGCGGGCCAGGGAGAGCCGTTGGCGCTGTCCCCCGGACAGGTTCGCCCCGCGGTCGCGGACGCCGTAGTCGAGGCCTTCGCGGTGCAGGGCGACGACGTCGGTCAGCATGGACGCCTCGACGGCCTCGGGGACCATGCGGCTGGTGCCCGACGGGTCGATGTTCGAGCGGAGCGTTCCCGCGAAGATCTCCCCGTCGTACGGGTTCACCAGGACGTGCTCGCGGACCGCCTCGACGGACAGGTCCGCGAGGCCCCGCCCGCCGACCCGCACCGTTCCCTCGTACGCGCCGGGTGGGACGTTCACCGCCAGGATCGACGCGAGGTCGGCCGCCGCGCGCGGCTGGTAGGCGGCGATCGCCACGAACTCCCCGGCTGACACCTGGAACTTCAGCCTGCGCAGGGTTCCGTACCGGACGCAGTCGATCTCCACGTCCCCGTTCTCGGCCGGGCGTCCGGACCCCGGCGTCATCACCGGTGGCGCGGTCAGCACCAGCGCCATGCGCTCGGCCGAGGCGCGCGCCATCATCACGTACTTCGGCATCTCCGAGAACAGCTTGAGCGGTTCCATGATGAACTGCGCCAGGCCCACGGCCATGACCAGTTCGCCGATGCTGATCCGGCCGTCGAACGCCAGCCAGCCCGCCGTCAGCGTCACGGCGCCGGCGAGTACCGCGTTGAGCGCCAGCGCGGTGCCCGCGTACGCGCCGTTCACCTTGGCGACGGTGATCGCCTGGACCTTCGCCTCCGTGCTGACCTTCCGATAGGACCGGAACGCCGCGTGGTTGCCGCCGAAGCCGTGCAGCGGGCGCAGGCCGGTGATCAGGTCGGCGACCTTCGCGCCCGCCCGCGCCACCCGGGCCTGCTGTTCCCGGGTGCTGGTGCCGATCCGCTTGGACAGCACACTCAGGCAGGACAGGATCGCGACGGTTCCCACGATCACCAGCAGGCCGAGCCGGACGTCGGCCAGGCCCAGCGCGACCGCCGCGACCACCACCGCGACCAGCGAGCTGATCAGCAGCGGCACCACCTCGATGATGTCGGCGGTCTGGTCTGCGTCCTCGGTGGCGATGGTCAGCACTTCGCCGGACTTGAGGTCGACGTCCCGGGCCACCGGCTGGAGCCCGCAGGCCGCGACCTTCACGCGCCAGCGGTGCGCCTCCGTCGTGTTGGCCTTCTGAAGGATGCGCATCCCGAACCGCCACGACAGCGACACGGTCGTGATGATCACGGCCAGTACGGCGATCGAGAGGCCGAGCGCGCCGAGGCTCCGGTCCCGCATCGTGTGCTCGACGATCAGGCCGAGCGCGATGGGGAAGGCCGTCTCGCCCGCCTGGTACAGGCCCATGAGGAGGGTGCCGCCGGTCATGGCGCCGACGTTGCGGCGCAGTGCGGTGCGCAGGATGTCGGACCCCGAGCGGGGTCGCTGCGTGTCAGGAGTTGTCATCGAGGTGGCGGGCAATCGCTTCCGGGGTGCGCAGGGTGAACAGATCTCGGATGGTGATCACGGGACCGTACTCGCGGCGGAGCAGCCCGATCAGCCGCACCGCCAGCATGGAGTGTCCTCCGAGGGACACGAAGTCGCTCACCGCGCTCACCTCGTCGTCGTCCAGGTCCAGGGCCTCGGCGAAGTACTCGCACACCACGGCCTCGGTCTCGGTCTCGGGTCCCCGCTCCCCCACCGTGGTCAGCGCGCCCAGCGGCTTGGCCTCCGGCAGCGCCTTGGTGTCCGCCTTCCCGTTCACCGTCAGCGGGATGCTGTCGACCTGGGCGTAGTGCGTGGGCCGCAGGAAGTCCGGCAGCCCGGCGCCGACTTCCGCGGCGACCGTGGCCAGCTCGGCGCCGTCCAGCACGAGATAGGCGGCCAGCCGGTACGCGCCGTCGACCTGCGGGTCCGGCTGGGCGACCGCGGCGGCGAACCGCACCGCCGGGTGCGCCGCGAACACGGCCTCCACCTCGCCGAGTTCGACGCGGTGCCCGCGGATCTTGACCTGCTCGTCGGTGCGGCCCAGGTACATCAGGTTGCCGTCGGGCCGGCGGACCACCAGGTCCCCGGTGCGGTACATGCGCTCGCCGGGTTCCCCGAACGGGCAGGCGACGAAGCGGTGCGCCGTCTGGGCGGGCTGCCCGAGGTAGCCGCGCGCGATGCCGATGCCCGACACATAGAGCTCACCGGGGACGCCGTCCGGCAGCGGCCGCAGCCACGGGTCCAGGACGTAGACATCGGTGTTGTCGATCGCCACGCCCACCACCGGGTCCTCGCACTCGAAGGTGCCGACGCCGAGGGTGTTGATGGTGTACTCGGTGGGTCCGTACAGGTTGTAGCCGACCGTTCCCCCGGTCTCGGCGAGCCGCTGCCACAGCGTCGGCGTGACGGCCTCGCCGCCGAGCAGCACCAGCGGCGGCCGGCGGTCCGGGTCGTCGAGCAGGCCCTCGGCCACCAGCTGCTGTGCGTAGGTCGGCGTCACATTGACGACGTCGATCCCGTGCTGAAGGCAGTACTCGACCAGCCGGGGCGCGTCGCGGCGCAACTCCTCGTCACAGACGTGCACTTCATGCCCGTCGGCGAGCCACAGCAGTTCCTCCCAGGACATGTCGAACGCGAACGACACGGTGTGCGCGATCCGGAAGATCCGGTGGCCGTGCTCCGCCAGCACCGGTTCGAAGATCCGGCGCTGATGGTTGATCAGCATGTTGGTGAGTCCGGCGTACTCGGTCACCACGCCCTTGGGCTTGCCGGTCGACCCCGAGGTGTAGATCGTGTACGCGGGGTGCCGCAGGCGGTCCGGGTCGTCCGGTGCGAACGTCACATACGGCTCCGCCTCGGGCAGCGGGCGGTCCAGCTCGATCAGGTCACCGTCCAGCGAGGTCAGCCGGGGCGACACGGCGCTCACGGTGAGGATCACCTCCGGGCGGGCGTCCTCGACGATCGCGGCGATCCGCTCGTCCGGGTGGTCCAGCTCCAGCGGCACATACGCGGCGCCGACCCGCAGGACGGCGAACAGGGCCACGATCGAGTCGAGGGAGCGCGGGATCGCGAGACCCACGTTCGTCTCGGGGCCGATGCCGCGCCCGGCGAGCACACCCGCCACCGCGCGGCTGCGGTCCCGGAGTTCGGCGAACGTCATGGTCGAACCGTGGGCGACGAGCGCGATCCGCTCCGGTGCGCGGTCCGCCGCCCGGTCGAACCGGTCGACGACGGTGTCCGTGCCGACGTCCGTGCGCTCCCCCCGCGAGGGCTCCGGGCCCAGGCCCCGCAGCGCGCCCACCGGGCCGGTCGACCGGGCCAGGTCCTCCAGCACGCGCAGGTAGTCGGCGAGGAGGCGACGGGCGTTGTCGGTGTCCTCGTCGCGGTACTCCAGCTTGACGGTGAGGCGGTCGCCGGGCGTGACGACCCAGGTGAACGGATAGTGCGTGGAGTCGTCGGCCTGCACCGAGGTGATGCCGTGCCGGGCGTTCATCTCGGCGAAGGCGTCCATGTCCAGGAAGTTCTGGAGCACGAACAGGTTGTCGAACAGGGTGTCGTGCCCGCTGGCCCGCTGGATCTCGCCGAGTCCCAGGTGCTCGTGCTCCATCGCCTCGACCCTGGCCGCCTGCACGGCCGACAGGTAGTCGCGGACCGTGTCGTGCGGCTGTGGCCGCGTCCACATGGGCACGGTGTTGAGCAGCACGCCGACGATGCCGGACAGCCCCTCGCCCTCCCGGCCGGAGACGGTCACGCCGAACACGGCGTCAGCGCGGCCCGTATGGGCACCGAGGAGGAGGCCGAAGGCTCCGGTCAGCACGGAGTTCAGGGTGACGCCGTGTGTCCTGGCCGCTTCCCGCAGCAGGTCGGACTGTTCGGCGGACAGGGTGTGCACGAGCGCGCGCGGCAGGTCGTCCGAGAAGGAGGGCGCCGGTCCGGCGAGCAGGGTGGGGCCGGGAAGGCCCGCCAGGTGCTCCGCCCAGAAGCGCTCGGAGACGGCGGGGTCCTTGGCGTCGAGCGCCCGGGCGTAGTCCTCGAAGCTCGGCGTGGCAGGGGCCGCGTCGAGGGGGTCGCCCGCGACGGCGGCCTCGTAGGCGTCGAACAGGTCCCGCAGCATGATCTCGCGGGACCAGCCGTCCCACAGCAGCAGGTGGTAGCTGAGCAGCAGGCCGTCACGGTCGCCGGGCAGCCGCACCACGGTCAGCCGGATCAGCGGTGGCTCGCCCGGGTCGAAACCGGTGTCGCGGTCCCGGGCCCGCAGGACGTCGACCTCGGCGTCCGTCGACAGCTCGATCGTGCGGACGTCGACCCGCCGGCCGGCCTTGAGGACCTGGACCGGACTGCCGTCGGAGTCGGTCGTGAAGCCGGCGCCCACGACCGGGTGCCGGGCGATCACGTACGCCATCGCATCGGCCAGCGCGCCCGTGTCCAGGCGCCGGTCGAAGGTGAACCAGTTCTGCGCGACGTAGTGCCCGGCCGAGCCCGCCATCTGGGCCTGGAAGAACAGGCCCCGCTGGAGCGGGGTGACCGGTGCCGTGCGCTCGGCCGTGACGGAGGCGTCCGCGAGCCGCTCCAGTGCGCCGCGCCAGTACTCGGTGATCTCGTCGGGGATGCCCTCGGCGAGGGTGAAGGCCGTGTGCAGGCTGCCGGTGGTCTCGTCCAGCCAGGCGTTGACCTCGACGGCGTACGGGCTGCCCTGGTCGCCGCCGGTGAGGTGTACCGCCTGGGACTCGCTGCCCCGGCCGAGGTAGTTGAACAGGACCTGCGGGCGGGCGGTGCCGAGCAGTGGGGCCGTCTGCGGGTTGAGGTACCTGAGCTGCCCGTAGGCGACGTGGGCGCGCTCGTCCGGCTGGCGTTCGACGACCTCGCGTGCGGCTGCGACGGGGTCGGTGTGCGCGGTGAGCCGTACGGGTGCGATGGATGTGAACCAGCCGACCGTACGGGCGTAGTCGTGCTGCTCGAGCACCGGGACCCGGCCGTGCCGCTCCAGGTCGATCGCGAGGTCGGTGGGTGACGGCTGGATGTGCGTCAGCGCGGTGCGCAGGGCTCCGCACAGCAGCTCGGTCAGGCCGATGCCGAGTGCGGCGGGGGCGGTGCGGGTCAGGCGGTCGGTCAGCTCGGGCGGGAGGACGACCGTGGTCTCGCGCAGCCCCTCGACCGCGGGCACCAGCGCGGGGGCCCGGAGGGTGGTGACCCAGTGTCCGAGGCCGTCGACGGCCTGGGCCGACTGGAGCGTCAGTGCTTCGGCGTACTCGGCGTAGGGGGTGGTCGGCGGGGCCAACGGCTCACCGCGCAGGGCCGTGGCCAGGTCGTCGAGCAGGATCAGCCAGGACACCGAGTCGACGGCGAGGTGGTGCACGGTGACCACCAGGGTCCGGCTCGCCTCCAGCCACGCGAAGGCGACGACCTCCCCCGACTCGGGGTCGAGCCGTCCGGCGGCCTCGTTGGCGGCGGTCGTCGGGTCGGTGGTGTCCGGGCGCAGGACGGTGATCTCGTGGGCGGGTTCGGTACGGAGGGTCCACACCCCGTGTTCGGTGCGCAGGCGCAGGCGCAGGGTCGGGTGCGCGGCGACTACGGCGTTGGCCGCGCGCTGGGCGTCCGTGAAACCGGTGCCGTCCGAGGCCTGGAGCGTCCTGGCCTGCGCGAACCGGGTGAGTGAGCCGCGCAGTTCGCGTTGGCGCAGGATGATCGGCGTCGGGGGGAGCGGGCCGTCCTCGCGGTGCGTGGGGGCGGCCGTCTGTGGTGCGGTCGTCGCCAGGTGTTCGGCGAGTGCGCGGGGTGTCTTGTGCAGGAACACATCCCGGGGGGCGATCGGCAGGCCGAGTGCACGGGCGCGGTTGACGACCGTGATGGCGATGATGCTGTCGCCTCCGGCACGGAAGAAGTCGGTGCCGGCATCGACAGTGGTGCCGGGCAGTGTCTGGGAGAAGATGTCGACGAGTGCGACTACAGCTGAGTTTTCGTCTGCGGGTGCGTCGTGGCTGGTCGCGCAGTTCCCCGCGCCCCTTGGGGCGCGTTCCATCAGTGCCTTGCGATCCAGCTTGCCGTTGACCGTCAGCGGTAGGGCGTCGATCGTGAGCACCTGCCCCGGCACCATGTGCACGGGCAGCTTCTCGGACAGCCGGGAGGTGAGGTCGTCGGGTACGTGGCCCACCACATGCGCCACCAGGTGGTCCCCGCTGTCCGCCACCGTCACGGCGACGTCGATCACGCCGTCGAGTTGCCGGATGGCGGACTCCACCTCTCCCAACTCGATGCGGAAGCCCTTGAGCTGGACCTGGTCGTCGGCGCGGCCGACGAACTCCAGCTCGCCGTCGAGGGTGCGGCGGGCGAGGTCGCCCGTGTGGTACATGCGGGAGCCGTCACCCGCGAAGGGGTTCGCCACGAATCGGCCCGCGGTGAGCCCGGGCCTGCCCAGGTAGCCGAGCGACACCTGATCGCCGGCGACGTAGATGGCGCCCACCCGGCCCGGCGGCACCGGGCGGAGCCGGTCGTCGAGGAGGTGGGTGACCAGGCCGGGTATGGGGCCGCCGATCGGGCTGACGTCGTCATCGGGGCCGAAGTCCTCCGCGGTCAGCACACGGTGGGTGACGTGGACGGTGGTCTCGGTGATGCCGTACATGTTGACCAGCTCGGGCGAGCCGGTGCCGTGCCGTTCGACCCAGCCGCGCAGCCGCCCGAGATCCAGTGCCTCGCCGCCGAAGATGATGCGGCGCAGGGCGGGCAGGGGCTCGCCGGCATGCCGATCGGCCTCGATGAACTGGTAGAAGGCGGACGGTGTCTGGTTGAGCACCGTCACCCCGCGCTCGCGGACCAGCCGGTGGAAGTCGACCGGGGAGCGGGTCAGCCCGTACTCCGGCACCAGCAGCTCACCGCCGTACGCCAGCGCTCCCCACAGCTCCCAGACCGCGAAGTCGAACGAGAAGGAGTGGAACTGGACCCAGACGTCGTGCGGGCCGAAGTCCATGTGGGGCTGGGTGTTGGCGAGCAACGTCACCACGCTGGAGTGCGGGACGACGACGCCCTTGGGCCGGCCGGTCGATCCGGACGTGTAGATGACGTACGCGGGGTCGTGCCGGCCGGCCTCGGGGCGGGGCTGCTCGGTGGTGGCCTGCGGCAGCATCTGGTCGCCCTGGACGAGCACGCGGGCCTGCACGCCCGTCCGGGCCAGCAGGTGGGTGAAGCGGTCGCGCTGCTCGCGGTCCACGAGGACGACCTGCGGAGCGGCGTCGACGAGGATGTACTCCAGCCGTTCGTCCGGGTACGCCAGGTCCAGCGGTACGTACGCGCCGCCCGCGCCGACGATCGCTACCAGGGCGACGACCTGCTCGACGGACCGCGGGACGGCGACGGCGACCCGCCGGCCGGGGCCGACCCCGGCGGCGCGCAGAGCGGAGGCCAGCTCGTTCTTGGCCTCCGCGAGTTCGCCGTAGGTCAGGGACCGGGTACGGCCGTCGAGACCGCACTGGGTGACGGCGGTGGCGGCCGGGTCGCGCCCCGCGGCGGCGTCGAACAGGGCGCCGAGGGTCGTCGGTGTGATGTGTGCGGGACGCTTGTCGCCCTCGGAGGCCAGGTCGTCGACCAGGGTGTCCGGTCGGGTGAGGAGGGCGGTGAGGGCCGAGGTGAACGTGCGCAGGATCGCCCGGGCGGTCGTCTCCCGCAGCAGTGCGCCGTCGTAGATCAGGTTGAAGCGCGGGCGGCCGTCGGGCGCGCGTTCCACGACCAGGGTCAACGGGTAGTGCGGTGCGCCCTCGTTGACGACGTCGGTGACGAGCAGCGTGTCGCCGGGCCGCCGCAGTGCGTCCACGTCGGTCGCGACGTCGAACACCACCAGGGTGTCGAACAGGGAGCCGGCGTCGGCCTGGCGGCCGATCCTGGCCAGTGAGACGTGTTGGTGGGGCAGGACCGCGCCCTGGTGTTCCCGCACCGAGGCGAGCAGGTCCCGCGCGGTGGTGGTGCCGGTCCACCGGGCGCGTACGGGGATCGTGTTGATGAACAGACCCACCATGTCCTCGATGCCGGGCACATCCGCGTCGCGGCCGGACACCGTGGAGCCGAACACGACGTCCCTGCCGTGCAGGACGCCGCCCAGCGTCACCGCCCAGGCGCTGTGCACGGCCACGCTCAGCGGCACGCCGGCCGACCGTGCGGCCGCGTCGATGTCGTGCTCCGGCCGCACGGCGGTGTCGGCGAACCGGTCGGACGGGGTGTGTCCCTCGGCGACCAGCGACGGGCCGGGCAGGCCCGCGAGTTGCTCTCGCCACACCCGGTCGCTCTCGTCGGCGTCGTGCCCGGCGAGCCAAGCCACGTAGTCGGCGAAGCCGCCGATCGGGTATACGGTCCCGGGCGCGTGGTACTCGGCGAGCAGGGCGCGGAGCATCGGCGGTACCGACCAGCCGTCGGCGATGATGTGGTGCACGGTCTGCACGAGGACGTTCCGGCCGGGGCCACCGCGGACGAGGGTGTACCGCATCAGCGGGCCGGTCGCGAGGTCGAATCCGGCGCGGCGGTCCCGCTCGGCCAGGTCGCGCAGCTCGGCGTCGGTGATGCCGGGGCGGTCCAGGGTCGTGAAGGGCGCCTCGACGCCGCTCTCCAGTACGGAAACGACGCGGCCGTCGGCGAGGGCCACGAACCGCGCGGCCAGGTTCGGGTACAGCGTGAGCAGCCGGGTGGCCGCCGCGGCGAGCCGGTCGACGTCCACCTCGCCGTCCAGGGTGAGCAGTTGCTGCTCGACGTAGGCTCCGGCCGAGTCGTCGTCGAAGACGGAGTGGAAGTACAGGCCCTCCTGCAGCGGCGTCAGCGGCAGGATGTCCCGCAGCGCCGGGCCGTCCAGGGCGTCGACGTCCGCCTGGGTCAGCGGCACGAGGCCGAAGTCGCTGGGCGAGTGGCCGCCGTGCGGGTCGAGTGCGGCCAGTCCGGCCAGGGTGCTCAGGAAGTACTCGCCGATGGTCTCGATGTCCTCGTCGGTGAACATGCCGTCGGGCCAGGAGATGGTGGTGACCAGCTCGTACTCGCCGGTGGGCGCCGGTTCGGCGATGGCGTTGAACTCCAGGGCGCGCGGCAGCCGCATCCTCGGATCACGCTTCTCACCCAACTGGCCGGTCGCCTGGGCGAGCTGCCAGTCGCCGGGCTCGCCCGCGGCGAAGCGGCCCAGGTAGTTGAAGAGCACCTGGGGTGCGGGCGCGTCGAACTCGGTGTCGGTCAGATACCGCAGGGCACCGTAGGAGACGCCGTTGTCCGGCACCCGGGCGAGGTCCTCCTTGACCGCCTTGAGGGCGGCGGTCAGGTATGCGGGTGCGGTGAGGTCGGTCGCCGTGCCGGGGTCGACGGTCACCGGGAAGAGGGTGGTGAACCAGCCGACGGTTCGGGACAGTTCGGGCTCGAAGCCGGCGGAGTCCGCCACGAACCGTGCTTCGCGGCCGTGGCCTTCCAGTTCGATGTGCGCGAAGGTCTGGTCCTGGCCCAGGTCGCGGCGCCATCGGGCGAGCGCGACGGCGAGACCGGTCAGCAGGACGTCGTTGACGCCCGCGTGGAACCTCGCGGGGATCTCGCCCAGCAGCGCGGCCGTGATGGCCGGGCCTGCCGAGACGGTCCGCAGTCGCTCCGTGGCGACGGTGTCCGCCTCGGACAGCGCGCGCCTGCCCACCGGTCGGTCCTCTCCGGGCAGGGGGCGCCAGTAGTAGGAGCTGTCCGCGTCGAACGCGGCGCGCTCCAGCAGGTGCGTCCAGCGCCGGAAGGACGTGCCCACCGGGGGCAGCTCGATCGGGGTACCGGAGGTGAACTGCCGCCAGGCCGTGGCCAGGTCGTCCATCAGGATCCGCCAGGACACGCCGTCGATCACCACGTGGTGGGCGACCAGGACCAGCTGCCGCGCCGCGCGCCGCCAGACGGCGCGCAGCATCACGCCGTCGCCGGGGTCCAGGGCGTCGGTGGCGAGTGCGACGCAGGCGTCGAGCGGCCGGTCGCTCTCCTCCCATCCGGCGACGGCCCGGTCCGGCTCCGGGATGTCGAAGCTCCAGCGGTCCGCGCGCACCAGCCTGGCGCGCAGCATGTCGTGTCTGCGGACCACGGCGGTGAGGATCTCGTCGAGAGCGCCGGGGGTCAGGTCCGGCGGGGTGTTCAGCACGACCGACTGCACGAATCCGTCGATCGCGTCGGTGGTCTCGCCGAGCCACTGCACGATGGGCGATCCCACGACGGGCCCGGTCGCGACATCGCGGTGGTCGACCGTGGAGACGTCCTCCCGGCTCGCGACCGACGCCAGGGCCCCCACGGTGCTGTGGGTGAAGATCTGCCGTGCCGTGACGTAGAGGCCCGCGTCGCGCAGCGCGGTCAGCAGCGAGATGGCCAGGATGCTGTCTCCGCCGAGCTGGAAGAAGTCCTGGTCGACGCCGACCTCTTCGAGCCGCAGCACCGCCGCGGCCGCCGCACAGACCGCGCGCTCGCTCTCGGTGGTGGGCCGTACGAGGGTGCCGGTGCCGGTGGTGGGCTCCGGCAGGGCGTTGCGGTCGAGCTTGCCGTTGGCGGTGAGCGGGAACTCCGTCAGCACGACGATGTGTGCGGGCACCATGTACTCGACCATGTGCTCGGCGGCCCACGCCTTGACCGCGTCCGCCCGCAGGTCCTCGTTCCCGGCGGCCGGGATGACGTAGCCGACCAGGTAGGTGCCGCCCGCCGCGTTCTTCCGCGCGACGACGCAGGTGTGCCGTACGCCGGGGTGCTCGGCGAGACCGACCTCGACGTCCTCGATCTCCAGCCGCATACCGCGGATCTTGATCTGGTTGTCGGCGCGGCCGAGGAAGTCCAGTGATCCGTCCGGGGCGAAGCGCGCGAGGTCACCGGTGCGGTAGAGGCGGGAGCCGTCGTCGGCGAAGGGGTTGGCGACGAACCGGGAGGCCGTCAGACCGGGAGCGTTGACGTAGCCGCGTCCCAGGAGGAACCCGCCCACGTACAGTTCGCCGCCGACGCCGACGGGGACCGGGCGCAGTTCCTCGTCCAGGACGTAGAGCCGGGTGTTGGGGTTGGCCTTGCCGATGGATGTCGACAGGCGTTCCGCCGCGCCCCGGTAGATGACGTGGGAGACGCCGATGGTCGTCTCGGCCGGGCCGTAGCCGTGGTACATGGGGATGTCGAGCTTGGTGCGGAACCGCTCGTACAGCTCCGGGGTCAGTACCTCGCCGCCGCACCACACGTGCCGGAGGCTGTCGAGCCGGCCGGAGTCGCCGGCGATCTCCAGCAGCACGTCCAGCATGGACGACACCAGGTAGGTGAAGGTGACGCGCTGTTCGGCGATCACGCTCAGCAGGTGGTGCGGGTCGCGTTCGCCGCCGGGCCGCAGCACCACGAGCCGGGCGCCGGACACCAGCGGCAGGAATATCTCGTTGATGGAGATGTCGAAGGACAACGGCGCCTTGAACAGCGAGGCGTCGTCGTGACCGAAGCCCAGGATCTCGTTCACCTGCCACAGCAGGCGCTCGCTGATCGCCTCGTGCCGGATCATGGCGCCCTTGGGGCGTCCCGTCGAGCCGGACGTGAAGATCACGTACGCGAGGGCGTCGCCGTGGACGGTGACGCCGGTCCCTTCGGCGGGCTGGGAACCGTGGCGCCAGTCGTCGAGGTCGACGGCCACGGCCGGCGGTTCGGCCGGGTCGTGCTCGCCCAAGTCGTTGAGCTGTACGACGACCCGGGCGTCCTCGATGACGACGGCCCGGCGTGCGGCGGGCCACTGGGGATCGAGCGGCACGAACGCGCACCCCGCCTGGAGCACGGCGAGCAGCCCGACGACCATCTCGGCGGAACGGCCCAGTGAGACGCCGACGACCTGCTCGTGACCGAGGCCGCGTTCGATCAGGTGGTGGGCCAGCTGGCTGGAGTGCTCGGCTGCCTGGCGGTAGGTCAGTGATCGGCGCTCGTCGACGATGGCGACGGCGTCCGGCCTGGTCCGCGCCTGCTCGCGGAACATCTCCACGATGGTCGGGCGGACGCGGTCGGCGTCGGTGTCGTTCCAGCGGGCCAGGAGTTCGAGTCTCGCCGCCACGCTGGACGGGCCGACGGTGCCGAGGGGCCGGTCCGGGAAGTCGGCCAGGTCGTCCAGCGCGAGCTGTGCGTCGGCCGGCTCGACGGCGTCGGGCACGGTGACGCTCCGGCCGTCCGCGCCGACCTCCCAACCGCCGAGCCCGGCCCCGCCGTTGTCGACCCATCCGAGGACGTCGGCGAACAGGGTGCCGGGGGTGAGGTCGATGCCGTCGGGGCTCCGGCCCGTCGTCCAGTACGACAGCGCGATGGCGCACGCTTCGGTGATGGTCCTGTCGGAGTAGTCGCCGGTCCGCCGGCGTACGCCGTCCAGGCGTGCGGGAGAAAGCCGTACGAGACGAGCGCTCGGTTCCATCATCGAAGACTCAGCACCCTTTCAAGGAAACCAAAGTAAGCCCAGCCTGACTCAGGCTTGCCTAACTACCCTCGCGCCATGCCTGCCACAGCCGGGCGTACCGGCCGCCCAGAGCCACCAACTCGTCGTGTGTGCCCTGCTCGACGACGCGCCCCGCGTCCAGCACGGCGATCCGGTCCGCCGCCATCGCCTGGGTCAGCCGGTGCGCCACGAACAGGGTGGTCCGGCCCGAGCACGCGGCCAGCACCGCGCGTTCCAGCTCGGCGGCGCCCTCGCTGCCGGCCTCCGCGGTGGACTCGTCGAGCACCACCACCGGCGACCGGGCCAGCACCAGCCGGGCCAGGGCGATCTGGGCGACCTTGGTGACGTCCAGGCGCTCACCGCCCTCGCCGACCGTGGTGTTCAGCCCGTCGGGCAGCGCCTGGACCCATGCGTCGGCGCCGATCGTGCGCAGCGCTTCCGCCAGCTCGGCGTCGGTCGCCCCCGGCGCGGACAGCCGCAGGTCGTCGGCGAGCGGGCCGGAGAACACGTGCGTCTCCTGCGTCAGAATGCTCACCAGGGCCCGCGCCCCGGCCTCGTCGAGACCCGCCAGGTCGGTCGCGCCGATGCACACCGACCCGGCCTCGGGAGTCCCGATGCCCGCGATCAGCGCGGCCAGGGTCGTTTTGCCCGCACCCGTCGCACCCACGAGCGCGAGCGAACCACCGGCCGGGATCGTCAGATCGACGTCCCTCAGCACCGGTTCCTCGGCACCGGGGTAACGGAACGTCAGCCCCCGCACCGTCACCGGCAACGGCTCGGCGTCCGCCGGCGCGACGGCCGGGTCACCCACCAGCCGCCCCTCTGCGGCCTCCCCCAGCACGCCGACCAGCCGGGTCAGGCTCGCGCCCGACTTCTGCGCCTCGTCGAAGGTGAACATGATGAGGCCCAGGGGGCCGAACAGCCGGTGGAACAGCAGCGGGGCCGCCGACACCTCGCCCAGGGTGGCGGCGTCGGCCTCCAGCAGGGCGTACCCCACGACGATGATCAGGACCAGCCCGATGAACTCGGCGCGGTTCTCCCGGCCGACGAACCGGCCGAAGAACCGGAACACCTCGATACCGAGATCGCGCACCCGCCAGGACTCGCTGGTGACCTTCTCGCGGAAGGCGCCCTCCAGGCGGTACGCCCGCACCGTGTCGATGCCGTTCAGACCACTGATCAACGCCTGTGCGCGGTCGGCCTGGGCCACCCGCTGCTTGCGGTAGAGCGGGGCGGAGCGGGGGAGGTACCAGCGCAGGGCCAGCGCGTACGCGGGCAGGGCGCCGGCGCCCGCCAGTCCGAGCCGCCAGTCCAGCCCGAACATGCCGAACGTGGCGATGGCGACCAGCACTCCGGCCGAGAACACCGTGGGGATGGCCGTACGGATGCCCTTGGAGATGACGGCCACGTCGTCGCCGACCCTGGAGAGCACGTCTCCCCGGCCGACCTGTTCGATACGGGCGCTCGGCATGCCCAGCACCGCCCGCACGGCCCCTTCCCGCAGCCGCGCGAGCAGGTCGGCGCCCAGCCGGCCGATCAGATAGGTCGACACCGCGGTGGCCGCCGCGCCGAGCAGCGCGGCGGCACCCGTCAGCACCCCGATGGTGACCAGGACGGAGCGCGATTCGCCCTCGACCACGCCGTCGACCACCCGGCCGAGCAGCAGGACCGGAAGCACCTGGAGCGCCGCGCCGGCCACCGTGGTGAGCACGGTGGCGGCCGTCAGCCAGGGCACCTCGCGGCAGTGCTTCGCGACCCATCGGGTGGCCTCGCGTCCGGTCGCCGTGTGCAGGGCCGCCGGGGCGGGGCGGGTGGCGGTCGCGCTCACACCGCGACCCGGGTGGGCGGGGGACAGGACAGGGTGACCGGCATCGCTACTCGGCCACCGACTTCACGAGCTCGTCGACGGCGTACGGCATGGACAGCAGGGTGCCCTGGGAGATGGCCGCGCCGACCGCCGGGCCCTCGCTGTCCAGCAGGTAGGACACGTTGCCCTTCTTCACGGCGTCCAGGTTGGCGAACAGCTTGAACTTCTTCAGTGCTTCCGTGTCGGCCTTGTCGTTGATCACGAAGATGTGGTCGACGTCGACCAGGTCGATGCGCTCGGGCGAGAGCTTGGTGTAGAAGCTGCCGTCGGCGACCTTGTCGATCTCGGTCTGGTACGTGAAGCCGATGCCCGTCACGAGCCGGCCGCGCACGTCCGTGGAGGTGAAGGGCGCCACCGAGTTCTCGTACCAGGACAGTGCGACGGCGGTCTGGTTCGCGAGCTCGGGGTGTGCCTTCTTGGCCGCGTCGAGCTTGGCCTGGATGTCCTGCACCATCTTCTCGCCCTCCTCGGCCTTGCCGAGTGCCTTGGCGATGTGCAGGGCGTTGTCCTGCCAGGGGGCGCTGAACGGCTCCTTCTCGGCCTTGGTGCGGGCCACCGTCGGCGCGATCTTGGAGAGCTTGTCGTAACCGGCCTGGTCGATCTCGGAGTAGACCGCGATGATCAGGTCCGGGCGCAGGGCGGCGATCTTCTCGTAGTTGGGGCCGGAGTCACCGTTCTTCATGATGACCTCGGGCAAGGCGCCGCCCCACTTGTCCTTCACCCAGGGCCACTGGGTGTTGATGTCGGGGCTCCGGCCCGCCGGGTTCGGGTACTGGTCGGTCATGCCGACCGGCTTGATGCCGAACGCCAGGACGCTCTGGTCGTCGGTGTAGCCGACGGTGACGACCCGCTTCGGGGCCTCGGTGACCTTCGTCGTGCCGAACGCGTGCTCCACGGTGACCGGGAAGGCGCCGCCCGTGGCGGTGGAGGAGTTGTCGCTGCCCTTGTCCGCCGAGTCCGATCCGGAACCGCACCCCGCGAGGAGGCCGACGCCGAGCGTCGCGGCGGAGAGCAGCGCCGCGACCCGCCGCCATGGCTTCCTGCGCGTCGTTCTGTGGAGGAGCATCCGTCAATCCCCTTGCTTTTCGCACTGTCCACTGCGCCCCCGGGTAAGGGCAGGCAAACCGTATCGCAAGGAAGTAAGGCAAGCCTAGCCTTACTTACGTAACTTTCTGGCGAACTAGTCGAGTTGGACGTGCGTGCGACCGATCGGGACGATGAGCGGCCGGTCGCCCACCGGGTCGTCGATGACCTTGGCGTGCAGTCCGAACGCCTCGTGCAGCAACTCGGCGGTCAGTACGTCACGGGGATGCCCCTGCGCCAGGATCGACCCGGCCCTCATCACGACGAGGTTGTCGCTGTAGCGCGCGGCCAGATTGAGGTCGTGCAGCACCATCACCACGGTGCACCCCGACTCGTGCAGATCGTCGACCAGATCGAGCACGTCCACCGCGTGCGCCAGGTCGAGATAGGTGGTCGGCTCGTCCAGCAGCAGCAGATCGGTGCCCTGGGCCAGGGTCATCGAGATCCAGACGCGCTGCCGCTGCCCGCCGGACAGCGCGTCGACCGGGCGGTCGGCCAGGTCGGACACCCCGGTCATCGCCAGCGCGCGTTCCACCACGTCGGCGTCGTCCGAGGACCACTGCCGCAGCCAGCTCTGGTGCGGATGGCGGCCCCTGGCGACCAGGTCGGCCACCGTCAGCCCCTCGGGCGCGACCGGCGCCTGCGGCAGCAGGCCGAGTTTCCTCGCCACGTCCCTGGTCCTGAGCCGGGCGATGTCGTCCCCGTCCAGCACGACCGTCCCGCTGGACGGTTTGAGCAGCCGGGACAGGGTCCGCAACAGGGTCGACTTTCCGCAGCCGTTGGGGCCGATGATGGTGGTGATCACGCCGGGGGGTACGGCCACGTCGAGATCGTCGATGACGGTCCGGGCGCCGTACCCGACCGTGACGCCCCTCGCTGCCAGTCGTGCGGTGTGACCGGACTGGGACTCGACCCCGGTGACGGACTGAGTGACCACAAGGCCCCCTTGCTTAGGCTTACCTGACTTTGTATCAGCTATCTGCGGTTCGCCCGTACCAGCAGATGGACGAGGAAGGGGCCGCCGATCGCCGCGGTGACCACGCCGACCGGGAGACTGACGGGCAGTGCCGTGCGCGCGACCAGGTCCGCGCCGGTCAGCAGCAGCGCACCGACCAGCGCGGAGGCCACCATGGGCGGCGTCGGGCACCGCGCCAGACGCATCGCCACCTGCGGCGCCACCAGCGCCACGAACGGAACCGGGCCCGCCGCGCTCACCGCAACGCCGGCCAGCAGCACCGCGCACAGCAGGAGGACCGCCCGCACGGCCGCGTAACGGACCCCCAGGCCCGCGGCGACGTCGTCACCGAGGTGCATCGGCTTGAACTGGAACGCGGCGCCCGCCACGACGACCAGGAGGACGAGCGTGCCCCAGAGGGCCACCTGGACCTCGTCCCACGACCGGTCGTCCAGCGAGCCGACCAGCCAGGCCTGGGCCTGGGCCACGTCCCTGATGTCGGCCGTGACCAGCAGCCAGGTCGTGAGGGCCTCCATCACGGCACTCACCGAGATGCCGATGAGGATGAGCCGGAGGCCGTCGATCCCGCGCCGCCAGGCGAGGAAGTACACCAGCAGGCCCGTGCCGAGACCGCCCATGAGCGCCGCCGCCGACAGGCCGACGGAGCTGACGATCGCCGCGGCCGTCCCGCCCGACACGGTCACCAGGAACACGGCGACCGCGCTGGCGCCGTTCGTGATGCCGAGGACGTCCGGACTGGCCAGCGGATTGCGGGCGATGGACTGCGTGAGCGCCCCGGACACCCCCAGCGCGACACCCACGACGAGCCCCGCCAGGGCCCGCGGCATCCGCAGATCCATGATCACGAACTCGTCGACCTGCTCTCCCCGGCCGAAGATCGTGGCGATCACCTGGGGCAGCCCGATGGGGAAGTCGCCGACGCCGATGGACAGACAGAGCACCAGGAACGTCGCCGCCGCGAGCAGCAGCGAGACGCACACGATCCACGGCCGCCATACGAACGACACCCGGCCGAGCCGCACGCCCGGCGCCACCGACGGCTTCACGTCTGTCCTGTTCATGCGTTCTTGATCTTTCCGCGCCACACCAGAACCGCGAAGAACGGCGCGCCCAGCAGGGCGACGACGACCCCCGCGTCCAGCTCGCTCGGCCGCACCACCAGGCGCCCCACGATGTCGCAGACGAGGAGGACGACGGCGCCGAGCAGACCCGCGTACGGCACCAGCCAGCGGTAGTCGGGGCCGGTCAGATGGCGGGCCACGTGGGCCACCATGAGCCCGAGGAACGCGATGGGCCCGCACGCGGCCGTCGCGGCGCCCGCCAGCAGGGTGATGGCGGTGATGCCGACGGTCCGGCTCAGCGCGATGTTCACGCCGAGCCCGCGCGCCACGTCGTCGCCCAGGTTCAGCAGGTTGATGGCGGGCAGCGTGATCAGGGCAAGCACCAGTCCGGCCGCGATGAACCCGGTCACCGGCCAGATGACGCCGAATCCCACGCCGGCCACGGAGCCCGCGTTCCAGAACCGCAGCGCGTTCAGCGACTTCTGGTCCGACAGCGCGATCGCCGTGGTCATCGCCGCGAGGAACACCGTGACCCCCTGCCCGGCCAGGGCGAGCGTCAGCGGGTTCCCGGCACCGCGGCCGATGCTCGCCAGCCCGAAGACCACGACCCCGGCGACCGCCGCCCCCAGGAAGGCGAACCAGAGGTACTGGAACGGGTCGGAGAGCCCGAACACGGCGATCACCGTCACAACGGCGAACGAGGCGCCGGAATTCACCCCCAGCAGGCCGGTGTCGGCGATCGGGTTGCGCGTGTACCCCTGGATCAGCGCCCCGCCGACCCCCAGGGCGATACCCGCCACGATCGCGAGCACCGTCCGGGGCACCCGCACGGTCTGCACGATGAGCCTGATCTCGGTGAGCCGCTGGTCGGACTCCGGTGCCGCGAACAGCCCGTGCCACACCTCGCCCGGGCTCAACGCGCGCGCACCGACGGCCAACGACACCGCCCCCGCGGCCACGAGGACCAGCACCAGCGTGACCAGACCCACAACTCGCCGCCGAGGGGCCTCAGTTGTGGCCTTGGAGGCGGGACGCTCCACTGCGATCGTGCCCATGTCGACGTACGTTATCCCTTTGATCAACGGGAATGGCAGCGCCCCGAAGGGGCGCGGGGAACTGCGCGAGCAGCCACAGTCGGCCCGCAGACGAGTACTGCGTCACCAGCGGAGCTAACGCGCGGCGCTGCCGGTTGTTCCGTCGGCGACGGTCCGGGCCTCGTCGGAGGCGGACTTGCGGCCCCGGTCGAGGAGCGAGTCGAGGATCTCCCCGACCCTGATGGCGGTGTTGGACAGCAGGGACGAGGTGATGCCGTGCGTGTGCTCGGTGCCGCCCTGGAGGTAGATGCCGCAGTGCAGGTCGGGCTCCGTCGCGATGCGGTAGTCACGCTCGACGCGGACGCGGCCGTCGTCGTCACGCAGACAGCGGTCGGCCACCTCGCCGAGCAGACCGACGGGGTCGGCGGGGCTGTATCCGGTGGCGAAGACCACGACGTCGGCGTCCAGGAGGGTCTCCTCGCCGGTGACGAGGGAGGTGACGGCGGCCCTGACCTTGTCCGGCGTCTCCGTGACACCGGTGAGCCGGGAGACGTTGAGGAAGCGCAGGCGCTCGGTGCCGAGGACCTTCTCCTGGTACATCTGCCGGTACAGGTCGTCGATCAGGTCGATGTCCACCACGGAGTAGTTGGTGTTGCCGTGGTAGTCCATCAGCCGGCGCTTGACGTCCTTCGGCGCCGCGAAGTACTCGTCGACGGCCTCGGGGTCGAAGATCCGGTTGGCGAAGGCGCTGTCGTCGGCGGGGCTGTAGCCGTAGCGGGAGAAGACCGCGCAGACCTCGGCCCCGGGGAAGCGCCGGTGCAGGTAGGCGACGTTCTCGGCGGCGCTCTGCCCGGCGCCCACGACGACGAACCGGGAGGGCGAGGTGCCCTCCAACGCGTCGACCCTGCCCAGCAGTTCGGAGTTGTGCCAGACGCGGTCGCTGCGTTCCACGCCCTCCGGCATGAGGGGGCGCAGCCCGGTACCGAGGACGAGGTTGCGGGCCCGGTGGACCTCCAGGCCCTCGCCCGACCGGACCGTCACGTCCAGGTGGTCCACCACACCGTCGCGCACGACGGGCATGACGCCGACGACCTCGTGGCCGTAGGAGACCATGTCGTCGACCTGGCCCGCGGCCCACTCGAAGTAGTCGTGGAACTCCACCCGCAGCGGGAAGAGGTTCTTGTGGTTGATGAAGTCGATCAGCCGTCCCTTGCTCTTGAGATAGCACAGGAAGCTGTACTCGCTGGCCGGGTTCCGGAGCGTCACCAGGTCCTTAAGGAAGGACACCTGCATGGTCGCGTCGTCGATCAGCATGCCTCGGTGCCAGCCGAAGCGCGGCTGCTGCTCGAAGAAGTGAGCGGAGACCGCCTCTCCCCCACCGGCGCGGGCGTTGTGCTCGCTGAGCGCGATCGCCATGGCCACGTTGGACGGCCCGAAGCCGATGCCTATGAGGTCGTGGATCAAAGGGGCGTCGCCAGGACGAGCCTGTGCCATGTCACTCCCATCGTGCGGTGCGGCGGCCCTTCTGGGCAGGCAGCCGTCGGTCGAGCATCGGGAAGTACGGAAGTCGGGCACGCCGAAAAGGCCACCCAAAACTTAGGTAAGGCTAAGCTCATCCCATGACGCTGTCCATAGACAAAACGGACGCGCCGGAGCGGGGCGATCGTCAACACAGGCGCAAACCGGCCCCGTTGACCACTTAGGTAAGCCTTGCTTTACTGACCACGGCCATTCCCTGCTTCGAGGAGGAACCCCATGCGGGTCGTCATGTTCGGTTACCAGACCTGGGGGCACCGCACCCTGCGAGCCCTCCTGGACTCCGAGCACGACGTGGTCCTGGTCGTGACGCACCCCAAGAGCGAGCACGCGTACGAGAAGATCTGGAGCGACTCGGTCGCCGACCTCGCCGAGGAGAACGGCGTACCGGTCGTGATCCGCAACCGCCCCGACGACGACGAGCTGTTCGAGCGCCTGAAGGAGGCCGACCCGGACATCATCGTGGCCAACAACTGGCGTACGTGGATTCCGCCGCGCATCTTCGAACTGCCGCGCCACGGCACGCTGAACGTGCACGACTCGCTCCTGCCGAAGTACGCCGGCTTCTCGCCGCTGATCTGGGCGCTGATCAACGGAGAGCCCGAAGTGGGCGTCACCGCGCACATGATGAACGACGAGCTCGACGCCGGCGACATCGTGCGGCAGGAGGCGGTGGCGGTCGGGCCGACGGACACGGCGACCGACCTGTTCCACAAGACGGTCGACCTCATCGCCCCGGTCACCATCGGCGCGCTCGACCTCATCGCCTCCGGGCAGACGGAGTTCACCCGGCAGGACCGTTCCCAGGCCAGCTTCTTCCACAAGCGGTCCATCGAGGACAGCCGCATCGACTGGACCTGGCCGGCCGAGGACCTGGAGCGACTGGTCCGCGCCCAGTCCGAGCCGTACCCCAGCGCCTTCACCTTCCACAAGGGCAAGCGCCTGGAGGTCCTGGCCGCCGTCGTCTCCGAGGGGCGGTACGGCGGCACGCCCGGCCGCATCTTCTACCGCGAGGGCGACGGCGTGGTGATCGTCGCCGGAGCCGACGCCCGCACCGGCCGCAACCACGGCCTGGCCATCACGCGCGTCCGGACCGAGGACGGCCGCGAACTGCCCGCGACCGAGTACTTCACCGCCATGGGCGGCTACCTGACCAACCAGCCCTGACCGAGGGCCGGCTGTGAAACTTCTGTGCAGCGCGTAGGGCTTTAAGTTTCAAGATTCCCTTTCCCGACGGCTGCTGCGACAGTGAGTCCCATGGGGGCAGTACATGACGTCAAGTCGAACCACCGGGACGACAGTTGGCCTACCACGACACGTACCACCGGACTGCCGGCACATTCCTGAGCCCCGTCCTCGGCTGGGTCCTGGCGCTCACCGGGGCCGTGGTGCTCCCCCTGACCGCCGCCACGGCCGCCGGCCCGGACTCGGAGCAGTGGCGGGACCAGAGTCCGGGCCTGTACACCGTGCGGATCGCGCAGGACACGACGGAGAAGCCGGGCACCTCGACGATCTCCGTCCCGGCCCCCGCGCCTTCCCCCTTGCCGGCCCCGGCCCCTCCGCAGGGCAACGGCTCGCCGTAGGGCGGCGTCACGCCCGCCAGGCGTACCGTCGTTCGGGCCGGCCGGCGACGCCGTAGCGCAGGGTCACCTCCGCGCTGCCGGTGCCGTGGAAGTACTCCAGGTAGCGGCGGGCGCTCACCCGGGACACGCCGGTCAGCGCCGCGCACTCGGTGGCGGAAAGGGTGCCGTCCGCCTCGCGCAGGGCCCGCTCGACGAGTTCGGCGGTCTCCACGCTCATGCCCTTGGGCAGCGCGGGGGCCGGTGCGGGGACGCCCGCCCCGGCCAGCACCCGGTCGATGTCGGCCTGGCCCCGTACCACCGCCGTGAGCAGCCGGCCCCGCTGCGCGGCGTAGCGCTCCAGGCGGGGGCGCAGATCCTCGAAGTCGAAGGGTTTCAGGAGGTAGTCGACGACCCCCTGCCGGACGGCGCCGCGGACCGTGTCGGCCTCTTGCGCGGCACTGATGACCATGACGTCGCAGTCGTGGCCGGCGGTGCGCAGCCGGGGGATGACGTCGAGGCCGAAGAGGTCGGGGAGATACAGGTCGAGCAGGACGAGGTCGGGGCGCAGTGCCTCCACGGCCTCGATCGCCTGTCCGCCGGTGTGGGCCACGCCGACGACCCGGAACGGCTCGACGCGTTCGACGAACGCGCGGTGGACCCGGGCCACCATGAAGTCGTCGTCGACCACCAGGACGTCGATCGTGCCCGCCTTGTCGCGCGTTCCGGTCATGGAGCCGCTCCTTCCGTCACCGCTTCGGGGAGGTGGCTGACGGTCATGCGTGCGGTGAACACGGCCCCGTCGGGGGTGTTGGCCACCGAGATCTCTCCCCCGTGCCGTTCACAGACCAGCTTGGTCAGGGCCAGTCCGATGCCGCGCTCGCCCTCCCGCGCGGCCTTGGTGGTGAAGCCGTGGGAGAACACCTCGCGGGCCAGTTCGGGAGCCACGCCCGGCCCCGAGTCGCGGACCACGATCTCCACGCTGGAGGCGTCCTGCCGCAGCGCCACCTCGACCCACCGGTCCCCGTCGTGCGCCGCGGCGTCGACGGCGTTGTCCACGAGGTTGCCCACCACGGTCGCCACGTCGGCGGCGTCCTCCGGGGCGAGCCGCTCCAGCGCGGTGTCGTCCGAGATGCGCAGGCTGACCTTGCGTTCGGCCGCGAGGGACGCCTTCGCCATCAGCAGGGCGGCCACCGCGGTGTCCCGGACGCGGCGGCTGAGGGTGACGTCCAGGGACTGGCGGCGCTGGTTCAGCGCGCGGATGTAGCGCACGACCTCGTCCTGCTCGCCGATCTGGATCAGCCCGGAGATGGTGTGCAGCTGGTTGGCGAACTCGTGCGCCTGCGCCCGCAGCAGCTCCGAGGAACTGCGGAAGGAACCGATCTCCCGCTCCAGCCGGGCCAGTTCGGTGCGGTCGCGCAGGGTGGTGACCGAGCCGAGGAGCCGGCCGTCCTTGGTGACGGTCATCCGGTTCATCACCAGGACCCGGCCGTGGCGGACGACGACCTCGTCCCGCTTGCCGGCGGCGGTGCCGGCCAGCACGTCGCGCAGCCGTCCGTCGATGCCCAGGCCGTCCAGACTCTGGCCGACGCAGTCCTCGGGCAGGTCGAGCAGGCGGCGGCCCATGTCGTTGACGAGGGTGAGCCGGTGCTGCGGGTCCAGGGCGATGACGCCCTCGGCGATCCCGTACAGCATCGCCTCCCGGTGCTCGGCGAGTCCCGCGATCTCCCCCGGCTCCAGCCCGAGGGTCTGCCGCTTCACCCGCCGCGCGAGCAGCCAGGAGCCGGCCACGCCGAGCCCGCTGGCGATGCCCAGATAGGCGAGCAGGTACGAGGAGGCGCCGTTGAGCCGCTGCCACACCGTCGGGTCGGCCTCGCCGATCATCACTGTGCCGAGGATCCGGCCGAGGTTCTCCTCCGTGGCCCCGAGGACGGGGACCTGGGCGGCCAGCTGGCGGTTGCCGTCCAGCCTCAGCTGCCCCGACCAGCCCCGCGCCTGCTCGGCACCGCGCTCCAGGGGCAGCCGCTCGCCGACCACCGTGGGATTCGTGGAGCTGACGATCCGGCCGGAGGCGTCGGCCACCGTCACCGAGGTCACTCCGGACTGTGCCTGCGTGGCGTGCACCAGCGGGGCGAGCGTCTCCCCCGGCGCGGGACGCACCAGCTGGCTGCGCACCAGGGGGTTGGCGGCCAGCTGTTCGGCCAGCGCGCTCACCCGCCGCCCCTCGACGCGGTTGAAGGTGGCCTGCGACTGGGCGAGCGAGACCGCGGCGACCGCCAGCAGCACCACCACGACGATGGCGAGCTGGAGCACCAGCATCTCGCCCGCGAGCGAATGGCGACGAAAGGTGGCGACCACAATGAACTCAATCTTCAATGCCGACACAGGTGGGGCGGCTCGTGTGCCGAGTCGCACAATCATGACGCCGGCCAGGGAAAACCGGAAGTGAGGTGTCATGAGACGTCCCGCACGCGCCGTGCTCGGCGCCTGCGCCGCCCTGGTCCTGCTGGCGGCCGGGGGGTGCGGTGGGTGGCCGGGCGACGGGCCCGCGCGGGACCTGCGGCTCATGGTGCCCAACACCCCTGGCGGCGGCTACGACACCACGGCCCGTACCGCGGCCCGGGTCATGGAGGAGACCGGGATCGCCTCCGACGTACAGGTGTTCAATCTGCCCGGCGCCGGCGGCACGGTGGGCCTGAAGCGTCTCGCCGACGAGAAGGGCAACGGCGATCTCGCCCTCCAGATGGGCCTCGGGGTCGTGGGCGCCGCGCACGCGGCCGGGTCCGAGGTGACCGTCACCGAAACCACCCCGATCGCACGCCTCGTCGAGGAGTCCGGCGCGATCGTCGTCCGGAAGGAATCGCCGTACCGGACGATCGGCGCGCTGGTGGACGCCTGGCGCAGGGACCCGGGAAGCATCAGGGTGGGCGGCGGCTCATCCGTCGGCGGCCCCGACCACCTGTTGCCGATGCGGCTGGCGCAAACGGTCGGCATCGACCCGCGGAAGGTCGCGTACGTGCCGTACGACGGTGGGGGCGGCGACCTGCTGCCCGCGCTGCTGGAGGGCAGGGTCGACATCGCCACCAGTGGGTTCGGCGAGTTCCTCGACCAGATCCGCGGCGGCCGGCTGCGGGTCCTGGCCGTAACCGGTGAGCGACCGGTCGGTGTCCTGCCGGGTGTCCCGACCTTGAAGTCCTCGGGGATCGACCTGGTCTTCGACAACTGGCGGGGCATCGTGGCCCCGCCCGGCATCAGCGACACCGACCGGCGGCGCTGGGTGGAGGCGCTGACCGAGCTGCACGACTCCCGCCAGTGGCGGGCCGAGCTCCGCCGGCACGGCTGGAGAGACGTGTTCGAGACCGGCCGTGCCTTCGAGTCGTTTCTCGCCCGGCAGGACGAGCAGGTCGCCGGTCTCGTCCGCCGGCTCGGGCCGCGGTGACGTCAGGAGGCGTTCGGGCCGGGTCCGATGCCCCGCAACTGCCGGATCGTGCCGCCGAGTTTCGCGCGGAGGGGCTCCAGCGTCTCCGGCTTGGCGCTGACCACCCAGCGCATGCCGACGAGGTACGTGCCCCCGTACACGCCGGCCGACTCCAGCCAGGTCTCCTTGAGCTTCTCCTCGGGGAAGGTGGTGATGAGGTAGTCCCCCTTCTCGGTGTGGCACACGCCCTCGCGCAACTCGTCGGCCTCCGTGCGGATCTTCACCTCGCAGCCGGTCAGGCCGGCGATCACCTCCACCTTCGCCGGCGCGACGACTCCGGCGGGGGGAGCGGCGGACCCGCTCGGCGTCGCCGTCCTGCCGGCGGCGGCCGGCGTGGCGTCGTCACCGCCACCGCAGGCGGTGACCAGGGGGAGCACGACCAGCGCGACGGCCGGCGCGGCGGCGCGCAGCCGTGGGGAGCGGGACAGGGGCCGGCGGTTGGATCGTGCGTGCGGTTGCTGCTGGGACACGTCGCCTCTCCGGATGCGGACTGTCCTGCCCTCGCGGGCAGGAGTACTCGTCAGGGGTACGGATGCGCGCCCGGAGCCGTTCACCCAGGTCGGGGCGTGTTACGCGGCCGCCCCGTCCACGGCCGTGCTCTGCGTCCCGCCGAACTGGGTCCGGTACAGCTCCGCGTACCGCCCTCCCGCCGCCAGGAGTTCCTCGTGCGTGCCGCTTTCCACGATCCGGCCGGCCTCGACGACCAGGATCTGGTCGGCGGTGCGGACCGTGGAGAGCCGGTGGGCGATCACGACCGCCGTGCGGCCTTCGAGGGCTTCGGCGAGCGCTTCCTGGACGGCGGCCTCGGAGGTGTTGTCGAGGTGGGCGGTGGCCTCGTCGAGGATGACGACGCGCTGCCGGGCCAGCAGCAGCCGGGCGATGGTCATGCGCTGGCGTTCCCCGCCGGAGAGCCGGTAGCCACGTTCGCCGACCACCGTGTCGAGTCCGTCGGGCAAGGACCGTACGAGGTCGTCGAGACGGGCCCGCCGCAGGGCGTCCCACAGATCGCTCTCCGTGGCCGTGGGGCGGGCCAGCAGGAGGTTGGCGCGGACGGTGTCGTGGAAGAGGTGCCCGTCCTGGGTGACCATGCCGAGGGTCTCCCGCAGGGACCGCGCGCTCAGGTCGCGGACGTCGACGCCGCCGACGCGGACGGCGCCCTCGTCGACGTCGTACAGGCGCGGCAGCAGTTGCGCGACGGTCGACTTGCCCGCACCCGAGGAGCCGACGAGCGCCACGGTCTGCCCCGGTTCGGCGCGGAAGGAGATCCCGTGCAGGACCTCGTCACCGCCCCGCCCGTCGAGCGTGGCGACCTCCTCCAGGGAGGCCAGGGAGACCTTGTCGGCGGACGGGTAGCCGAAGCGGACGTGGTCGAACTCGACGGCCACGGGCCCGTCGGGCACCCGGCGCGCGTCCGGCTTCTCCTCGATGAGCGGCTTCAGGTCGAGCACCTCGAAGACCCGCTCGAAGCTGACGAGGGCGCTCATCACCTCGACCCGCGCCCCGGCGAGCGCGGTCAGCGGCGCGTACAGCCGGGTGAGGAGCAGCGCCAGCGACACGACCGCGCCGGGCTCCAGCGTGCCGCGCAGGGCGAGGGTGCCGCCGAGTCCGTAGACCAGGGCCAGGGCGAGGGCGGAGACCAGGGTGAGGGCGGTGATGAACGCGGCCTGGGCCGTCGCCGTCCGGACGCCGATGTCCGCGACCCGGCGGGCGCGTTCGGCGAACTCCGCCGACTCCTCCTCGGGGCGCCCGAAGAGCTTGACCAGGGTGGCGCCGGGTGCGGAGAAGCGCTCGGTCATGCGGGTGCCCATCGCCGCGTTCAGCGTCGCCGCCTCCCGCTGCATGCGCGCCATACGGCTGCCCATGCGCCGCGCGGGGATGACGAACACCGGCAGCAGCACC
Organism: Streptomyces sp. SID5464; assembly: GCF_009862985.1. Classification (NCBI taxonomy): domain Bacteria; kingdom Bacillati; phylum Actinomycetota; class Actinomycetes; order Kitasatosporales; family Streptomycetaceae; genus Streptomyces; species Streptomyces sp. SID5464. Next base: position 124,494 of record NZ_WWIQ01000054.1, on the reverse strand, counting down.
AGCGCCAGCAGGGTGATCTGCCAGGACAGCGTGAGCATCACGGCGAGGGTGAGCAGCAGCGTGACGAGGTTGCTGACCACTCCGGACAGGGTGTTGCTGAACGCGCGCTGGGCGCCGATGACGTCGTTGTTGAGTCGGGAGACGAGGGCGCCCGTACGAGTGCGTGTGAAGAACGCCACCGGCATGCGCTGCACATGGTCGAAGACGGCGGTCCGCAGATCGAGGATGAGGTGCTCGCCGAGCGTCGCCGACAGCCGCCGGCCGAGGATGCCGAGCGCCGCCTCCGCCACCGCGATCAGCGCGATGAGCAGGGACAGGCGTACGACGGTGCCCTCGGTGCCGTCCGAGACGATCGCGTCGACGACGCTCCCGGCCAGGACGGGGGTCGCCACGGCGAGCAGGGCGGTCCCCACGCCCAGCAGGACGAAGAAGGCGATGCGGCGCCGGTGCGGGCGGGCGAACACGCCGATGCGGCGCAGGGTGGCGCGGGCGAGGGGGCGGCGTTCCTCCTGGGCGTTCATGACGCTGTGCAGTTGTGTCCACGCTGTGGTCTCCATACTCATGGGAAGGACCGTAGAACCTCAAGCAATCTTGAGGTCAAGGCGCTCGCACATCGCCCCGACATCCCGCACAATCGGCCCGATCCCCCTCTTCCCGTCCCCCCGCAAAGGCCCCGATGACGCTCTCCTCCCAGCCGCTCCCCGTACGTAAGACGCCGTCCGCCCGTCCGCAACCCGCCGTTGGCGGGGCGTGGGAAGCCTCTGCGGACGTGACAGCGGTACAACTCCCCGAAGTCCGCCCGGGACGACTTCCCCGTCGCGTCCCGGTCCGCCGCCTGCGTCAGATCCTGTGTCTGCTTCCGCTCCTGCTGGTCACCGTGGTCGCGGTGCGACACCGGTCGGTACTCGCCGAGGGTTTCGCGCATCTGGGCAACGCCGAATTTCCGTGGCTGCTGGCCGCGGCCGGCACGACCTGTCTCACCTGGGTGGCCGCCGCCTGCACCCGGCAGGGCGCGGTCGTCGAGCGGCTGCCCCGACGGCGGCTGCTGGCCACGCAGTTCGCGGCGGGCGCGGCCAACCACCTGCTGCCGACCGGGCTGGGCGCGAGCGCGGTCAACCTGCGGTTCATGACGGTGTGCGGGCTGCCGCTCGCCCGTTCGTCGGCGGCTCTCGCGCTGTATCTGCTGGCGGAGAGCGTCGGCCGGGTGGCCCTGCTGGGTGCCCTGCTCGTCGCGTTCCCCGGCGCGCTGCGGCTCGGCACGCTGGTCCCGGAGACGGCGTTCGGCCCGCTGCTGGCCGGTGCCGGTGTGGTGCTCGTCATCGCGGTGGCCGTGCCGGTCCTGGTCCCGCGGGTGCGCTCGGCCGTGCTGTCCTTCCTGCGGACGGCGCTCGGCGAGGCCCGCTCGGTGCACACCCGCCCGGCCCGGGCCCTGGCCCTGTGGGGCGGGGCCTTCGCCTTCCCCGCGTTGCAGGCGGCCGTACTGGTACTGGTGGGCCAGGCGATGGGCCTGGACGTGCCGCCCGCGCACATGGCGGTGGCCTACCTCGCGGCGACGGTCGCCGTCGCGCTGGTCCCCACCCCGGGCGGGATCGGCTCGGTGGAGGCGGCGCTGGTCGTGGCGCTGGTGGCGGCGGGCGGCCCGGCCGCGGTGGCCACGGCCGTGGTCCTGGCCTTCCGCGTCATCACGGTCTGGCTGCCCCTGCTGCCGGGCGCGCTGACGCTCGGGGCGCTGGTACGGCTGAAGGTCATCTGACCGCCCGACAGGCCCCGAAGTGCCCGGCCGGGAACGCCCGGGTATGGCCCGTTCCCCGGTACGAAACCCCGTACGGAATGCGGCAGGATGAACGGTCGTGCCGACCGCAGGTCAGGGTGGCCGGGCACGACGGAACATCCCGCAGGACGAACAGGTGACGACGTGACGAAACTTCACATCAGGCGGCGGGCAACGGCGTTCGCCGCAGTTCTTCTTCCCGGAGGTGTCAGGTGAACCGGGCGCTCACCGCGGACGATCTGGTCTTCGCCGGCATCGCCCTGGCGTCGGGCCTGCTGGCGGCCTTCGCGCTGCGCCTGCTGCTGCGCTGGCTGGGCGGGCACGCCGACCGCACCCGCTGGAGCGGGGACGACGTCATCGTGCACGCGCTGCGGGCCGTGCTGCCGTGGGCCGCGGTGGTGGGTGGCGTGGCGGGCGCGGCGGCGGTGCTGCCGCTGACCCGGACGGTGCAGCACCACACCAACCAGGTGCTGACGGTGCTGCTCATCTTCGTGGCGACGGTGTCGGCGGCGCGGGTGGTTGCCGGCCTGGTGCGCACGGTCACCCAGTCCCGCTCCGGGGTCGCCGGCTCGGCCACGATCTTCGTCAACATCACCCGGATCCTGGTCCTGGCCATCGGCTTCCTGGTGGTGCTCCAGACGCTGGGGATCTCCATAGCCCCGATGCTCACCGCCCTGGGGGTGGGCGGTCTGGCGGTCGCGCTGGCGCTCCAGGACACCCTCGCCAACCTCTTCGCGGGCATCCACATCCTCGCGTCCAAGACCGTCCAGCCCGGTGACTACATCCGTCTCAGCAGTGGTGAGGAGGGTTACGTCGAGGACATCAACTGGCGGCAGACGACGATCCGCAACCTGTCCAACAACCTCGTCGTGATCCCCAACGGCCAGCTCGCCAAGGCGAACATGACCAACTTCATGCGGCCGGAGGAGCAGCTGACCATCCTGGTCCAGGTCGGGGTGGCGTACGACAGCGACCTGGAGCACGTGGAGCGGGTGACCAACGAGGTCATCGCCGAGACCATGGCCGAGGTCGAGGGCGCCGTGCCGGACCACGAGCCGATCATCCGGTTCCACACCTTCGGCGACTCCCGCATCGGCTTCACGGTGATCCTGGGCGTCGGCGAGTTCAGCGACCAGTACCGGATCAAGCACGAGTTCATCAAGCGGCTGCACAAGCGCTACCGCGCGGAGGGCATCCGCATCCCCGCCCCGGCCCGGACGGTGGCGCTCCAACAGGGCGGGGTCGTCATCCCCCAGCAGCGGACCGGCGAGATCGAGCCGAACGAGCTCACCTCGGCCCGGCTCGACTGAGGCCTCGCTGAGCGCCGCTGCGACGCCCTCGGGTCGGCCGACGTGATCTGCACCACCCTGGCGGTGACCGGCGAGGCCGAACGGTGTGCGCAGGCGCTCCGCTCGCCGGTCGGATACCGGGCGCACCGGAGCGAGCCGCCGACGCACAGCGGCCGCCGGAACCATGACAGGGGCGTTCGCCGGAAGCCGACGCGCAGGCGAAGGCGGCGGGGGTGGCCGGGCGACCGAGGCGACTGCGGGCCGGAGAAGAGAGGCTGGCCCAGAGCGACAGGCCTTCCGGCCGGAGCCACGCCGCGACGGCACAACGGCCCGCCGCATCCATGCCCTGGGCGTTCGCCGGAAGCCGACGCGCAGGCGAAGGCGGCGGGCCGACGCGACTGCGAGCCGCAGAAGACGAGCTCTCCAAGAGCGGCAGGCCTTCCGGCCGGAGCCACGCGACGCTCAGCGGCCCGCCGGATCCATGCCCCGGGTGTTCACGGGAAGCCAAAGCGCGGGCGCGGTGGCGGGGCGACGCGGCTGTGGGCCGGAGAGGGCGGGCTCGCCGGGAGCTGCCGGTCTTCGGCCGGGGCCGCCGCCGCGCCGACCGGGGCAGTCGGAGGGCGGCCACGCGCCGCGCTGCCCCCGGGAGACGGACCCCGGGGTGATCGGTGGCGTGAAACTGGGCACGGACCCCTGTCGAGACGAGGTCGATCAGGAGATATCTTGATGTCGAGCAATGTTGCAGACGTGGAGCGGAGCACCCGGTGACTGACTCGACCATCATCTATACGCACACTGACGAGGCCCCGGCCCTGGCGACGTATTCCTTCCTGCCGGTGGTCCAGGCGTACGCCTCGCAGGCGGGTGTCGCCGTCGAAACCCGCGACATCTCGCTGGCCGGGCGCATCATCGCCCTGTTCCCGGAGTACCTCACCGAGGACCAGCGCATCCCGGACGCGCTCGCGGAGCTCGGCCGGCTGGCCAAGACGCCCGCGGCCAACATCATCAAGCTGCCGAACATCTCGGCGTCGATCCCGCAGCTCAAGGCCGCCATCGCCGAGCTCCAGGGCCAGGGCTACGCGCTGCCGGACTACCCGGACGACCCGAAGACCGACGAGGAGCGCGAGATCCGCGCCCGCTACGACAAGGTCAAGGGCTCCGCCGTGAACCCCGTCCTGCGTGAGGGCAACTCGGACCGCCGCGCCCCCGCGTCGGTCAAGAACTACGCCAAGTCCCACCCGCACCGCATGGGCGCCTGGTCCGCCGACTCCAAGACGAGCGTGGCGACCATGGGCCAGAACGACTTCCGCTCCACCGAGAAGTCCGTGGTGATCGCCGAGGACGGCGCGCTGCGCATCGAGCTCGTCGGCGACGACGGCACCACCACCGTGCTGCGCGAGTCCGTACCCGTCCAGCAGGGCGAGGTCGTCGACGCCTCCGTGATGCGGGTCGCCGCGCTGCGCGAGTTCCTGGCCGCGCAGGTCGCCGAGGCCAAGGCCCAGGGCGTGCTGTTCTCGGTGCACCTGAAGGCCACGATGATGAAGGTCTCCGACCCGATCGTCTTCGGTCACGTGGTGCGCGCCTTCTTCCCGAAGACGTTCGCGAAGTACGGCGACAAGCTCGCCGCGGCCGGCCTGACCCCGAACGACGGTCTGGGCGGCATCTACAAGGGCCTCGACTCCCTGCCGGAGGGCGCCGAGATCAAGGCGTCCTTCGACGCCGAGCTCACCGAGGGCCCGGAGCTGGCGATGGTCGACTCCGACAAGGGCATCACCAACCTGCACGTGCCCTCCGACGTCATCATCGACGCCTCCATGCCGGCCATGATCCGCACCTCCGGCCACATGTGGGGTCCGGACGGGCAGGAGCACGACGCCCTCGCGGTCATCCCGGACTCCTCCTACGCGGGCGTCTACCAGGCCGTGATCGAGGACTGCAAGGCCAACGGCGCCTTCGACCCGTCCACCATGGGCACGGTGCCGAACGTCGGCCTCATGGCCCAGAAGGCCGAGGAGTACGGCAGCCACGACAAGACCTTCGAGATCGCCACCACGGGCACGGTCCGCCTGGTCGACGGACACGGCACCGCGCTCATCGAGCAGACGGTCTCGGCCGGTGACATCTTCCGCGCCTGCCAGACCAAGGACGCGCCGATCAGGGACTGGGTGAAGCTGGCCGTCACCCGCGCCCGCGCCACCGGCGACCCGGCGGTGTTCTGGCTGGACGAGACCCGCGCGCACGACGCCAACCTGATCGCCAAGGTCGAGCAGTACCTCCCGGAGCACGACACCGAGGGCCTGGACATCCGGATCCTGAACCCGGTCGAGGCCACGAAGCTGTCGGTGGAGCGCATCCGCCGCGGCGAGAACACCATCTCGGTGACCGGCAACGTGCTGCGCGACTACCTGACCGACCTGTTCCCGATCCTGGAGCTGGGCACCAGCGCCAAGATGCTGTCGGTCGTCCCGCTGATGGCGGGCGGCGGCCTCTTCGAGACGGGTGCGGGCGGCTCCGCGCCGAAGCACGTGCAGCAGCTGGTCAAGGAGAACTACCTGCGCTGGGACTCCCTGGGTGAGTTCTTCGCCCTCGTGCCGTCCCTCGAGCAGTACGCGAAGGTGACGGGCAACGCCCGCGCCCAGGTGCTCGCCGACACCCTCGACCGCGCCACGGCGACCTTCCTCAACGAGGACAAGTCCCCGGCCCGGCGCGTCGGCGGCATCGACAACCGCGGCAGCCACTTCTACCTGTCCCTGTACTGGGCGCAGGAGCTGGCCCAGCAGACCGACGACGCGGACCTGGCGAAGGCGTTCGCCCCGATCGCCGAGACGCTCGCCGCCAACGAGCAGAAGATCGTCGAAGAGCTGGCCGCCGTCCAGGGCAAGCCGGCCGACATCGGCGGCTACTACCAGCCCGACCCGGCGAAGGCCGCCGAGGTCATGCGCCCGTCCGCCACGTGGAACGAGGCGCTGGCGTCCCTGAGCTGACGCCCCGGGCCCATCGGTCCATCCGCTCCGCCCCGGCCGGCGCACCGCCCGGCCGGGGCGGAGTTATGTTCGAAGAGGCGGGGCTTTCGAGCGAAGCCCCCCCGACCACGTCCCGTGGAGCCGCCGAGTGACCGACGATGCCCAGTCCTTCGACGTCCTGCCCGGCGCCGGGCACTCCCCCGTGATCCTGCACGTCCCGCACTCCGCGCGGGAGATACCGCCGTCCGTACGGGCGGACATCGTGCTCGGCGACGAGGAGCTCGCGCGGGAGCTGGACCACATCACCGACGCGCACACGGCTCAGATCGCCGAGGCGGCGGCCCGGACGGCCGGCGTCGTCCCGTGGCGGTTCGTCAACCGGCTGTCGCGGCTGGTCGTCGACCCCGAGCGCTTCCCCGACGAACGCGAGGAGATGCGGGCCGTCGGCATGGGCGCGGTCTACACCCGGACCACGCACGGCGGTGTGCTGCGGTCCGAGGACGTCGAGGCCGGTCCGCTCGTCGCACGGTACTTCCTGCCGTACGCGCGGGCGATGACACAGGCTGTGGCGGACCGGCTGGCGGCCACCGGGCGGGCGGTGATCATCGACGTGCACTCGTACCCCCGGGCCCGGCTGCCGTACGAGCTGCACGGGCAGGGCGCCCGGCCGCCGGTGTGTCTCGGCACCGACCCCTTCCACACCTCTCCCGGGCTGCTGGACGCCGCGCGGCAGGCCTTCGCGGAGACGGAGCTCGACAGCCCGTTCAGCGGGGCGTATGTGCCGCTGGAGTTCTACGGGACCGACCGGCGGGTCGAGGCGCTCATGGTGGAGATCCGCCGGGACACCTACATGACCGAGCCGGGCGGTCCCGCCGGTCCCGGTCTGGAACGGCTGGCCGCCGCGCTGGCCCGCCTGGTCGACGCCGTGTCCGGCTGACCGGCCAGGCGCCGCCCCGTGGTTCGTCCTAGGCCCGCAGCCACTCCGTCACCACCACGTCCCCGCCGGTCCGCAGCCGCAGGGCGAACGGGCCGGGCGGCGGTGCGGCGGCGGTGAAGCGGCCCAGGTCGTCGGCCGTGAGCGAGGTGCCGGGGCGTGGTCCGCACAGGACCTCGATCCGGGCCGGCTGCGGCGGCAGCACCTGGCCCGTCAGCCCGTGGCCGGTCACCTCCACGTCGACGGTCACCCCGCCCGCCCGGAAGGTCAGCATCCGGGGCGCGTCACCTGCTCCCCGGACCGGGAGGGCGTCGACCAGCGAGTCGAAGGTGAGTTCCGCGACGCGGGCGTCCAGGTCGTGCAGCGCGTAGGCGTCGACGGCGATCTGCTGGAGTTCCGGCGGCACGGGGTCCAGGACGGCGGCGGCCCGCCGGAGCTCCTCCTCCAGCGGCCCGGCGTCGAAGTCGCCCTCGTCCCAGGCATCTTCGTCGAACACGTCGTCGTTCATGTCGCTCACATCGCCCCCCGCGCTTCGAGCCGGGCCCGCAGGCGCCGCAGACAGCGCTGGCGCAGCGGCCCGATGCTGCCCACCGCGATCCCGAGCGCGGCGGACACGTCCTGGTAGCTGGGCGGCGGCGTGGCCATGAGCACCCGCAGCAACTGCCGGCACCGCTCGCCCAGTTCCTCGAACTCCTGCCACAACCGCCGTACGCGTTCGCTCTGGGCGGCGGCCTCCTCGGAGTCGAGCAGCGACTGTTCCGGCGTGCCGTCCTCGCTGACCCGGTCCAGGAGCTGCGGATCGTCCGTCAGGGTCAGCCGTTGGGAGCTCCGGATGACCTTCAGGCACTCGTGGCGCGCGGTGCTCGCCAGCCATGCGCCCGCCTTGCCGGGTTCCCTGATCCGGCCGAGGTGCTGGGCGAAGCGGAACCAGGCGGTCTGGTACACCTCGTGGGCGTCCGCGTCGGACAGCCGGTGGGCCCGCACCACGGACCACACCAAGGGGCTCAGCCCTTCCACGAGCGCCTTCCAGGCCGCCGCGTCGCCGTCGGCGGCGGCCTGGACGAGCGCGCCGGCATCAGTACGGTCCACGGCAGCCCCACCCCTCGAGTACGGCACGTCATCGTACGCCGTGGAGGGGGCGGCTTCGGCCCTCACAGCCCGGGGCCGAGGCGCACGACCGGGACAGGGCGCCAGGTGGGCGGGCGCAGCGCGGGCACCTGTGCCCCGCGCATGTCCGCGAACCCGGTGCCGGCGGCGAGCAGTTGCCGCCGGGCCGCGCGCGGGTCGGTCTCCTGGTGCGCCGTCATGTGGGCGGCGACCAGGCCGGCGGTCACGGGGGTGGCGAAGGACGTGCCGCTCCACTGCGCGTACCCCTCGAACATCACCTGGTCGGGCTTGGCGGCGGCGCTCTCGTCGCTCAGCACGCCGGTGTGGCGGGGGTGCCGGCAGGTACAGCCGTAGGTGAAGCCGTAGCGGCAGGCGTCGTACGTGGAGTGCTGGTAGACGTACGGGACGGGCGTCTCGAAGCCGGTGAGGGCACTGGTGAGGCGCTCGCCGGGGGCGTAGACCTTCACCCACGGGCCGTGGTTGGTGAAGCAGGCGCCGGACTCGCCGTCGCTGCGCAGCGCACCGACGGACAGCACGGAGTCCTCCCAGCCGGGCAGGTCGGCGTAGGCGGCGGGCCAGAAAGGGGTGGCGCTGCCGTTGTTGCCGGCGGCGGCGACCAGCAGGGTGCGCTGCTCGCGCAGTTCCCGCATGAAGTTCTCCACGCCGAGCAGGCCGTCGGTGCGGCCGTTGGAGGTGCCGGCGGAGAGGCTGAGGACGTCGGGCCAGCCACCGGCGTCGACGGCCTCGAAGAGCTTCTCGCCGAACTCCGACTCCAGGATGGCGCCCGCGTCGTTGAGGCTGCCGCGCACGGTGATGTCGGTGCTGGGCGCGACGGCGGCGACGAGCCCGGCGATGAACGTGCCGTGCCCGACGTACTGCTGGAGGATCCCCTGCTCGTCGCACTCCTGGACCTGGGCGTCGCCGTCGGTGTGGGCGAGGAGTGCGCAGGAGCGGTAGTCGTGCGTGAGGCCGGTGTCGACGACGAGGACGCCGACGGCGCTGTCCGGGTCGTACGCCGTGTCCGCGGCGGCCGGGTTGGGCGGCTCGCTCACCGGGACGGGAACGGGTTCGTCGCCGGGGCAGGCGTTGACCGCGATGTGCACCACGTGGTTGCGGGCGACCATCCGGTGCCCGGCCCGGGCCTCGCGCTCGCGCACGGCCCGCAGCGCCTGCGCGACGGCCCGGTCCGTCCCCCGGCTTCCCTCGCCGGGGTCGCCGACCCGGATCCGGGTCACGCCGCTGCGGTTGCTCTGCGGACCGGCCCGGCGGACCTGGTCCTGGTCGAGGTCGGGTGCCGCCGTGAAGTGCGCCCGTACGGTGTCCTCGACGATCCGGGCCTCCTCGCCGTCGCGGACGAGGACGACGCCCTTCTCGTACATGAACTCGGCCGAGTCGTCCGGTCCCATCGCCAGGGGGACGTCCGGCATCGAGCGCTGGATCTGATCGAACTGCTCGTGGAATCGCTGAGGTGCCATGCGGGTCCTCCCACTGGGCGACGGCGTCGGTCGGTGCGGCGAACGGTCGTCGGTACTCGTCGACAAGAGCCACCGGGCGGTCTTTTGATACAGCGCCAAACCTGTGTGGCGCGGTTCGGGGGCCACTACCATCCGAGGAGTGACAGCGGGAAGCGATTCGGTGCAGGAACTGCTGCCGATGGTGTTCGCCGACCCGGGCGAGGCTCTCACGAGGGCCCGGGCGCTGCTCGACGCCGGTCCCTCCCCGCTGCACGCGTCCGTCGCCCACCAGGTGATCGGCATCTGGCAGCGGGACTTCGGTGATCTGCGGCTCGCGCTGAACCACCTGCGGCGGGCCCGGGAGTACGCGGCGCGGGCGGACTCGGCCGACCGTGAGGCGGACGTGCTGGCCACCCTGGGCGTGGCGCTGGTGCACGCGGGCCGTACCCGGGAGGGCCTGGCGGCGTTCGAGCGGGGGGTCGCGCGGGGCGGCGGGCACACGCGGGCGCGGGTGCTGTACCGGCGGGCGTACGTGTGGTGGGTGCTCGGTCACCATCGCGAGGCGCTGGAGGACGTGCGCCGGGCGATTCCCGTGCTGCGGCAGGCCGAGGACGTGATCTGGACGGCGCGGGCGCTGACCCTGCGGGCGACCGTCCACCTGGCGCTGGGGGCGGTGGAGCGGGCCGAGGCGGACTTCACCGCGGCCGAGGCGCTGTGGGACACCACGGGCCAGGAGCACGACAAGGCCGACGCGGTGGAGAGCCGGGGGCTCGCCGCGTTCCGGTCCGGTGACGTGCCGGCGGCGCTGCGGCTGCTCGACGAGGCGGAGGAGCGGTACGCCCGGCTCGGTACACCGACGTTCATGCTGAACATCCGGCGCTGCGAGGTGCTGATGGCGGCCGGGCTGGCTCCCGAGGCGCTGGCCGAGGCGGACGCGGCGATCGGGAGGCTGGACGGGATCGGCGGGCAGTCCACCCGCAAGGCGGAGCTGCTGCTGGCCGCCGCGCGGGCCGCACGGCTGGCCGGGGACCCGCACACGGCGATCGCCCGGGCGGCCCTCGCGGTGCGGCTGTTCGCCGGGCAGCGGCGCACCTGGTGGGAGACGCACGCCCGGCTGGTGCTGATCGAGGCGCGGCACGCGGCCGGGCGCGGCTCGGGGCGGCTGGTCGCCGACGCCGCCGCGGTGGCCGAGAAGCTGGCCGCCTTCGGCGCGCCGGCCGCGCCGGAGGCGTCGCTGCTGGCGGGCCGGATCGCGCTGGGCCTGGGCTGGACGGCGGACGCCGAACGGCATCTGGCCGTCGCCGCCCGCAGCAGACGAGCCGGCCCGCCGCTGGCGCGGATGACGGGCTGGGCGGCACAGGCACTGCGGGCCCGGGCCGCCGGGTCGACCCGGGGTGTGCTGGAGGCGTGCCGGCGCGGCCTGGACGTGCTCGACGACCACCGGATGACGCTGGGTGCCTCGGAACTGCGGGCCCGCGCCACCGAACAGGGCGCGGAACTGGCGGCGTTGGCGCAGCGGGCCAGCCTGGTCTCCGGCGGGCCACGGCGGCTGCTGGTGTGGAGCGAGCGCTGGCGGGCCACGGTGCTGTCCACCCCGCCGACCCGGCCGCCCGCCGACCCGGAGCTGCTCAGCGGCATGACCGCCTTCCGCGAGATCGCCTCGCGGGCGGACGCCGCCCGGATGGAGGGCCGGCCGGTTCCGGCGCTGGAGCGTGAACAGCGGCGGCTGGAGCGGCAGATCCGCTCCCGGACCCTGCACATGCGTGGCGAGGCCCCCGAGGGCGGCGACCGCTTCGACGTCGGCCGTCTGCTGGAGCGGCTGGGGGACGAGGTACGGCTGGTGGAACTCGCCGTGCTCGACGGGCGCGTGCAGGTGCTGCTGTGCGGGCAGGGGCGGGTGCGCAGGTTCGAGGCGGGGCTGCTGGCCGACGCGGAGACCGAGGCCGAGCACGTACAGGCGGGACTGCGGCGGCTGGCGCACCCCGGGGCCGAGGCGCGGCTTGCGGTGGTGGAGGCCGCTGGGCGGCGGCTGGAGGAGCTGCTGCTCGGACCGGCCGCGGCGCATCTGGGCGGCGGCCCGGTGGTGATCGTGCCGCCGGGGCGGCTGCACCGGGTGCCGTGGGCGCTGCTGCCGTCGCTGCGCGAACGGGTGCTCAGCGTGTCGCCGTCGGCGGGCAGTTGGCTGCGTGCCCGGGAGACGGCGCCGCCCCCGGACGGCCGCCATGTGCTGGTGCGCGGCCCGGGTCTGGCGACGGGCGGCGCCGAGGTGCCCGAACTGGCCGACCGGTACGCCTGCGCGACGGTCCTGGAGTGCGACGAGGCGCGGGTGCCGCGCGTGCTGGAGGAGCTGGACGGGGCCGCGCTGGCGCACATCGCCGCGCACGGCACGTTCCGCGCGGACAGCCCGCTGTTCTCCGCCCTGCGGATGGCCGACGGCCCGATCGTCGTGCACGACTTCGAGCGCCTCGACCGCAGCCCCTACCGGATCATCCTGTCCTGCTGCGACACCGCCCTCCTCGCCTCCGTCGGCGCCGACGAACTGCTCGGTCTGGTCACCGCGCTGCTGCCGCTCGGCACGGCCGGGGTGGTGGCGTGCAGCGCGCCCGTCAACGACGCCGCGGTGGTGCCGCTGATGCTCGCCCTGCACAAGGGCCTCGGGGTCGGCCTGTCGCTGGCGGAGGCGCTGCGCGACGCCCGGGCCGCCCTGCCGGGCGACGCGCTGCACCAGGCCACGGGCTGGGCGTTCTCCGCGTTCGGGGCGGCCTGACCCGTCCCCTGTTCGGGTCAGGCCGCCGGTCCATGAGCGGCCCCTAGGCCGGCTGGGCCTCCGGGACTTCCGACAGCCAGGGCAGGGCGCCGCGGTCGCTCGCGCCGAGCCGGGCGTAGGCGCTGTACAGGTGGTTGCCGACGGTCCGGATGGACAGGGTGAGGCGTTCGGCGATCTGCCGGTTGCTCAGGCCCGCGGCCGCGAGCGTGACGATCTGCCGTTGCCGGGCGGTGAGTTCGCCGAGGACCAGCCCGGACAGGGCGGGTGTGCGGGCGCCCTGGCAGCGCCGGGCCAGGGCGACGGCCCGGGTGCGGGAGTGCCGGGCGGCGCTCGGATCGCGGTGGGCGCGCACGGCCTGGGCGTGCGCCTCCGCGGCGAACAGCGTGAAACCGCGCCGCTCCAGTTCCTCGGCCACCTCGTCCAGGGCCGGCCCGTCGGCACGGGTGAGCGCGTCGGCGTGCCGGGCGAACACGCCGGTCAGCCGGTCGATGACCTTTTCGGGGGCGCCGAGACGGACGGCGTCGTAGGGCTCGGCGAGGGCGTCGAGGTCCAGGTCCCCGCGGGGGTCCACCGGTGCGCAGGCGCAGGCGAGTTCCGCCCGGCACGCCACGTCCTCGGGGTCGTCCCGGAGGCCCTCCCGCGCCCAGGCCGCCGCGTCCCTCAGCTCCCCGCGCAGCCTGGCGAACCGGGCACGTACGGCGGCGTACCGGCCGGGCAGCGGGCCGCCCTCGGCGACCAGCCACTCCCCCACCGGTGTGGGCATCGCCCGTACGTCGTCCTGGTCGATCCGGCGGGCCAGTGCGGCCGACTCGGCGTCGAGGGCGGCGGCGTACGCGTCCGGCGTCCGCGACAGCCGGCGCGCCCGCAGCCGGCCCGCCGCGGCTCTGAGCACCGGGCCGTGGAGGGGGTGTGCCAGGCGGACCCCGCCCAGGTCGTCGACCTCGATCAGGCCCTCGGTTTCCAGGACTTCGAGGGCCCCGAGGTCCAGATCGTCCAGCGCCGGCGACAGAGGCTCGGCGAAGGCGAGGCGGTCGAGGGCCTCCCGTTCGAGCGGGCAGGTGCGGCCGAGGACGTGGGCGGTGCGCTCGCGGACGGCCGTGGTCAGTGGCACCGGGCCCCGCCACGCCCGTTCGCCGGTGTCCGGGACGAGGGTGAGCCGCCCCCGCACCGCCCCGAGCAGGTCCCGCAGCAGCCGCAGGTCGCCCCGGCTCAGGCGCCGCAAACGGTTGACGGTGAGCGGTTCGATAGGGCCGGCCCCGGCGGTGAGCAGCTGCGCGGTCTCCTCCCCGGGCAGCCGTTCCAGAGCCAGACGCGGCAGGAGCTCACCGGTCCACAGCCGGGAGATCGCGCCCGGCACCGGGGTGCCGTCGGTCGCGACGACCAGCAGGCGGGTGCGGCCGTGCACGGCGAGCTGGTGGACCAGGGCGGCGGAGGCGTCGTCGAGGAGGTGCGCGTCGTCCACCAGCAGCGTGCGCAGGCCGGACAGGAGCTGGACGGCGCGGTGCAGGGTGACCGACTCGGGCAGCAGATGGGCGAACGCGGCGAAGGGCATCGCCCGGCCCTCGGGCGTACCCGCCGCCCGGGCGCAGTCGGAGCCGCGGATCGCCTCGGTGACGAGGCGGGTCTTGCCACAGCCCGCCGGGCCCGTCACCACGATGCCGCGGCGCCCGCCGGCCAGGGACCGGCGGACCAGCTCCAGTTCGTCCTCCCGCCCGGCGAACGGCCAGGGCAGCTCCAGCGTCGTCGCGTCCCTCTCGTAAGTCGTCACACAGACATGAGCGCGGCTACTCACTTCTGATACAGGGCGACTTGAGTAGCCCCCGACTCAGGCGCCCGGGACCGGCCGCGGGGCAGGCTGTGGCCATGACCGCACGCTACTGCTCGCTGGCACAGGCGCCGGCGCCCGCCTTCGCACCGGGGCTGGCGGCCGAGCGGCTGAGCGCGCTCGCGAGCGGGCGGCGGATGTGGGTCAACGGCACGGTTCTGCACTACTGCTTCTTCGACCGTGACACCGACGCGTCCGTCATCCCCGTGCCGGGGAGGGGGATGACGCGACGGGTGCCGTGGGCCGGTGCCGAGGAGCAGCGGGACGTGGTGCGCGAGTGCTTCACGCAGTGGCAGGACCTCGGCATCGGGATCGCCTTCGCCGAGGTCGACGACCGCTCGGAGGCAGAACTGCGCATCGGGTTCCAGCTCGGCGCCGGCTCCTGGTCGGCGGTGGGCCGGGACGCGCTGCAGGCCGGCCGGCACGAGCGCACCATGAACTTCGGCTGGGACCTGACCGCGCCCGGGGAGCGCGGGACGGCCCTGCACGAGATCGGGCACGCGCTCGGCATGCTGCACGAGCACCAGAGCCCGTTCGCCGGCATCCACTGGGACGACGAGGCCGTGTACGCCGAACTGGCGGGCCCGCCCAACCACTGGAGCCGGGAGCGGACGCACTACAACATCCTGCGCAAGCTCGACCCGGACGAGGTCAACGGCTCCGTCTGGGACCCGCAGTCGATCATGGAGTATCCGTTCTCGTCGGGGCTGGTCCTGGAGCCGGAGCAGTACCGCGCGGGTCTGAACCCGCCCGGCACCCTGTCCGCCGCCGACAAGGAGTTCGTGCTCCGCTGGTATCCGCCGGCGGATCGGCCGGGTCCGTCCGCGCTGGTGCCGTTCCGCTCGGCACCGCTCGGTCTCGGGCCCGGCGAGCAGGCCGACTTCGTCGTCGACCCGCCGGAGACCCGCACGTACACCCTGGGCACCTTCGGCGACAGCGACACCGTCGTCGTGGTCTTCGAGGAGCGGGACGGGGAACCCCGCTACCTCGCCGGGCAGGACGACGGGGGAACTCCGCACAACGCCACGATCAGCGCCCGGCTCGTCAAGGGCCGCCGTTATTTCGTCCGCGTACGCCTGTACTCCGCCTGGGGTTCCGGCGAGACGGCGGTGATGTGCTGGTGACGGCACTGACCCGCGCGGACACCTGAGCCACAGTCCGGCGCCGGGGGAGCGGTCGAGGACGTCGCCTCATCGGGGGGTGGGTGACGTCCTCGACCACGCCATGTGCCGTCGGCCATGGCGCGCGTGCGTCCGATGACGCATGCGGGTCGAACTGCCGTGTGCGGCCCGCCCGCGCGTGCGCCGCCATCCACTCGTTCACGCCGAAGTCCGGCCGGGGCGGGGGGCGCACGGCCGACGGACGGAACGGCGTCGAGAGCCCGCCCAGGGCGGCGGGGCGGACACGGGGCGCACCGGCCGCGCTGCCGTGGTTCCGCCCCAGGGGTGAAGAGCGTTCAACGGCAGCCGTCGCCGGGCATCGTGCAAGGGAACGGCTGGCAATGGCGTTACGCCGTCCGGATGATGACGCCTACGCTTGATTGCTCTCGCGGTTGCACGTCCGTACCAGAAAGCGCACGAGGTGCCGGCGGCCCGACTACGCTCGCGGCGTAACACCGGGGGATGGGGGGAGCCAGTGGAGACGTCCCGACGCAACCGTGCCCGGCGGCCGAGACTGCCGGAGGCGGTTCCGGCCGTCCTGCTCGGCGCGCTCGGCGCTCTGGTCCTCGGGACGGTGATCGGCCTGGTGACGGATCCGTCGCGCATGGTCGGCACCACCGGCTACGTCTTCGCCACCGGACTGCTGCTCGCCGTGGGCCTGTACGGCAGCACGTTCGGCATCGACCTCGCCGACCTGCGCCGTGATCTGCGCGGTGTGGTGGCGGCCGTGACCCTGGGGGTGGTCCTCAAGGCGGGCATCATCTCGGGTGTCATGGTCCTGGCCTTCGACCGCCCGGAGTACCTGGTGCTCGGCATCGTCGTCGCGCAGATCGACCCGCTGTCGGTGGCCGCGCTCAGCAGGGACGGGCACATGTCGCAGCGCGCCCGGTCCCTGCTCACCGCTTGGGCGTCGTTCGACGATCCGATGACGGTCCTGCTGACGCTGTACGTCGCCGGATACGCCTACACGGCCGCCGGGCACGCGGGCACGCCCTCGGTGGTGGGCGGCGGCACCCTCGGCTACGCCCTCGGACTGGCGCTCAACGCGCTGCTGCTGGCCGGTGCCCTGCTGTTGTGGTGGGCGGGCGGCAGGCTGTGGCCCGCCCGGCGGGAGCTCGACGCCGGCGGGGCCCGGCGGCCGGCGACGCCGCTCGCCGCACTGCTGGTCGTGGTCATGCTCGTGCTCGCCGCCGCGAACATGCTGATGCTCGCCGTGGCCGTCGCCGGGCTGTTCCTGCGTACGAAGGTGTTCACCCGGCCGCTCGCGCGGGCGGTCTCCAGTGCCTTCCTGCTCGCCACCGCCCTGCTGGGGCTGTTCGTCGCCCAGGGAGTGTCGCCGGCCCCGGGGGTGCTGCTCGGTGCCACGGCGTTCGTCGCGCAGGCGGTGGTGGCCGTGCTGCTGATGCCCCTCTTCGTCCGCGGTCTGTCGGGAAGGGACCGGTTCCTGCTGGGGATCGGCCAGCAGAACGGCCTCACGGCCGTGCTGCTCGCCCTCACCCTCGAACGCGACTTCCCGAAGACGGTCGGCATCGTCGCCCCGGCCGTGGTGACGGTCAACCTGCTGCACTACGGGGCACAGATCGGGTTCGGCTGCTGGTCGCGCCACAGGTCCCGGAGGAACCGGCAACCCGGGGGCGTGCTGGAGCGTCTCCCCGGACGTCCGGCGGGCGAGGGCGACGGGCCGCCGGCACCTCCGGCCACGGCCGACGGACTGCGGTCCTCCGCGTAACCGGATGGTGTGCGGCGGCCGGACGCGGCCGCGGCCAGGGGGCACGGGGAGGCCGGATGGGCGAACGGAGAGGGAGCGGAGGCGGGCGGCGTGCTGTGCTCGGCGTCCCGGCCCTCGCCCTGCTGCTGCTTCCCGTCACCGCCGGGCCGGCCGTCGCGGACACCGGCAGGAGCGATGTCCGGCTGGTGTACTGCCTGGCCGGCGAGCACCGGGGCGAGCTCAGGGACGCGGCGCTGCGGATCGGTGTGGTGCGGCGGCCCCCGGGGACCGGCGGCGGTGTCGAGGCCGTCGAGGTTCCCGGGCGGAAGGGCGGCGTGCTGTCGCTGGACGAGTGGGCCGAGCGGCACCGGGGCGACTTCGAGCGGGTCTGCGACGCGCTGCTGGCCGCCGCGGGCGATCCGCCGGGGGCGTCGGCGGACCAGGGCGGCTCAGGTCAGAGCGGCTTCCTCGACGGGGCGTACCTGCTCGTGGCGGGAGCCGCGCTCACCCTCGTCGGGCAGATGACGGAACGGATCTCGGCGGAGCGGCGCACGCGCAGCCGGCAACTGGCGGCGGCGGTGCGGGAATTCCGGAGGATCGCATGGCTGTATCTCGCGGCGTACGAGCAGGATCCCGATGCGGACCACGCCGAGGCGCTCCGGGCCAGGGAGGCGCTCTCCGGCCTGCTGGCCCTGGTGCCCGGCCCGGCTCCGCGCAGCGAAGCGGCCCGCCGGCTGGCCGACCGTCTGCCTCTGGCGGAGGCACTGCCGGGCAGCCGGGACGGGCGACTCCTGGGACCGCACGAGAGAAAGAGCGAGGCGAGTGCCGTGCGCACCACCTTGGACCGGCAGACACGGGACGTGGGGGAACTGCTGCGCCCCGCGCCCCTGTGGTGGCTGCGGAGGATACGCGGCAACGGCCGTCCCACAAGCCCCGGAGGACACCACGGATGACCAGCTCCGACTGGGCGAACCCCTACGGAGTGCGCAAACCGTACGGATCGAACGGCATGAACCACGGTCACGGCGGTGAGGACGGCGCGAACGGTGCCGCCGTGCTGAGCGCCGACCATCCCCTGGTGCCGTGGAAGGAGCCGGACCACGTGCACCAGTGGGTGGACGTGGACCACTCCCGGGAGGCACTGGACCGCTTCGGCAGGAGCTGGCCCGAGCTCGGTGAACTCCTCGACTCGAACGTGGGGTACGGCCGTGTCGTGATCGTCAGCGGCCCGCCGGGCATGGGCAAGACGACACTCATCCACCGGTGCCTCTACGAGGTGAAGCAGCGTGTCGCGGCGGCCGGGGCCGCGGTGGGGAACCCGCTCCCCGTGTTCGTGCCGACGGCGGGGCTGGAGAACGACGGCCGCCGGATCAGTGTCGACCCGGACGGCGAGTCGTTCGCGCCGACCCGGCTGATCAACGCCCGCATACGCCGCGAAGTCGCGAAGAGGCTCCGGCTCCACGACTTCCCCGAGTCCCGCGTCAAGGCGATCATCGACGAAGAGGACCCGTACCTGGCCTACGGCGAGATGAGCGATCTGCTGGTCCAGCGCAACGCGCTGCTCTTCGCCGTGATCCCGCACATACGGTGGAACGACGCACACCTCAGGGCGGCGTTTCTGCGCACCTGTCTGAGCCATGCGCACCCGAGGATCGTACTGTTCGTCGAAGTGAGCCAGGGCGCGGCGGAGACGGCGAAGGAAGTGGCCGCCGGGCTCAGCGGATCGACGGCGGTCACCCATCTCGCGCTGGGCGAGCTGAACTGCGAGGACATCTGGCGGTTCAGCCGCAGCGCCCGGCCGGGCCACGGCGCACCGCACGTCCTGGTCGAGCCGGACAGGAGCTCTCTGATGGCAGCGCACCGCGAATGGAACCCCCGCGACGTCCGCGAACTGCGGAAGGTCTTCCACTCGGCGGCGGACGCGCTCCGCAGCGCCCCGTACCCCTGGCCGATCGACGCCGACGCGCTCAGACCCCACTGGGAGCCGCGGCGGACGGGCCGCGACGCCCTGCTCCGTGCTCCGATCCGGCCCCGCCCCGGCGGCTGACGCCCGCCACGCCACCCCGACCGCGCCTGACAGGACCCGCAAGGAGTGCCATCGTGGCCGCAAGCAGCGCAGACACCTGGTACAGCAACCCTTTCCCCCTGGTGCCGGTCGTGCGGCTCGGCCCCTCGGCCGATCTCGGTGACGCCCCGGTCGAGGCCGCGGACTCGGGCAACGCCCACGTCCCCACCCGGATCCTGGACGAACTCCAGGACCTGGTGCGCGACTACCTCCGGGACCGGCCCCGGGGCGGCCGGCGCGGCCGGGCCATCGCCGTGGTGGGCGAGTTCGGTCTCGGCAAGAGCCACGCGGCACGGGAGGTGTGCAACGGGCTGGCCCGTCCGGACGGCCCGGCCATGTGGATCGTGGACGAACCGGCGCAGGACTTCGGCCGTATGTACCGCGACCGGCTGCGCGGTCCCGCGGACACCCCGGAGGGCCGCGCCGCGTTCGAGGAACTCGTCCGGGACTACTACGCCTATGTGACGGCGGTCCGGGTCGGCGAGCAGAGCTCCGGACCGCGGCCCGGCCGGGCGGACGACGTCCCGCTCGACGACATCGCCCTCGACGACATCGCCACCGGGCTGCGTGACCGCGTGCTCGACCCGGACAAGGTCGTCTCGGCCCTGCGCTACGACCCCGAGGTGCTGCACGCCGATCTGCGGGTCACGCTCGGCGAGGTGACGGAGCACCGGAGGTTCGCCACCGCGCTCGCCCTGCTCCAGGACCCGCGGTTCACCTCGATGGTGTGGGCGTGGCTGACCGGGGACGAGCCCGCCCAGCAGCTGAAGGAACGCGGCATCAAGGACGCCGTCACGGGCATCGATCCGGTCTTCGACGCGCTGGCCGTCCAGGGCTTCCTGCACGGCAGGGTCGGCAAACCGTACGTCCTGCTGATCGACTCGCTGGAGAAGGTGCTGGACTGGCCTGAGGAGTCCCGGCGTACGTTCGTCGACGCCTTCGAGCGCCTGGTCAACGTCTATGTGAGCCGGGGCGGTCTGCTGGTGTTCTGCACCTCGCCGCGCGGGCTCAACGCGTTCCGCCCGAGCCTGCACGAGCGTGTGGTGCAGCTGTGGCCGACCCGCTTCACCGCGGAGCTCACCGCCGAACTCGTCGCCGAGTACGTCGGTTCGGGGGCTCGTCCCGTCTCCGCCCAGGGCACGGACGCGATCGAGCGGTGGCCCGCGCCGTTCGGCGCCGAGTCGGTGGCGATCCTTCAGGAACTCACCGGCGGAGTGCCCCGAGAGATCCTCAAGACCTGCCACCACGCCTGGCAGTTGAGCGAGGACCGCGGCGGCGCGGTCCGGGAGGTGACCGCCGCGACCGTGCTGAGGGCCGTACGCGGGCTGCACGACAACGTGTCCGAGGACCAGGTGCTCTCCACGATCCACGACGCGCTGGCCCTCGGGCAGTGGCGCATCGCGTCGCGCGACCCCGTGCCGACGCGGGCGTCGTCCGACGACGGGTCGCTGGTGGTGGCGTACTGGCTGGAGCCCGTCCCGAACGCCTACATCGCGATCGTGGTCACCGGTTCGGTGCTCGTCGCGGACGACCAGGAACGCATCACGGCGCGCGTGCGGGCGCTGCGCAGCGCGCTGCATCCGGCCCAGGCCGAGGTGCTGCTCGTGGTCAACGGCCATGTGTCGCGGACCATGCGGGACCGGCTGGCGCGCTCGCTCGGCTCGCAGCCCCTGCTGTACCGTCCGGGCGACTTCCCGAGGGCCGTGAACGAGGCCCTGGACCGGTTGCGGGCCCGTCTCACGGAGCTGCGCCAGGAGGCCGATCTCGCGGATCTGACCAGTGAGTTGCGCGGTGCGCTCGGGGAGCACAGCGCCCAACTGGGCCAGCTGCGCCAGACGGTGAGCGATCTGGCCCGACGCGATCTGGTCGCGGTTGCGCCCGGTCCGGCGCGTTCGGCGCTGCCGGAGCCCGTCGAGGGGCGGTTCGAGGAGGTGTTCGCGCTGCTCGACGCGGCCGTGGAGCGGCTGGCCGGCCGCCCGGCCGAGGCGGGCGAGGCACCGCCGCCGCGGCCGGGGCGGGCCGATCTGACGGCGCTGGGGTGCGCCACCCTGGTCCGGCAGCTGACGGAGCGGTTCCGTACGGGCGCGGACGCCTGGTTCCGCTCGGCCGCGCCCGGCGCGCCGACCGAGGAGCAGTGGGCACGGCTGCGCCGGGTCTGCCGGGAGTACGAGACGGCGGTGGAGGTGCTGCCCGTCCAGTCCCTCGGCAGCCCCGGTCCGGCGCACCGGCCCACGGCGGCGCGCGCCGTGGAGGCGCTCGCCGACGAGGTGTGGGGCGCGCTGGTCAGTTCCCTTCGGTCGTCGTGAGCTCGCGCAGGGCGTCCGCCAGCTCGTGCAGGCGGCTCTCCGCGTGGCCGACCTGCCGCTGGTCCAGCGTCACCCCGAGGACGTAGTCCCGCGGCGACAGCCAGGTCACGAACACGGCGCCCTCCTGGACGTCCAGGACCAGGCGATCGGCGGGCGGCTGCACGACCAGCCGCAGGGCGTCGGTGAGCCGGGCGAGATGGCCGCGCAGGTTCTGGGCGAGGTCGCGGTACCCGGTACGGCGTGAGCGCACGCTGACGTCGAGGAAGCGGGGGCCGAGCTCGGGGTTCTCGAAGACGTCGCCCGCGCAGACGAGTTTCCAGTCCCGGTAGAAGGCGGCGTACTGGAGGTCGAGGCTGTTGACGTGGCCGCCCCACAGGGCCCGCAGCCGCATCTCGGACAGTCCGTCGTGTCCGGCCGTCGCCGTCCCGAAGTCGATGCGCAGCCGCTCCTTGTGTTCCGGCAGCGGTTCAGGAGGGCCCGCCAGGCCGCCGGGCAGTTCGTCGGGAAGGTGGTGCACCCGGGTGCGAATGGCGGAGACGAGGCCGTTCATGGCCTCGTCCGCGGCGGGCATCCCGCCGGGCGTGTCGGTGAGGGCGGACAGGTACTCCCCCGCCTTGACGCGACCGCCCCACAGGCCGCCGCGCGCGTTGGCGAGCACGACGCGCATCAGCTCACCCGTGCCCAGCGGCCGCATCAGGGCGTTCAGGTCCTGGGTGCACAGCAGGAGCCGACTGCCGGGCAGGGACTCGTTCGCGATGTCCTCGCCGCGCTCGGTGACCAGACTGCTCAGCGGGGGACAGTCGCCCCTGCGGACGACGAAGTCGATGATTCCGTTGCTGTAGTGGGACACCGACCTGAGGGCGGGGACGCCGGCGAAGGCCCCTTGGCACAGCTCGGTTATTCGGCCGTGGGCCTCCGGGGACCAGTGGGACTCGGTGAAGAGCTCGGTCTCCGGGTGCGGGGCTGCTGCCACGTACGCTCACCTTTCCGTCGGGGAACCGTCGTCCGGGCGACGGCGCCGGGCCTGGATCCTTCGCCCGGGTGTCGGGCTCAGATGCCGGGCAGTTCCAGATCGATGTCGAAGTCCCTGGCCGGTGGGGCGGATCCGGTGCTCCGGGAGGTGAGCCAGGTGTGGTGCGCACCCACCCGCCGCCCGTCGGGCCGATGCCCCATGTCCAGGTCCCGCAAACGGCGCAGGGCGCGCTCGGCGAGTACGACCGCCTCCTCGGTCCGCCCGGCCGCCGCGAGGGTCGCAGCGAGGGAGTTCTCCGCGGCGGACACCCAGGCATGACTGTCGCCGAGCCGGTCCTCCAGGAGATTGAGCGCGGCCCTGCCGGTGGCCTCGGCCTCCTCGACGGCGCCCGTGGCCCGCAGGTACACCCCGTGCCGGACCCCGGCCAGTCCGGCGTAGGGGTGCCAGCCGCCGAGTGTGTTTTCCAGCGCGCGGCTGCACTGGCGGGCCTCGTGTTCGGCCTCGTCGTGCTTGCCCAGCGCGTGCAGGTCGGCCGCCAGGCTGAAGCGGCAGCGCACGGTCTCGAGCTGGTCGGCGCCGAACCGGCTGGTGGACTCGGCGAGCAGCCGCCGGTCGCGCTCCAGGGCCTTCTCGTAGCCGTAGACGGTCTCGTGCGAGCGTGCGGAGTTGTAGGTGATGCGTCGTTCGCTGACGGCCAGGCCGCGTTCGATGCTCAGCCGGGTGCCCGTCGCGACGCCGCCGTGCCGGTGCAGCCACTGCCGCAGCAGGTCCTGGGACTCCGCGTCGCGGCCCAGCGTCCGGTAGACCCAGGCGAGCAGGTCGGCGGACCGCCAGACGGCCGGGTCGTCCTCGCCGCCGACGGCCTGGCGGTAGCGGAACCGGGCGAGGAGCCGGGCCAGCGCGTCGGGGGCCCGGCCGCTCAGTGCCTCCGTGAACGCGAGGTTGTGCTCGGCCTGCACGGTCGCGCTGTGCTGCGGGCCGAGCAGCAGCGTCAGGCCCTCCAGCACGGGGCGGGCCTGGAACAGCGCGTCGGAGAACCTGCCGAGGGAGCGCAGGACGGCGCCGTAGGAGTCGGCGGACAGCAGCGTTCTCGGGTGCAGCGGGCCCAGCAGTCTGCGGTGGCCGCGCAGGGCCTGTTCGGCCAGCTGGCGGGCCTGTTCGTAGGCGCCGTCGAGGCGGTGGGCCCGGGCGGTGAGGTTGAGCAGGCGCAGGTACTCCGGTGACGGGTCGTCGCCCTCCGGGCACCAGGCCGCCCGGGCTCGGTCGGAGATGTCGAGCAGTCGGGCCAGGTCGGCGGTCTCGCCGCGCTGGCTCAGGGCGTTGAGGTGGCGCAGCAGCGAGCGCCGGACCCGGGGCCGGTGGTCCTCCCACAGCCGCAGCGAGTACACCTCGCGCGCCCAGTCGGCGGACAGGCCGCGGTCCTCGTCCGGGGTGAACTCGGCGAGGGTGCCGCGCAGCACCTGCTCGATGTGGGCGCGCTCGGCCGGTTCCATGCCGGCGCGGACGGCGTCCCGTACGGCGTGGTGCTGTCCGAGGGGCTGGTCGGGCCGGTCGAAGTCGACGTCCAGCAGCCCGACCCGGGACAGGGCCCACAGGGCGACGCTCACCATGTGCTCGTCGGGCAGCCGCGGGTCGGCCGGGGGCCGGGCCGCGCCGGGGTTCCGGGCCGTCGTACCGTCGCCGGCCAGCTCGGCGAGGATGCGTCTCGAACGCAGCAGTTCCAGCCCCATGCCGCGCCCGGTGAGCAGGGACGCCGCGTTCAGCAGCCAGCCGAGGGCGTCGCTGGTGCGGCTCTCGGCACGCCAGGCGGCGGCGCCCGGCGTGTGCAGCACCGTCTGCCGGGCCACCCGCACCATGACCGCGACGGGCGGGGCGGTGCCCTCGCGTTCGAGCAGGGCCTGCTGGGCGGTGCGGTACTCGGCGAGGAGATAGCCGACGGCCGCCCGGGCGGCGGCCCGGTCGCCCATGCTGTCGTCGCGCCGGTGCGCCGCGGCGCGCTCGGCGAGACAGAGGGCGGCGATGCGCACGGCGAGCGGGACGAAGCCCACGACCTGTCCGACGCGCTCGGCCTGGTCCTCGTCGATCTCCGGGAGCTGCTCCCCCAGCACGGCCCGGCATTCGGCGGGCGACATCGGTGGCAGGGCGAACGCCGCCATGCCGGCCGTGGCCGGGGCGGTGCGACTGGTGATCAGGACGTGCCCGCGGGCGTGCGGGGTGGGCAGCAACTCCCGCAGGCCGTCCGGGCTTTCGGCGCCGTCGTAGACGAGCAGCCAGCTCCGGGTGTCGGTGCGGGAGAGGTGGTCGAACAGTTCCGGGGAGGCGCCGTCGCCCGTCGTGACCAGGTCCAGCCGGCCGGCGAGCCGCTTCAGGCCGCGGCGGGCGCGCGGGATCTCCCAGGAGCGCACCCACCAGACCACGTCGTAGGCGGAGCCGAATCGGTGGCACAGCTCCCGCACGGTCTCGCTCTTGCCCCAGCCGCTCGCGGCGTGCACGACCAGCGGGGTGCGGTCCCGGCCGGCCGCGTGCAGTTCCTCCAGGAGAGCGCCGAGGACGTCGTCCCTGCCGACGAACCCGCTGTAGCGGGGGGCCACGTTGGTCACGGCGGGCAGCCGCGGGAACCGGGGGCCGGGCGTGCCGTCCGCCGGGGGCGGGGTGCCGAGGCCGAGTCCGGACCACAGCCGCCGCACGGCCTCGTCCTCGTCGGTCCCGCGCAGGTCGATGCGCTCGTGGTGTGCGGCCCCCGGGTCCGGGAAGGGCTCGTCGGCCAGCACGATCCGGACGTCGGGGTGGGACAGCGCGGCGAGCTGGGCCAGCGCGGTGTGGTCCATGTCCGCCGGGGAGAGGAACAGCAGGGCCGTGCCGGGAGCGGGCCGGTCGCCGGAGTAGGCGTCCTGGGCGCGCAGTTCGGTGCGGATGCCGCCGCGCCGGAACTGGTCCTCCAGCCAGGCGGCCCAGGGGGCGTGGCGCTGGGAGTGGACGATGGTGACCCGGCTGAGCGGCACCGGCCGCCGGTTGCGCAGCCAGTCGGCGAGCCGCTCGTAGTAGGGGCGCAGGCCGGTCACGGAGCCTTCCGGCTCGCTCTCCACGGCGAGCTGCCGGGTGTCCAGGTAGAGCGGGTGGTACGGGATCTCCAGGAAGGCGAGCTCTGACGTGTGGGAGGTCCGGGTGAGGGGGCCGAACTTGCGGCGCACCCGTTCGCGGGCGCCGCGCAGCCGGTCGTGCGACTCGACGTTGCTCTTCAGGCCGAGGGCCATGAGGCGCACGGGCCGGCCGGAGCGGGCGCCGCTCATCTGCTCGGCCAGGGCGGCGGCGCCGTCGATGGACCAGGCCGTCATCGCGAAGCAGAGCACCAGCGAGTCGGCCGACGAGCCGAGCCTGCCCTCCGGCGGCGCGCCGGGCGCGTCGGGCAGCGGCGCCTCGACGAGCACATGGTCGTAGCGCAGCGCGGCGGTGTCTGAGGCGAGGGCGAGGAGGGAGGCCGCGTCCGGTCGTGCCACGAGGGCGATCCGCCCGGGCTCGGGCTCCGGCACGGGCGTCGGGGTTCCCGCCGGCACACCCCCGGCGGCATCGGGCGCCGGTGTGCCCGGGGCGCGGCCGTCCACGATCAGGACGCTGCGGTTGCCCGCGGCCAGCAGGTCAGCGACGTTGCGCACGGTCGTGCTGACGCCGAGGTTCTCCGCGGTGGAGCAGAAGAGGGCGAACCGTCCCGGGCGGTCGGCTGCGTGGGTGTCGGGCATGGCCACTCCGCTTCGACGGCAGGTGCTGGACGGTGGGGCACGACAGTCAGGGACGGTCAGTATAGGGCGGGTTGCCCCTGATCAGGCGGTTTCGCGCGAGGGTGGCGTCGGTGCCCGGAGCCGGTCACTGGCTCTCGCTGAACCCGGTGACGAAGGGGTCGCCCGGTGTGCGCCCCGTCCGCAGCCGGCGCAGGGTCTCCCCGAGCACCGAGGACGGCAGTGCGGCGACGTCGTCCAGCGGCACGTCGGTGAGGTCCAGCACGACGGACTCCAGGGTCGCCTCGCCCTGCTCGGCACCCGCTTCCTCGAGCTCTGCCATGGCCCATCCTCCGCGGTGCCCGACGGACCGCCGTTCGCGGCGGCCCCGCACGCCTGCGCGTCCGTGTCCGGGGACGTGGTGTCCAGTGTTGACGTCCCCACGGGGCGGCCCGGGAAAACGGCTACTTTCGGGCGGTGGCGGCCCGGACGACGGAATCTCGATGTTGACGGTCTGTCACCGGCGCCGAATACTGGGCCAAATGGCGTGGGCCGGCCGGGCGGGCACCGGGCCGGTCGGCATGCGAACCGGGGGGTACGTATGAATCGACTGCGCCATGCGGAGCCACCGTGGCCGGTCGCGGCCGACGTCGCGGCGCGGGAAGCGGCCGGATGGACGCCCGTTCCGTTCCACTCCTTCGTGCTGAAGGTGCACAGCCGCTGCGACCTCGCCTGCCAGTACTGCTACATGTACCGCTCGCACGACAGCAGTTGGCGCGAACAGCCGCGCACCATGGCCCCGGAGACGCTCGACCGCACGGCCGAGCGCATCGCCGAACACCTGGCGGCGCACGGGGTGCGCGAGGCCGGGGTGGTGCTGCACGGGGGCGAGCCGCTGCTCGCCGGGGAGGCCGCCGTCGGCCGGGCCGCCTCGGTACTGCGCGCCGCGGCCGGTCCGGGCGTACGACTGCACCTCACGCTCCAGACCAACGGCGTACGGCTGACCGAACGCTGGCTCGACCTGTGTGCCGCGCACGGCATCCGGGTCTCGGTCAGCCTGGACGGCGACCGCGCCGCACACGACCGGCACCGCCGTGGTGCCGACGGACGCGGCAGCCACGCCCGGGTCGCCGCCGCCCTGCACCGGCTGGCCGACGGGCCCCATCGCGAGCTGTTCGCGGGCCTGTTGTGCACCATCGACCTCCGCAACGATCCGGTGCGCTGCTACGAGCACCTGCTGACGTACCGTCCGCCCGCGGTGGACTTCCTGCTGCCGCAGGGCAACTGGCACACTCCCCCGCCCGGACTGCGGCCCGGACTGCCCGGCACGCCGTACGCGGACTGGCTGTGGCGGGTGTTCGAGCGGTGGTACGGGGCCCCACGGCGTCTCACGCGGGTGCGGCTGCTCGAGGACATGATGACGCTGCTGCTCGGCGGCACCCCGGAGACGGAGGCGCTGGGCCTGGCGCCCGTGCGGTACGCCGTGGTGGAGACGGACGGCGCTCTCGCCCAGGACGACACGCTGCGCACGGCCTATCCCGGCGCCGCGCGGACCGGCCTGCATGCCGAGCGTGACTCCTTCGACGCGCTGCTGCGCCATCCGGGCGTCGCGGCCCGCCAGTGGGGCGCCGACGGTCTGTCCGCGCAGTGCCGCGACTGCCGGCTGCGGCGGGTGTGCGGAGGCGGCCACTACGCCAACCGCTACCGCCCTGCCACCGGTTTCGCCAACCCCAGTGTCTACTGTGCCGACCTGGCCGCGCTGATCGTGCGGGTCAGGGAGCGGCTCGCCGGGGACCTGGACCGGCTGCGCGGTGCCCCGGCGGAAGCGGCATGAGGCCCGGGCCGATCCGGGTGCCCGGCAGGGTCTTCACCGCGCTCGCCACGGGCGGCGGCGGGGCCGAGGCCCTGGGCCTGCTCGGCCGCGCCGAGTACAGCCGCCGCCTGGCCTGCGCGCACGCGGTCACGGAGGCCGCCCGTGAGATCGGCGGCGGCGTGGCCGAGGCGGCCGGGCAGGCCTGGGAGCTCCTCGCGGCCGCCCATCGGGCCGATCCCCGGGCGGTGTCGGCGGTCCTCGCGCAACCGTCGGCGGGGACAGCGCTGGTCGGCCTGCTGGCCCGGCTGGACCGCGTCGTCGAGGGTGAGGCCGGGGCGGTGGGTGAGCCGCCGGTCCACTCGTTCAGCTCCCTCGCCGCGGCGGCCGCGGTCCGCGCGGGCGTACCCGCACGGGTGCGGTGGCCCCTGACGTCGGACCAGGTCTTCCTGCCCTCGCTCGGCGGCGCCCGCTTCCGCGGTGCCGGGCCCGGCGACCTGGCGGAGGTGGAGATCGATGCCGCCGGTGAGGCCAGGGTCCGAGTCGCAGGGCGGGGCTCCGTTCCAGGCCCGGTGGCCGTGCCGAAGGCGCCGTACGAGTCATCGGGACGGTGGCGGGCGGCGCACCGGCTCGTCGTGCTGGACACCGGCGCGCCCCTGCTCCTGGACGACGTGGACCCGCTGCGCTTCCCCGGCGTGCCCGAGCGGCCGCTGGGTCTGACGGCGGACGATCTGCACTGGTGGGAGGTGACGGCCCGGGAGGCCTGCCGGCTGCTGCTGGCTCACCATCCGGAGACCTGCGCCGAACTCGCCGCCGGTCCACGCACCTTGGTGCCCCTCGGCCGCACGGGCAGCTTCAGCGGCAGCAGCGCGGAGGCGTTCGGCTCCATGGCACTGTCCCGGCCGCGCACCGGTCGGGCTCTCGCCCTGTCCCTCGCCCATGAGTTGCAGCACAGCAAGTTCGCCGCCGTCCTGCACCTCTTCGACCTGTTCGAGCCCGGCGGCGAGGAGCGGTACTACGCGCCCTGGCGCCCGGACCCCCGGCCCCTGCTCGGCCTGTTCCACGGGGCGTACGCGCACCTCGGGGTGGCGCAGTTCTGGAACCGGCACCGGGCCGTGGAGCAGGATCCCGAGGAACTCGCCCGGGCGCACGCCCAGTTCGCCCGCTGGCGCGCGGGCGCCCGGGAGGCCACGGAGGTCCTGCTGTCCTCGGGCCGCCTCACGGCACTGGGGCGGCACTTCGCCGAGACGATGCTGCGCACGCTCGACGCCCTGTGCCGGCTCCCGGTGCCCGCCGAGGCCGGCCGCCGGGGCCTGGCCCTGGCCGCCGAGCACCGGGTGGAGTGGGTGCGCAGGAACGGGGTGCCGGAGGCGCTGCTGATCTGACGGACGCGGGAACGACCAAGAGGCCGCACCGGAAAGCTCCGGTACGGCCTCTGATCTGCTGCCTCACACGTCGGGA
>NZ_WWIQ01000054.1:57800-95027 GCF_009862985.1 Streptomyces sp. SID5464 | reverse complement strand
CAAGTGCGCTACCAAGCTGCGCCACGTCCCGATGCGGCTCGCGCGGGTGAACCGCGTGATCGCGCAGGTCAACCCTACCGCATCCGCAGGGCGAGCCCTCGTGGACGTCGGGCGGGGTGTGACCGGTGGGGTGCGGCGGGAGGATCGCAGCGAGACCCGCTGTCGACACGGCGACGGCGAGGACGGCCCACCAGGGCAGTTCCGCCTTGGTCGCGTGTGCGGCGCAGGACGCGAGGGCGAGCAGCCCCGTGACGGCACCTCCGGTCGTTTCGGCCAGCCGGACACGCCGGTCCCGCGCCTCATCCACCCGTTGCTCCCCCTTCGTCCTATGATGCCCACAAGCCTCAACTCGTATGCATATGCCGCAAACAATACGCTAAGTCGACGGGTGCACCCGACCAGGGCATAGAGGTCGAGACGGACACCGGGGGTCCGATCTAGGACAGCCGGCCCGTCGTCCCCCGGATCTCCAGCGTCGGCGCCGCCAGATGGATCCGCCCTTCTCCCCCCGGCCGCTCGAAGCGGTCGAGGAGGAAGCGGGCGGCGCGGCGGCCGACCTCGTGACCGGCGTTGTCGACGGTGGTGAGCCACAGGTGGCGCAGCCGGGAGATGCTCGTGTTGTCGTAGCCGACGACGGACACGTCGTGCGGGACGCGCAGGCCCAGTTCCTCCGCCGCCGAGAGGGCGCCGACGCAGGTGATGTCGTTGACGGCGAAGACGGCGGTGGGGCGGTCGGGCCGGCTGAGGAGGCGGACGGTGGCGCGGTAGCCGCCCTCCTCGGTCATGTCGCCGGCTTCGACGACGGCCCGGTCGGCCAGGCCGTGCGCCCGCATCGTCGCCTCGAAGCTGCGGCGGCGCAGTTCGCCGACGGCTCCGTAGCCCGCGAGGTGCGCGATGCGGCGGTGGCCGAGGCCGATGAGGTGCTCGGTGACCAGCCGGGCGCCCTGCTCGTCGTCGCCGGCGACCTGGTCCACCCCGGGTGGCACGGGCTCGCGGGCGCCCGCCAGGACGACCGGCATCCGCTCGGCGACCACGCCGAGGGCCGCCCGATCGGGCAGGGTGCCGACCACGACCAGGCCGTCGACACGGAGGTCCAGGAGCGGGTCGGCCGGGTCCTGGCCGATGCGGCGGTTGAGGCGGGCGTCGGCGAGCAGCATCTGCAGGCCGCCCGCGTGCAGGAGGGAGTTCAGGCCGTCGAGGAGGTCGACGAACCAGGGGTTGCGCAGGTCGTTCAGCAGGACCCCGACCGTTCGGGTGCGCTGCTCACTGAGGCTGCGCGCGGCGGCGTTGGGGCGGTAGCCGAGCTCCTGGGCGGCACGGAGCACGGCCTCCCGCTTCTCGGGGCGTACCTGATCGGAACCGCGCAGCACCAGGGAGACCAGCGACTTGGAGATGCCGGCCCGTTCGGCAACGTCTCGGATCGTCGGCGGTCTCATGACATGGACCGTTCCATGAGGGTCGTCGCCTTGTCAAAGGGTTGACAGCGGCGGGAAACCGCACTCAGGGTGGCCCGGACAGGTTCTGGAACGGTCCAAAGAGGGGCTCTCATGGTGGACACGCTCGGCGTCGCCGTCGTCGGTTTCGGCTGGATGGGACGGGTGCACACCCAGGCGTACGCGCGCGTGCGGCACCACTATCCGCAGCTGCCGCTCGTCCCGGAGCTGGTCACGGTCGCCGAGGAGGTGCCGGGCCGGGCTGAGGAGGCCGCCGCGCAGTTCGGGTTCGCGTCGACCACGCGTGACTGGCGGGAGGTGGTCGCCGACCCCCGGGTGAAGGCGGTCAGCATCACCGCGCCGAACTTCCTCCACCGCGAGATCGGCGTCGCCATGGCCGAGGCGGGCAAGCACATCTGGATCGAGAAGCCGGTGGGCCTGACCGCCGAGGACGCGCGTGCGGTGGCCGAGGCGGTGGCCCAGGCGGGTGTACAGGGCACCGTCGGCTTCAACTACCGCAACGCGCCCGCCGTCGAGGCGGCCCGCGAGCTGATCTCCTCGGGGGAGATCGGCGCGGTCACGCATGTCCGCATCCGGCTGTTCAGCGACTACGCGGCGCATCCCGAGGGCGCGCTGACCTGGCGGTACGAGCGGGAGCGGGGCGGCAGCGGCGTGCTGGGCGACCTCGCCTCGCACGGCGCTGACCTGGCCCGTCACCTGCTGGGCGACATCACGTCCCTGACCGCCGACACGGCGATCTTCCTGCCGGAGCGGGCCCGTCCCACTGGGGCGACGGCGGGCCACAGCCGCGCCTCCGGCGGCGAACTCGGCCCGGTCGAGAACGAGGACTACGTCGGCTGCCTGCTGCGCTTCGCCTCCGGGGCGCGCGGTGTGCTGGAGGCCTGCCGGGTCTCGGTGGGCGAGCAGAACAACTACGGCTTCGAGGTGCACGGCACGAAGGGGGCGGTGTTCTGGGACTTCCGCCGCATGAACGAGCTGGGGATCAGCCGCGGCACGACGTACCAGGACCAGGCGGTGACGACGGTGTACGTCGGCCCGGGCCACGGCGAGTTCGCCGCGTTCCAGCCCGGCGCGGCGAACGCCATGGGGTACGACGACCTGAAGGTCATCGAGGCGTACCGCTTCCTCCGGTCGGTCGCCGAGGGCACTCCGCACGGGGCGACCCTCATGGACGCCGTGCACAGTGCGGCCGCGCTGGACGCGATGGCGCGGTCGGCGCGGAGCGGTACGTGGGCGCCGGTGGACGGTCCGGCGTGACGCGGCGCCCCGGTCCTGCCGGGGCGGGGCGCCGGCCTCAGCCCGGGCCCTGGAGCCGCCGGCCCAGGTAGACCTTCACGGGGACGAGGACGAGCCACAGCCACATGATCCTGGGGCCGGTCGCGAAGACCAGCGGGACGGTGGCGAGGAAGATCACCACCGACGCCGCGCTGTCGACGAGATAGAGCGTGGTCGTCGCCTCGGAGGGCGTGTCGTGCCGCAGCCAGGGCCGCTTGGCCAGGACGGTGGCCACCGCCAGATGGCAGGCGCCGAGCGCGGCGACCGCCCCCGCGTAGACGGCGACCGACACGGACAGGTCGCCGTACTCGGCCAGCAGCCGGGTCGGGAACGGCACGAGGGCGGCGACCCCGAGCCCCGCGACCGAAAGGCTGATCACCTGTCCGTCGATCTCCCGCACGCCCTGGAAGATCCGGCGGTTGTCGCGCCAGAAGCTGCCCAGCACCGCGACGCTCAGCGCGTACGCCCCGAGGTCCGGCAGCAGCTCGCGCAGAGCCCTGCGGTACGCGGCGGGATCGAGGTCCCGCGGCACGGAGAGATCGAGGACGAGCAGGGTGATGGCGATGGCGAACACCCCGTCGACCAGGGTCACCAGCCGCTCGGGTCCGCCGTCCGGGCGCGAGGTCCACATGGGCCTGACGGTAGGCGCCGCGCGAGCTCCGCTTCCGGATCCACGCGCGCTCATGCCGCCGGATCACACGGGCGCCTGCTGCGGCATGTTGTACGGCGTCACCACCTGGATCGCCGACGGCAGGGGCGGTCCCGCCGGCGGCAGCGCGCCGTGAGCGCGCATGACGGTGTGGCAGGCCTCGCGAACGTCCTGGCGGAGGTCGTGGTGGAGCACGGCGGACAGGCGGTGCGCGCGCAGCAGCCGGGTGTTGTCGTGGTCGAGGTCGTGTGCGATGAACACGGCGCACTCGCGGCGGAGGTCGTCGAAGGCCTTCAGCGTGGCGATGTTGCCGCCGCCGATCGAGTACACCGCGCGGATGTCCGGGTCGCGTTTCAGCGCTGCCCGGACGAGGTCGTACTGGGTGGCGTCCAGCCCCTGCCCCTCGGCGATCTCGACCAGCGTGCGCCCGGGGTGCCGGGCGCGCATGGCGCTGCGGAAGCCCATCTCGCGCTCCTCCTCGTTGCGGAAGAAGCCGCTGCTGAGGCTGGTCAGGATGTTGCCCGGCCGCTCCCCCAGCCACTGGCCCATCAGATACGCCGCTGTCGCGCCGGCCGCCCGGTCGTCGATGCCGACGTAGGCGAGGCGGGCGCTGGACGGCAGGTCCGTCACCAGCGTCACGACCGGTATGCCGGCCGCCGCGAGCCGGCCGACCGCG
This sequence comes from Streptomyces sp. SID5464, assembly GCF_009862985.1. Lineage (NCBI taxonomy): Bacteria > Bacillati > Actinomycetota > Actinomycetes > Kitasatosporales > Streptomycetaceae > Streptomyces > Streptomyces sp. SID5464. The sequence goes on along the minus strand of NZ_WWIQ01000054.1, from coordinate 90,973 downwards.
GCCGTGACCTCGGGGACGTCCGGGGCCTTGAGGATCACGCCCTGTGAGCCGCGCCGGGCGATCCGGTCCAGGATCCGCACCAGCTCCCCGACCGGGCCGGTCTCGCGGAAGTGGAAGCGGGAGCGCAGCACCGCCGGGTGCAGGGACGGCAGCTCGGCCTCCAGGGCGGCGCGGATCGCGGTGGTGAAGCGCTCGGGCGCCTGCATCACGATGTCGACCATGAACGTCCGGCCGACGAGCCGGACCTGGGTGCGCTGCCGGTCCAGGTCGGCGATGGCCTGGTGCACCTCCCGGGCCGTGCTCTCCCGCACCCCTCCCCTGCCGTTCAGGACCCGGTCGACGGTCGCCTCGCTCAGGCCCGCCTGACGTGCGATCTCCCGGATCGGGAAGGGGTGGCCCATGCGCCGGCTCCTTGAGGGGTTTTTGATGGCTCGCTGCTGGTTGTTCGAGGGGTTTGTACTGACAAGAATGACAGGGCTGCGTCGCTCCGTGACCCCGAAGGGACGACGATGTCCTTCACTTCCGTACACCGCCGCGCCTGGCTGTCCGAGCAGGACTGCGACCTCGACGCGTTCCGCGCGCTGGTCGAGCAGGCGACCGATCCCGTCGACTATCCGCACGCCTCGGCCGTGGAGCGGAACGTGCCGGTCTACGACACCGGCCTGCTCGAGGGCGACCGGGTGGTCCAGGCCGAGCTGGTGCGCGCGCTCGCCGACGGGCCCGGCATCGTCGTCTTCCGCGGTGCCTTCCCGGACCCGGAGGTCGTGGACCGGGCCACGGCCGTGTTCGACGCCCTGATCGCCGAGCAGCGTGCCTCGGGCGCGACGGCCGGTGACCACTTCGCGAAGCCGGGCGCCAACGACCGGGTGTGGAACGCGCTGGAGAAGGCGGCCCTGTACGACGCGGAGGCGTTCGCCGACTACTACGCCAACGACGTCCTCGCCCTCGTGGCCACGGCCTGGCTGGGCCCCGGCTACCAGGTCACCTCGCAGCTCAACGTGGTCAACCCGGGCGGCGCCGCCCAGACGGCGCACCGCGACTACCATCTGGGCTTCCTGTCCAACGAGGTCGCCGCCGCCTACCCGGGGCACGTGCACCGCCTCTCCCCCGTGCTGACCCTCCAGGGTGCGGTCGCGCACTGCGACATGCCGGTGGAGTCCGGGCCGACGATGTACCTGCCGCACTCGCAGAAGTACGAGCCGGGCTATCTCGCCTGGCGGCTCCCGGAGTTCCGGGCGTACTTCGAGGCGCACCAGGTGCAGCTGCCGCTCGCCAAGGGCGACGCGGTCTTCTTCAACCCGGCCCTCTTCCACGCCGCCGGCACCAACCGCTCGGCGGACATCCGGCGCATGGCGAACCTGTTGCAGGTGTCGTCCGCGTTCGGGCGGGCGATGGAGACGGTGGACCGGGAGGCCGTGGCGAACGCGGTGTACCCCGTGCTCCTGAAGCGGAAGGCCGAGGGCGCGAGCGACGCGTGGCTGGCCAACGTCATCGCGGCGAGCGCCGAGGGCTACCCCTTCCCGACCAACCTCGACAGCGACCCGCCGGTCGACGGCCTGGCCCCGCCCTCCCAGGCGGATCTCGTACGGCGGGCCCTGCACGAGGAGTGGACGCCGGAGGCGCTCCGAGCGGAGCTGCGGGCCGGTACCGAACGGCGAGAGAGCTGAGGGAACGCGTGGGACTTCTCGACGACAAGGTCGTCCTGGTCAACGGCGGCAGCCAGGGTGTCGGCGCCGCCGTCGCGCGGGCCGCGGTCCGCGAGGGGGCGGTGGTGGCCGTCACCGGGCGGCGGCCCGGGCCCGGTGAGGCCCTGGTGGCGGAGCTGACCGCCGCGGGCGGCAAGGCCCTGTACGTCCGGGCCGACCTGTCGGACGCGGGGCAGGCGAAGGCCTCCGTGGCCCGGGTCGTGGAGACGTACGGCCGGATCGACTGCCTCGTGAACTCCGCCGGGCTGACCTCCCGGGGGACGCTGCTGGACACCACGCCCGAGCTGTTCGACCAGCACGTCGCGATCAACCTCAAGGGGCCGTTCTTCGCCATGCAGGCGGCGGTCGCGGACATGGTCGCGCGGGAGGCGCCCGGCACGATCGTCAACATCATCACGTCGTCGGCGCACGGGGGTCAGCCGTTTCTGGCGCCGTACGTGGCCGCGAAGGCCGGCCTCATCGGCCTGACCCGGAACGCCGCGCACGCGCACCGGTGGGACCGGGTGCGGATCAACGGGCTGAACATCGGCTGGACGGCGACGGAGGGTGAGGACGCGACGCAGCGGGCGTTCCACGAGGCGGGGGACGACTGGCGTGAGGAGGCTGCCGCGAAGTTGCCGATGGGCAAGTTGGGCCAGCCTGATGAGATCGCCGAGTTCGTGGTGTTTCTGCTGTCGGATCGGTCCGGGGTGGTTACCGGGTCCGTCATCGATTGGGATCAGAACGTTCTGGGCGGACTCGACTAAGGATGTGCCGCGCATTGTCGTCGGTCGTGTGCGGCGCCGTTTTGGCTGTTCGCGCAGTTCCCCGTGCCCCCAAGGGCATCGCACCACCCCCCGTTCACAACTAGGAGCATCACCCATGCGTATCGGAATCCTCGGCCTCGGCCGTATCGGCGCCCTTCACGCCGAGACCCTCTCCGGGCTCGACGCCGTCGAGTCCCTCGTCGTCACCGACCCGTTCGCGGACGCCGCCAAGGCCGCCGCCGAGCGGTTCGGCGCCGAGGTCGTGGACTCGCCGGAGGCCCTGCTGGCCGCCGGCGTGGACGGCATCGTCGTCGCGGCCGCGACGGACGCCCACCCCGCGCTGATCCTGGCCGGGGTCGAGGCCGGCATCCCCGTCTTCTGCGAGAAGCCCGTCGCCAGGACCATGAGCGAGGGGGTCGAGGTGCTGAAGGCCGTCCAGGGCAAGGACGTGCCGATCCAGATCGGCTACAACCGCCGTTTCGACACCGGGTTCGTCAACGCCCGCGCCGCCGTGCAGAGCGGCGAGCTCGGCACGCTGCACACGGTCCGCTCGACCACGCTCGACCCGGCGCCGCCGCCCGCCGCGTACATCGCCGCCTCCGGCGGCATCTTCCGCGACTGCTCGGTGCACGACTTCGACATCATCCGCTGGGTGACCGGCCGCGAGGTGACCGAGGTGTACGCCGTGGGCGGCAACCGCGGTGCCGACTTCATCAAGGAGGCCGGTGACGCCGACACCACCGGCGCGATCCTCACCCTGGACGACGGCACCATCGCGGTGGTGTCCAACTCCCGCCACAACGCCCGTGGTTACGACGTCCGCATGGAGATCCACGGTTTCAAGGACTCCATCGCCGTCGGCCTGGAGGACAAGCTGCCGCTGCGCTCGGTCGAGCCGGGCGTGACCTTCCCGGCGGGCACCCCGCACGACTTCTTCATGGACCGCTTCACCGAGGCCTACCGCGCCGAACTGACCGCGTTCACCGAGGTCGTGGCCGGCACCCGCCCCTCCCCCTGCACGATCGAGGACGCCCTGGAGGCGGGCTGGATCGCCGACGCCTGCACACTGTCGCTGCACGAGCACCGTCCCGTGACGATCGAGGAGGTACGGCAGGCATGAGCGACACGGGCCGGGGACCGCTGCGCATAGGTGTGCTGGGGGCGGCGCGGATCACCGGACGCTCCCTGATCGACCCGGCCCGGGCGACCGGCCACCGCCTCGTCGCGGTGGCCGCCCGCGACCGCGCCCGCGCCGAGGCGTTCGCCACCGAGCACGGCGTGGAGCGGGTGGCGGATTCGTACGCCGAGCTGGTGGCCGATCCCGAGGTCGACGTGGTCTACAACCCGCTCGCCAACGGTCTGCACGGCCCGTGGAACCTGGCCGCCCTCGCGGCGGGCAAGCACGTGCTGTCGGAGAAGCCGTCGGCGAGCAACGCGCGGGAGGCGGCGGAGGTACGTCAGGCCGCGGTGGATGCCGGGACGGTCTTCATGGAGGCCTTCCACTACCTCTTCCACCCGGTCACCCGCCGCCTGCACGAGCTGCTGGAGTCCGGTGAGCTCGGCGAGTTGCGGCATGTCGAGGCGATGGTCGCCATCGCCGCGCCGCCGGACACCGACCCGCGCTGGTCGCTGCCGCTGGCCGGCGGCGCCCTGATGGACCTCGGCTGCTACAGCCTGCACGCGCTGCGCATGCTGGCGCCCTGGGCGGGCGGCGCGCCGCGCCTGGCCGGGGCCCGGGGCGGTCAGCGCGCGGGTGCGCCCGGGGTCGACGAGTGGCTGGACGCCGACCTGGAGTTCCCCGGCGGCGCGACCGGCTCGGCCCGCTGCCACATGGCGTACGACGGGTTGGACATGAGCATCCGGATCGTCGGCTCCCGGGGCGAGGCGACGGCCCCGAACTTCGTACTGCCGCAGATGGACGACCGGATCGTGATCCGCACCCCGGAGGGCGAACGCACGGAGCACCTCGGGACGCGCTCGTCGTACACGTACCAGCTGGAGGCGTTCGCGGCCCGGGTGCGGGACGGTGCGGCGCTGCCGCTGGACGCGGACGACGCGGTGACGACGATGGCGCTCATCGACGACTGCTACCGCGCGGCCGGGTTCGAGCCCCGGCCCAGCACCAGGATCTGAGGAACACGCCGAACGGGCCGGGGTACCCCCGGCCCGTTCACGCGTACAGCGCGGGCTTCTCGACCAGTTCGACCTCGACCCGGCCGCCGTCGTCCAGCGCCCGTACTCCGGCCTCGCACACCGCGGCGGCGGCGTAGCCGTCCCAGACGCTCGGGCCGGTGACCTCGCCGCGGCGGGTGGCGTCGACCCAGGCCTGGATCTCCCGGTCGTAGGCCGTCTCGAAGCGTTCGGTGAAGTCCTGGGCGATGGTGCCGCCCCAGCGGCCGGCCATGTTGGTGACCAGGGCGTGGCCGTCGCCGATGCGGGCGGTGCCGCGTTCGCAGACCACCTCGGCCTGGACCTGGTAGCCGAAGCCGCAGTTGACGAAGATCTCCACGTCCGAGAGGGCGCCGCCGTCGGTCTCGAAGACGACGAACTGCGGATCGCGCAGCCCGTCGGGGGTGTTGGCGGACGGCGCCGGGCGCAGCACCGTGACCGCCGTGATCTCGTGGTCCAGCAGCCAGCGGGTCGCGTCCGCCTCGTGGGCGACGGAGTCGCTGATGAGCATGGAGCTGGTGAAGAAGGGCGGGCTGGCGACGTTGCGGTGCCGGTTGTGCAGCATCAGCGGACGTCCCAGCTGACCCGTCGTCAGGAGGGCCTTCAGCTTCGCGTACTCGGGGTCGTAGCGGCGCATGAAGCCGACCTGGACGCGGCGGTGGCCGAGGCGCAGTTCGGCTTCGAGGACGCGCAGGGCGGAGGCCGCGTCGGGGGTGAGCGGCTTCTCGCACAGGACGGGCAGATCGCGTTCGAAGGCGGCGAGCAGCGTGGCCTCGTGGGCCGGGCCCGGGGAGGCGATCAGGACGGCGTCGACGTCGGCCGCCGCCATCGCGGCGGCCGGGTCGGTGTGCGCGGTGCAGCCGTCGACACGGGCGGCGACGGCCTTCGCGCGCTCCGCGTCGACGTCGGCGACGGCGACCACCCGTGCTCCGCTGATGACGTCGTGGATGCGGCGCACATGGTCCGCGCCCATCCTTCCGGTACCGATGACCGCGACTTTCAGGGTGGCGCGCTCAGTCATGGCCGTCCTTTCGGGTCGTCAGGCGCCGCAGGACCTCAGGAACTTGCGGGTGCGCACCGCGATCGGCAGCGGCTTGTCCGGCTCGCAGGGGTACATGTCCTGCTCGACGATGGCGAACAGGTCCACGCCCAGCTTCTGGGCGGCCGTCAGGACGGGGCCCAACTCCGGGACACCGGCGGGCGGTTCGCACATCACGCCGCGCGCGACGGCCGGGCCGAACGGGACCTCGTTCTTGACGACGTCCGCGAGGATCTCCGGGTCGACCTGCTTGAGGTGCAGGTAGCCGATGCGCTCGCCGTACGTCTCGATCAGCTTGACGCTGTCGCCGCCGCAGTAGGCGTAGTGGCCCGTGTCCAGGCAGAGGTTGACCGCGTCGGAGTCGGTCGAGTCGAGGAACCGCTCGACGTGCTCCTCGGTGTCGATGTGGGTGTCGGCGTGCGGGTGGACGACGATGTCCAGGCCGTACCTGTCCTTCACCTCACGGCCGAGGCGCTCCATGCCCGTGGTGAGGTTGCGCCACTGCTCGGTGGTGAGCTCCGGGGGCTCCAGGATCTCGGCGGTCTTGTCGTCCCGCCAGAAGGACGGGATGACGACCAGGTGCTTCGCGTCCATGGCCTGGGTGAGGGCGGCGACCCGGCTGACCTGCTCCCAGGTGGAGTCCCACTCGGAGGGGCCGCGGTGCAGACCGCAGAAGATCGTGCCGGCGGAGACCTTCAGGTTCCGCTTGGTCACCTCGTCGGTGAGCCGGGCCGGGTCGGTCGGCAGGTAGCCGTACGGGCCGAGTTCGATCCAGGAGTAGCCGGCTTCGGCGACCTCGTCCAGGAAGCGTTCCCAGGGCACCTGCTGGGGGTCGTCCGGGAACCAGACGCCCCAGGAGTCGGGGGCGGAGCCGACCCGGATGCGGTCGAGCGCAGAGGCCATGTCAGGACTTTCCTTCCGAAGACGTGGCTACGGGGGCGGTGAGGTCTCCCTCCTCGGGGAGCTCCTCGACGTCGACGCCGCGGACCTGCGCCAACTCGTGCTTGAGGGAGGCCAGTTCGGTGCCGCCGGCCATGTGGTTGGTCAGCTCCTCGAGGCTGACCTCGCTGCGGGAGGCGGACAGTTCCATGGTGCCCAGGCGCAGCACGCTGAAGTGGTCGCCGACCATGTAGGCGTGGTGCGGGTTGTGGGTGATGAAGATGACGCCGAGGCCCTTCTCGCGGGCGGCGGCGATGTACTTCAGGACCACACCGGACTGCTTGACGCCGAGTGCGGCGGTCGGCTCGTCCAGGATGAGGACGCGGGCGCCGAAGTAGACGGCGCGGGCGATGGCGACGCACTGGCGCTGGCCGCCCGAGAGCGTGCCGATGGGCTGCTCCATGTCGTCGAGGACGATGCCCATGTTGCGCAGTTCCTCGTCCGCGGTCTTCTTCATCTTCTCGATGTCGAGACGGCGCACGGGCCAGGGGCCCTTGGTCATCTCGGAGCCGAGGAAGAAGTTGCGCCACACCGGCATCAGCGGGACGACGGCGAGGTCCTGGTAGACCGTGGCGATGCCCTTGTCGAGGGCCTCGCGCGGGGTGGAGAAGCGCACCGGTTCGCCGTCGACGAGGAACTCGCCCTCGGTGTGCTGGTGCAGACCCGAGATGATCTTGATGAGGGTGGACTTGCCCGCGCCGTTGTCGCCGAGGACGCAGGTGACCCTGCCGGGGTGGACGGTGAGGTCGACGCCGTGCAGGGCGCGGATGTTGCCGTAGGACTTGCCGGCGCTGCGGAGTTCGACGAGGGGTCGGTCCCCTTCGGGCGGCGTGTCCGTCAGGACGGCCCCGTGGGTGCCGGTTTCGTTGCTGGTCACTGCGGTCACCTCCGGGTCGCCGTGCGCTGGACCCACAGATTGATGAGGACGGCGCCGAGGAGCATCACGCCGAGGAAGGCCTTGAACCAGTCGGGGTTCCAGCCGGCGTAGACGATGCCCTGCTGCACCATGCCGAACATGAAGGCACCGAAGACCGGACCGATCGCGGAGCCGTAGCCACCGGTCAGCAGACAGCCGCCGATGACGGCCGCGGCGATGTAGATGAGCTCCTGGCCCACGCCCTCGCCGGACTGCACGGTGTTGAAGGAGAACAGCTGGTGCATGCCGACGAACCAGGCGCCGAAGCCGACCAGCATGAACAGGGAGATCTTGGTGAAGGTCACCGGGACACCGACGGCCCGGGCGGAGTGCTTGTTGCCGCCGACGGCGAAGATCCAGTTGCCGTACTTGGTGCGCAGCAGAACCCAGGTGGCCAGGGCCGCGAAGACCAGCCACCAGACGACGGTGATCTTGACGTTGACCCCGCCGACCTCGAACGTCGAGGCGAAGATCTTCTGCGCCTGGGAGAAGCCGTCCATGTCGCTGATGTCGTCGGTGGCGACGTTGCCGGTGACCAGCTTGGTCACGGCGAGGTTCACGCCCTGGAGGATCAGGAAGGTGCCCAGGGTGACCAGGAAGCTCGGGAGGCCGGTCTTGACCAGCATCCAGCCGTTGAACGCGCCGATCGCGAGCGACACGAGCAGGGCGACGATCACGCCGACCCAGACGTTCAGTGTCAGCTGGTAGCTGAGCATCGACGCGGTGAGCGCCGAGGTGACCACGGCGACACCGGCCGACAGGTCGAACTCGCCGCCGATCATCAGCAGGGCCACCGGCAGCGCCATGATCCCGATGGTCGACGACTGGTACAGGATGTTGGCCATCGAGCTGCCGTCGCGTACCGGCGGGGCCGCGAACAGGAAGAACACGAGCACGGCGACGGCGCCGAGGAAGACGCCGACCTCGGGCCGGGCGAGCAGCCGCAGCGCCAGGGGGCGCTGCCTCGTCCGGCCGTCGGACTGCTTCTGGCCGGGGGCCGGCGGTGTGTCCACCGCCGGCGCAGCCTGTTGGGTCATGCTCATCACCGGGTGCCCTTCGCGGCGAACTCCCCGATCTTGTCGACGTTGGACTTGTCGACGAAGGCCGGGCCGGTCAGCACGGGCTGCTCGCCGCCGCCGCTGTAGTTGCCGTTGTTCTTGTAGAGCCACAGGCCGTCGACGGCCAGGTAGCCCTGGAGGTAGGGCTGCTGGTCGACGGCGAACTGGATGGAGTCGTTCTTGATGCCCTTGATGAGGTCCTTGTTGAGGTCGAAGGTGGCGACCTTCGCCTTGCTGCCGGCGTCGCCGACCGACTGCACCGCGGTCAGCGCGAAGGGGGCGCCGAGCGTGACGACGTAGTCGATGGACGGGTCCTGCTTCAGCTTGGCGGTGATCGTCGACTTGACGGACGGCATGTCGGTGCCGTTGACGTTCTGGGTGTCGAGCTTGCCGTCGAAGGTCTTCTCGACGCCGTCGCAGCGCTGGGTCAGGCCGACGTTGCCCTGCTCCTGGACGACGCAGAGGGCGTGCTTGGCGCCGACCTCGTTGAGCTTCTTGCCGAAGGCCTCGCCGGCCACCGACTCGTCCTGGCCGAAGAACTCCAGCAGGTTGAGCTTCTTCCAGTCGCTCAGGCCGGAGTTGAGTCCGACCACGGGTATGCCGGCCTTCTCGGCCTTGCCTATGACGCCCTTGAGGGCGTCGGGCTTGGCGAGGGTGACGGCGATGCCGTCGACCTTCTGGTCGATCGCGTTCTGGACCAGGTTGGCCTGGTTGCCCGCGTTCGGGTCGGCGGAGTAGACGAGCTTGATGTTGTCCTTGGCGGCGGCGGCCTCGGCGCCCTTGCGCACGGTGTCCCAGAAGGTGTCACCGGGCGCCTGGTGGGTGACCAGGGCGACGGTCATACGCGGCGTGGTCGCCTTGCCGGCGGAGGCGTTGGCGGCGCCTTCCTCGGACTTCTTGCCCCCGGAACTGCTGGAGCAGCCGGCGAGGGTCAGGGCCGCCGCCGCGGCAACGGCCACAACCGGCGCGATCCGGCGGGAGCGGGGGTGAGAAGAGCGGTCCATCTTTCCTGGCACCTCACTGTGCTACTGCGGGGGAAAGGAAGGGGATCACGAGGGATCCGTGGTCCCGGAGCCTTACGGAGTCCGGATCATGATGCCGCAAACAGACTGTTGCGATGCCACGGGATCCAAGTCCTTGCCGCGCTCGCTGTCAATACTTTGTTAAGACATCATTTCACAAGCAGGTCCGAATGTAAGTACAAACTATTGACAGGGCCGTCTCCGCCGCCTACACCTGGTAGGCGGCAGGTCGCAGGTCATCCACGCCCCACGGTGTCAGGGCGGCCTCGGACCCGCATCCCCAGCTTCCCGAGGAGGTCGCGCATGCCCGAGCCAGCCCAGTATTTCGACTTGATCACGATGGGCCGCATCGGGGTCGACCTGTATCCCCTCCAGACCGGCGTCCCGCTGCCCCAAGTGGAGACGTTCGGGAAATTTCTGGGAGGTTCGGCGGCCAATGTGGCGGTCGCCGCGGCGCGCCTCGGACGCCGTACGGCCGTGATCACCCGGACCGGCGCCGACCCCTTCGGCACCTACCTGCACGAGGAGCTGAAGTCCTTCGGCGTCGACGACCGCTGGGTCACCCCGGTCGACGCCCACCCGACGCCGGTCACGTTCTGCGAGATCTTCCCGCCGGACGACTTCCCGCTGTACTTCTACCGCCGCCCCAAGGCCCCCGACCTGGAGATCCACACCGACGAGCTGGACTTCTTCGCGATCCGCGGGGCCCGGATCTTCTGGATCACCGGGACGGGTCTGAGCGAGGAGCCGAGCCGCTCCGCCACGCTCGCCGCCCTCAAGGCCCGCGACAAGGCGGGCATCACCGTCTTCGACCTCGACTGGCGCCCGATGTTCTGGGCCGACCCCGAGGAGGCCCGCCCGTACTACCGCGAGGCGCTGCGCCACGCCACCGTCGCCGTCGGCAACCTCGACGAGTGCGAGATCGCCACCGGCGTGCGCGAACCGCAGGCCTGCGCCGACGCGCTGCTGGAGGCGGGCGTGGAACTGGCCGTCGTCAAGCAGGGCCCCAAGGGCGTCCTGGCCGTGCACCGCGACGGCACCCGGGCCGAGGTGCCGCCGGTGCCGGTCGAGGTGGTCAACGGCCTGGGCGCGGGCGACGCCTTCGGCGGCTCCCTGTGTCACGGCCTGCTCGCCGGCTGGGACCTGGAGAAGACCATGCGGCACGCCAACGCCGCCGGCGCCCTCGTCGCCTCCCGCCTCGCCTGCTCCTCCGCGATGCCCGCCGAGTCCGAGGTCGAGGACCTCCTCGCCGAGGCGTCGTCGCCGAGCCCGAGCCACTGAACGGAGCCTTCCTTGAACATCGGCATCCCCGACCTCACCACGGTCAGAGCCCGGAATCCCGAGGCCGTCGCCGAGGCGGCCGCCCGCCGGGTGCGCCGCCCGCTGATCGGCGACAGCGGCCGGCTGATGATCGTGGCCGCCGACCACCCGGCGCGCGGCGCCCTCGGGGTCGGCGACCGGCGCCTGGCCATGGCCGACCGCGCCGATCTGCTGGAACGGCTCTGCGTCGCCCTGTCGAGGCCCGGTGTCGACGGGGTGCTCGCCACCGCCGACATCCTGGAGGACCTGCTCCTGCTCGGGGTGCTGGAGAACAAGGTCGTCATGGGCTCGATGAACCGCGGCGGCCTCGCCGGCGCCACGTTCGAGATGGACGACCGTTTCACCGGCCACCGCGCCGAGGACATCGCCCGGCTCCGCTTCGACGCGGCCAAGCTCCTGGTCCGCATCGACTACGACGACCCGGGCTCGCTCACCACCCTGGAGTCCACGGCGCGGGCGATCGACGCCATGGCGGCCCTGCGACTTCCCCTGTTCGTCGAGCCGTTCATCTCCCGGCGGGTCGACGGCAAGGTGCGCAACGACCTGTCCGCCGAGGCCGTCACCCGGTCCATCGCCATCTCCTCGGGCCTGGGCGGCACCTCCGCCTACACCTGGCTGAAGCTGCCCGTCACCGACGACCCGGACGACATGGCGCAGGTCCTGGAGACCTCCACGCTCCCCGTCGTGCTGCTTGGCGGCGAGGTCGGCGGCGACCAGGAGGGCGCGTACGAACGCTGGCGCAAGGCCCTGCGCCTGCCCACCGTGCAGGGCATGGTCGTCGGGCGCTCGCTGCTCTATCCGGCCGAGGGCACTGTGGAAGAGGCCGTGGACACGGCCGTCGGCCTGCTCTGATGCATGAGGCACCTGCTCTGACGCATGCGGCACCTGCTGTGATCCGAAAGGGACACGATGACGTTTCACCTTCCCGCGGGTAAGGCCCTCGGCGGCCCCTACATCGTCGACGTCACGCCGGAGAAGGCCGGCTGGGGATACTCCAGCCTGCGGATCCTGGAGCTGCCGCCGGGCGGCACGCACTCCTTCGAGACCGGCGACAGCGAGTGGATCGTCGTCCCGCTGAGCGGCGGCTGCACGGTCGCCGCGGCGGACGACTTCGGCCGGGAGACCTTCGAACTCCGCGGCCGCCCGGACGTCTTCAGCGGCGTCAGCGACTTCGCGTACGTGCCGCGCGACGCCCGGGCGACCGTGACCTCCACCGCCGGCGGCCGGTTCGCGCTGACCGGCGCGCGCTGCACCCGCCGGCTGCCCGCCCGCTACGGACCCGCCTCCGAGGTCCCCGTGGAGCTGCGGGGCACCGGGAACTGCTCCCGGCAGGTCAACAACTTCGGCGCGGCCGGGGTCTTCGAGTGCGACAAGCTCATCGCGGTCGAGGTGATCACCCCGGGCGGCAACTGGTCCTCGTTCCCGCCGCACAAGCACGACGAGCACCGGCCGGGCGAGGAGTCCGTGCTGGAGGAGATCTACTACTTCGAGTTCGCCGGCCACGACGGCATCCCGGGCCTCGGCTACCAGCGCGTCTCCCCGTCCGGCCCGGGCCGGGACACCGACGTGCTGGCGGAGGTCCGCGACGGCGATGTCGTCCTGATCCCGGACGGCTGGCACGGGCCGTCGATGGCCACGCCCGGCCACCACATGTACTACCTCAACGTCATGGCGGGCCCGGAGGCCGAGCGCGCCTGGCTGATCTGCGACCACCCCGACCACGCCTGGGTCCGCGACACCTGGCCGGACCAGCCGGTCGATCCCCGACTCCCTCTCTACACCGCCCCGGAGACCTCCGCATGAGCGCCACCACCCGCCGACTGACGACCGCCCAGGCGCTGGTGCGGTTCCTGTCCGCCCAGTACACCGAGCGGGACGGCGTCCGGCGCCGGCTGATCGCCGGGACCTGGGGGATCTTCGGCCACGGCAACGTCGCCGGGGTCGGCCAGGCGCTGCTGGAGGCGGGCGAGCACGTCATGCCGTTCCACCAGGGCCGCAACGAGCAGTCCATGGTGCACGCGGCCGTCGGCTACGCCCGGCAGCTCAACCGCCTGTCCGCGCAGGCCGTGACGACCTCCATCGGCCCGGGCGCCACCAACCTGGTCACCGGCGCCGCCCTGGCGACGATCAACCGGCTCCCGGTGCTGCTCCTGCCCGGCGACTACTTCGCCACGCACTCCGCCGACCCGCTGCTCCAGCAGCTGGAGCACCCGGTGGAGGCCGACGTGTCGGTCAACGACACGCTGCGCCCGGTGTCGAGGTACTTCGACCGGATCACCCGCCCCGAGGCGCTGATCCCCTCGGCGCTCCAGGCCATGCGCGTGCTGGCCGACCCCGCCGAGACCGGCGCCGTCACCCTCGCCCTGCCGCAGGACGTGCAGGCGGAGGCGTACGACTGGCCGGAGGAGTTCTTCGCCGAGCGCGTCTGGTACGTACGGCGTCCCGCGCCGGACCCGGTGGAGCTGACGGCGGCCGTCGAGGCGATCCGGTCGGCGAAGCGGCCCCTGATCGTGGCGGGCGGCGGCGTCCACCACAGCGAGGCCGAGACGGCGCTGCAGGCTTTCGTGGACGCCACCGGCATCCCCGTCGCCTCCACCCAGGCCGGCAAGGGCGCGCTGCGGTACGACCACCCCGCCGACCTCGGCGGCATCGGCCACACCGGCACGGCGGTCAGCGACGACCTCGCCCGCACGGCCGACCTCGTGATCGGTGTCGGCACCCGCTACACGGACTTCACCACGGCCTCCGGCACGCTCTTCCAGAACCCGGGCGTGCGGTTCCTCAACCTCAACATCACCGGCTTCGACGCGCACAAGCTGGCGGCACGGACGCTGGTCTGCGACGCGAGGGCCGGTCTGGAGCTGCTCCGCGAGGCGCTCGCCGGTCACCGGGTGGAGGCTTCCTACGAAGCCGAGTACCGCGCCGGCAAGGAGCGCTGGGACGAGGTCGTCGAGGCCGCCTACCGCGCCGGCGACGAGAACGCGGTCCCGACGCAGACGCAGGTCCTCGGCGCGCTGGACGCGGCCGTGGGCGACGACGACGTGGTGATCAACGCGGCCGGTTCGCTCCCCGGCGACCTGCACAAGCTGTGGCGCTCCCGCAGCCCGCGCCAGTACCACCTGGAGTACGGCTACTCCTGCATGGGCTACGAGATCCCGGCCGGCATCGGCGTCCAGCAGGCCGCTCCCGGTACGCCGGTGTGGGCGCTGGTCGGCGACGGAACCTACCTGATGATGCCGACGGAGATCGTCACGGCCGTCCAGGAGGGCCTGCCGGTCAACATCGTCCTCATCCAGAACCACGGCTACGCCTCCATCGGCGGCCTGTCGGAGGAGACCGGCGGCGAGCGGTTCGGCACCGCCTACCGGTTCCGGGCCGCCGACGGCACCTTCACCGGCGCCCCGCTCCCCGTCGACCTGGCCGCCAACGCGGCCAGCCTCGGCATGGACGTGCTGCGCGCCAAGACCGTGCGCGAGCTGCGCGAGGCGCTAGCCACGGCCCGTGCCTCCGACCGGCCGACGTGCGTGTACGTCGAGACCGACCCGGCCCCGACCGCTCCCCCGGCCGAGGCCTGGTGGGACGTGCCGGTGGCCGAGACCGCCTCCCGCGAGGCCGCCGTCGCGGCCCGCGAGCGCTACGACCGCCAGGTCGCCGGACGCCGCCGCCACCTCTGAACTCCCGCGAACTCCCCGCGAACTCAGGCTCCACGAAAGGCCCTTGCGCACCATGAAGACCATCACCCACTGGATCGACGGCAAGCCCGTCGAAGGCACCTCCGGCCGCTTCGGCCCCGTCTACAACCCGGCCACCGGCACCCAGGAGAAGCAGGTCGCGTTCGCGACCACCGACGAGGTGGACGCCGCCGTCGCCTCCGCCAAGGCCGCCTTCGAGTCCTGGGGAGCCTCCTCGCTCGCCAAGCGCACCGCGGTCCTGTTCAAGTACCGCGAGCTGCTGGACGCCCACCGCGACGAGATCGCCGAGCTGATCACCGCCGAGCACGGCAAGGTGCACTCCGACGCGCTCGGCGAGGTCGCGCGCGGCATGGAGATCGTCGAGCTGGCGTGCGGGATCAGCGTCCAGCTCAAGGGCGAGCTGTCCACGCAGGTCTCCACCCGGGTCGACGTCGCCTCGATCCGCCAGCCGCTCGGCGTGGTCGCGGGCATCACCCCGTTCAACTTCCCGGCGATGGTGCCGATGTGGATGTTCCCGCTGGCGATCGCCTGCGGCAACACGTTCGTGCTGAAGCCCAGCGAGAAGGACCCGTCGGCCTCCTTCAAGCTCGCCGAACTGGCCGCCGAGGCCGGGCTGCCGGACGGCGTCCTGAACGTCGTGCAGGGCGACAAGGTGGCCGTGGACCGCATCCTGGAGCACCCGGACATCGAGGCGGTCTCCTTCGTCGGCTCCACCCCGATCGCCAAGTACATCCAGCTCAAGGCCGTCGAGCACGGCAAGCGGGTACAGGCCCTGGGCGGCGCCAAGAACCACATGCTGGTCCTGCCCGACGCCGACCTCGACCTCGCCGCCGACCAGGCGATCAACGCGGCCTACGGCTCGGCGGGCGAGCGTTGCATGGCCGTGTCGGTCGTGGTCGCGGTCGGCGACACCGGTGACGAGCTGGTCGGCAAGATCGCCGAGCGGGCGAAGAACCTGAGGATCGGCCCCGGCGACGACCCGGCGTCCGAGATGGGTCCGCTGATCACCCGCGAGCACCGCGACAAGGTGGCCTCGTACGTGGCGAGCGCGGCCGAGCAGGGCGCCGAGGTCGTGGTCGACGGCACCGGCTTCTCGGTCGACGGACACCCCGAGTGCGCGGACGGCTTCTTCCTCGGCGTCTCCCTGCTGGACCGGGTGCCGCTGACGGCGGACGCGTACCGGGACGAGATCTTCGGCCCGGTGCTGTGCGTGGTCCGGGCGGAGACGTACGAAGAGGCCATCAAGCTCATCAACGACTCCCGCTGGGGCAACGGCACCGCCATCTTCACCCGGGACGGCGGCGCCGCCCGCCGCTTCCAGCTGGAGGTCAAGGCGGGCATGGTCGGCGTCAACGTGCCGATCCCGGTCCCGGTCGGCTACCACTCCTTCGGCGGCTGGAAGGACTCGCTCTTCGGCGACCTGCACATCTACGGCAACGACGGCGTCGCCTTCTACACCCAGGGCAAGGTGATCACCACGCGCTGGCCGGACCCGGCGGACGCCGGCGGCATCAACCTCGGCTTCCCGAGCAACTCCTGACCCGCGAAAGGGGGGTTCGTCCATGGCGAAGACCGGTGGCCGGGCACGTACCGCGGCCGCGCCTGCGCTCAGCTCGCTGGACTTCGCCCTGGACCGGGGCAGTCCCGTGCCGCTGTACTACCAGCTCGCCCAGCAGCTGGAGGCGGCGATCGAGCACGGGGTCCTCGCCCCGGGGAACCTCCTGGGCAACGAGGTCGACCTCTCGGTGCGCCTCGGTCTGTCCCGTCCCACCGTCCGCCAGGCCATCCAGTCCCTCGTCGACAAGGGGCTGCTGGTCCGGCGGCGCGGGGTGGGCACGCAGGTGGTGCACAGCCAGGTCAAGCGCCCGCTTGAGCTGAGCAGCCTCTACGACGACCTGGAGGAGGCCGGGCAGGGGCCCACCACCCAGGTCGTGCGCCACGAGGTCGTCCCGGCCTCCTGCGACGTGGCCGCCGCCCTCGGCGTCGCGGAGGGCAGCGAGGTCACCGTCCTGGACCGGCTGCGCTGCACCCACGGCCAGCCGGTGGCCCTGCTGTGCAACTACCTGCCGGCGTCTCTCCTGGACCTCGACGACGCCCGCCTGGAGTCGACCGGCCTGTACCGCATGATGCGCTCGGCGGGCGTCACCCTGCACAGCGCCCGGCAGCGCGTCAGCGCCCGCGCGGCCACCGCGGAGGAGGCCGCCCGCCTGGACGAGGAGGAGGGGGCGGCGCTGCTCACCATGCAGCGCACGGCGTACGACGACACCGGGCGCCCCGTCGAGTACGGAACGCACATCTACCGGGCCTCGCGCTACACCTTCGACTTCCAGTTGCTGGTCAGGCCTTGACGGACCGCGAACACAGGTGCAAAGTCGTACATATACACCGTAAACATACGGTTCCGACCCGACCGCACCCGACGCGGGAGTCGCAGGCATGGCTCGCTGGAATGCGTCGCCGACCGCTCGAGGAGCCGGTCCCTCATGGGCGCCCTCGACCGTCCTCGTCACGGGCGGTGCCGGTTTCATCGGCAGCCACACCTGCGTGGAACTGCTCGACCACGGCTACGAGGTGATCGTGGTCGACAACTACTCCAACAGCACTCCGCAGGTCTTCGCCCGGGTGGAACGGATCGCCGGCCGCTTCGTCGGCGCCGTCTACGAACTGGACATCCGTGATCGGCACGCCCTCTCGGCCGTCTTCGACCGACACCCCGTGGACGCCGTCGTGCACTTCGCCGCGCACAAGGCGGGGGGCGCGTCGACACGGATGCCCGTCGCGTACTACGACACCAACGTCGGCGGCACCACCGCCCTGCTGCGGACCATGCACGAGCACGGCGTGCGCCGGCTGGTCTACCCGTCCTCCTGCTGGATCTACGGCGACGCCGGGCGCGGCCCGCTCGACGAGACCACGCCCGCCCGGCCCGGCACGCCGTACGCGGCCTCGAAGTGGATCTGCGAACAGATCCTCGCGGACATCTGCCGCCGCGATCCCGACTACACGGTGCTGTGCCTGCGCCATCCCGTGCCGGCCGGGGCCCATCCCAGCGGCCTGCTCGGCGAGGACCCGCGACACACGCCCGAGAACCTGCTGCCGTACCTCGCGCAGGTGGCCGTCGGCCGGCGCGAGCGGCTCTCCGTGTTCGGCGACGACTATCCGACCCGCGACGGCACCGGTGTCCGGGACTATCTGCACATCATGGACGCCGTCGAAGCGCACCGGGTGGCACTCGACCACCTGGGCGGCGAGCCGGGCATGCACGTGTACAACCTGGGAGGCGGCTCGGGCAGTTCGGTCCTCGACGTGGTCGACGCGTTCTCCAGGGCGTGCGGCAGACCCCTGCCGTACGCCGTCGCGCCCCGTCGGCCCGGGGACGTCGCCGAGCTGGTCGCCGACGCCACGGCGGTGACACGGGCCTGGGGCTGGCACCCCACCAGGAGCCTGTCCGACGTGTGCCGGGACGCCTGGCGCTTCCAGCGGCTCAACCCGGACGGCTATGTGGAGTCCGCGCGGCGCCCGGAGACGAAGCACTAGGGCGGCGTGCCAGCCGGTGCAGGACTGACCCGCACAGGCGGTGACGGGGACGGGGGCGGCGGCCGGGACAGGCCGAACGCCGTCTCCACCAGCGCGATATGGCTGAACGCCTTGGGCGCGTTGCCCAGTTGGCGGCCTGCGTCCGGGTCCCACTGCTCGGCCAGCAGACCGACGTCGTTACGGATGGCGAGGACCCGTTCGAAGGCCTCCCGGGCCTCCTGGCGATGCCCCGTCGCGGCGAGGGCGTCGGCGTACCACAGGGAGCAGGAGACGAACGTGCCCTCGTCGCCGTCGATGCCGTCCGGGTGCCCGGCCCCGGCGCCGCCCGGCGCGTACCGGCGTACGAACCCTCCACGCCGTAGGCCGCCGATGGCACGCACGGTGCCGCGCACCCGCTCGTCACGGGCGGGCAGGAAACCGACCCGGGGGATGAGCAGAGCCGAGGCGTCCAGGCGGGGCTCGCCGTAGGACTGCACGAAGGACCGCTGGGCGCCGTCCCAGCCCTCCCGGCAGACCTGCCGGTGCACCTCCTCGCGCATGGCCCGCCACTCGCCGGAGGACCCGTTGCGCCCGAGCAGTTCGCCCATGCGCACGGCACGGTCGGCGGCCACCCACGCCATGACCTTGGAGTGCGTGAACTGCCGCCGCGGACCGCCCGTCTGCCACAGCCCCTGGTCCGGTTCGCGCCAGTGCCGGAGCAGGAATCCCATGAGCGCCTCGACCAGGTCCCAGACGCGGGCCGGCATGGGGATGCCGGCGCTCAGCGACAGCCACAGCGTGTCCATGACCTCGCCGTACACGTCCAGTTGGAAGGTGTCCTCCGCCGAGGTGCCGAACCGCACGGGCCGGGAGCCCTCGTAACCGGACAGCCAGGGCGCCTCGGTCTCGGACAGCAGTCGCTGGCCCTTGACGCCGTAGACGGTCTGGAGGCCGGCGGGGTCGCCGGCGACGGCACGCACCAGCCAGTCCAGCCAGGCGGCGGCCTCGTCCCGGTATCCGCTGCGCAGCAGGCAGGACAGGGCGCTGGTGGAGTCTCGCAGCCAGCAGTACCGGTAGTCCCAGTTGCGCTCGCCCCCGGGACAGCCGGGCAGCGAGGTGGTGGGTGCGGCGACGATGCCGCCCGTGGGGGCGTAGGTGAGCGCTTTGAGGGTGAGGAGGGAACGCATCACGGCGTCGCGCCACGGCCCCTGGTAGCGGCATTGCGCCGCCCAGCGTCGCCAGAAGTCGACGGTCTCCTTCAGGGCCGTCTCCGCCGGGACGGACAGGGGCGTGGGCGGCACGGGCCGGCGGGACGGGGTCCATCCCAGGGTCAGGGCCAGGCGGCGCCCCGCCGTGACCGTGAAGTCCCAGACGGTGGCGTCCGGGTCGCCCGTGTCCCGCACCTCGCCGTCCCCGCCGAGCCAGACGGCGTCCGGCCCGGCGACCGCGACGGTGCAGTGGCCGACCTCCCGCACCCACGGGACGACGCGGCCCTGGTGGAACCGGAGCCGAAGTTCGCTGCGCACGTCGACCGTGCCGGACAGACCCTCGACGAGGCGGACGATGCACGGCACTTCGGCACGCGGCCGCATCAGATCCGTGACCCGCACCGTCCCCGTCGGCGTCTCCCACACGGAGTCCAGGACCAGCGTGTCGGTCCGGTAGGAGCGGCGCGTGCAGGGACCGCCGGACAGCGGGGCGACGCGCCAGCGTCCGTTGTCCTCGGTGCCCAGCAGTGCCGCCAGGCAGGCCGGGGAGTCGAAGCGGGGCAGGCAGAGCCAGTCGACCGACCCGTCCCGGCCGACCATGGCGGCCGTCTCCAGATCGCCGATGAGGGCGTAATCCTCAATGGGTGCGTTCATGATCGGGATCACGCCGCCGTGCACTTCGCCGCTTTCCACCCTACGCCGGACGTAGTGCCGCGCCCAGGGCTCTCGACCAGGAGAAACGCCCTGCCCTTGACCTCAGGGACAAAAGGGGCAAGATGTACGTATACGTCGTAAATATATGGCGTCACACCGAGGATCCTTCACTCGGAGACAACGGCACCATGAACCACACGCCTCACCTGACCGAGCAGCCCGTCTCCCTTGCGGACCACGCCGCGCACCCCTTGCGCCGGGCCGCGGACCACCCCCCGCCGCGGGCCACCGTCAGCCTGGTCGTGCCCGCCCGGAACGAGGCACGCAACATCCCCTGGGTCTTCGAGCAGATCCCGGACTGCGTCGACGAGGTCATCCTGGTCGACGGAGACTCCGTGGACGCCACGGTGCACATGGCGACCCGGTGCCTGCCGACCGTCCGCCCCGTCGCACAGAGCGGTCCTGGAAAGGGGAACGCCCTGCGCACCGGCTTCCTCTCCGCGACCGGCGACTACATCGTGATGATGGACGCGGACGGCAGCATGCTGCCCGGGGAGATCCCGCACTACCTGCACTTCCTCGACAACGGCTTCGACTTCGTCAAGGGCTCGCGGTTCATCGCGGGCGGCGGATCACTGGACATCACGCGCTTCCGCCGGTTCGGCAACCGCGTGCTCCTGACCGCCGTGAACCACCTGTACGACGCGCAGCTGACGGACCTGTGCTACGGGTTCTGCGCCTTCCGCCGGGACTTCCTGGACGATCTCGACCTGCACTCGTCCGGATTCGAGATCGAGACCGAGATGATTGCGCACGCCCTGCGCTCGGGGCTGCGCATCGCCGAGGTCCCGAGCCTCGAACTGCCCCGGCGCAGTGGGCGTTCCAACCTGCACGCGATATCCGACGGCCGGCGGGTGCTGCGCACGCTGCTCTCGGAGCGGCCGGGCACGCGGCAGGCACGACGCCCCGCGGCGAGTGGCTGAGCTGCGTAGCCCGTGGTGGACTGATCACCGACGGTGGCCGCAGCATGCCGGCGCGCCATGACGGCCCGTAGGCCGCGGGCACGTCGTCGTACGGCACCGCACAGGGACAGGACGTCAGGCCGGAGTCATCGGTGAACAGCAGGGACCGTGCCGCGGGCCCCGAGAAGGTCCAGGCGGAGGACGACGCCGCACCGTCGCACACGGCGAGCCGGCTCCTGCGGGATCCGACAGCCGACGGCACCGCCAGGTTCTTCCGCCCCGGCCGGGCATCCTTGCGGCCTTCGGGGCCCGGCACGTGGACAGCACTCGTCGTGCTGCCCACCGCGGTCACCCTGTGGGTGCTCTCACTGCGTGACGTGCCCTTGGACCACATGGGGGACTTCGGGCTTCTCAAGGTGCTGCCGGGACTCTTCTGGGTCGCCCTGGCCCTGGTCACCATCGGCTTCTGTGTGGCTGCGGCCGACCGGCTCACGCCCCGTGCCTGCTCTCTGGCGTACGTGCTCGTACTGATCACGATCCTGCACGCGACGCCGTCGCTGCTCTATCCGGAGCTGCGGTACGCATGGGGCTGGAAGCACATGGCCGTGATCGACGCGATGATGCGGCACAACGGCGAGGTGCCGGAGGCCGCCGGCTTCGCCGTCTACAACCAGTGGCCGGGCTTCTTCCAGTTCAACGCGCTGCTCCTGCGGGCCACCGGGCTCCAGTCGCCCGACGCCTACGCCCAGTGGGCCCAGCCCCTGGCCAACGTCCTGCTGCTCGGCCCGCTGCTGTTGATCTACCGCTCGATCACCGACGACCGGAGGCTGATCTGGGGTGCCGTCTGGATCTATTACTGCTGCTCCTGGGTGGGGCAGGACTACTTCGCCCCCCAGGCCTTCGCCTTCCTTCTGTTCGCGAGCGTGATCGCCCTCGTCCTGAGGCAGCAGGCCGCGGCCGCGGAGCCCCCGGCGCCCGGGAAACACCGCCGGAGCTGGCCACCGGAACGGCTGCTCCCGGTGCTGATCCTGGAGGCCGCGATCACCTCCTCCCACCAGCTCACCCCCATGATGCTGATCAGCGCGCTGCTGCTGCTCTCCCTGCCACGACGCAACCGACGGGTGATGCTGCCCCCGTTGATCGGGGCGGTCACGCTCACCGCGGCCTGGAACGCGACCGTGGCGAGGCCGTACATGTCGGAGAACCTCAGCAACCTCCTCTCGTCGCTCGCCAGCCCCGATGCCAACATCTGGTCCGGAGTCAACCGGCTCGCGGACGCCTCGCCGGCGGCGAGCCAGGTCATGGTGTCCTGGATCGAGCGGGGCATGTCGGCCGGCGTCTTCCTACTGGCCACGGTGGCTTTCCTCGTACGGCGCTGGACCCGGCGCACCCCGTTGCCGCTGCTCGTGATCGCCCCCCTCCTTCTCGTGCCGGCCAATGCCTACGGCGGTGAAATGGTCTTCCGGGCCTACATGTTCGCCCTGCCCGCCGTCGCCCTCCTCATCGCCGCCCTGCTGCTGCCCCCAGGGCAACACCTACGGCTGCGGACGCCCGTCCTGGGCGTCGTCCTCATGGCGATGCTCGGTGGCCTGGTGTTCGGCTACTACAGCAAGGAGGCGATGAACTACTTCTCCAGCCAGGAGGCCGCCGCCACCCGGTACATGACCACGAGAGCCCCCACCGGATCGCTGCTCATCTCGGTCACGTTCGCCGCTCCGGGCCTGGAGATGCACTACGACCGCCATGAGCGCACGCAGATCACCGAGGAGAGCCTGAGCACCAGGAGGTTGCTGGTGAAGGACCCCCTGGCCGGCCTGGAGCCGCTCCTGAGGAGAGCGGGGAAGCACCCTGCCTACATCCTGCTCAGCCGGGCGCAGCGCGCGGACATCCACCTGAACGGCGAGATGCCCGCCGACTTCATGGACCGGCTGGAGTCGGCGTTGTCAAAGGCACCGGACGTCAAGCGCGTCTACGACAGCCGGGACGCCGTCGTCTACCGGTTCGCCCCTCCGGCGGAAGGAAGCCCGCAATGAACCGACTGCGCTGGGGAGTCGCCCTGTCCGGGTGGATGGCCCTGGCCGCGACCGCTCTTCCGGCGGGAACGCCGCTGCGGGTGGCGACGACCTCCGCGTTCCTCCTCGTCGGTCCGGGACTGGCCGCCACCCTGCTGGTCCGGCGGAAGTCCGGCGTCGAATCCGGCCACGGGAACGGTCTGGAGTTCGCCGTCCTCACCGTGGCGCTCAGCCTCGCGCTCTCCACCCTGGTCGCCGAGATCCTCTTCCTGACCAAGGCGTCCGCCTCGACGCGGGCTCTGCTGATCCTCGCGGTGCTCACCTCTGTTCTCGCGCTGACGCCTGCTCCGCCCCGGGCGAAGCAAGCCACCCGTCGCTCGTCCGGTGGCCGATGAGGAGGCGCCTGAACCTCACAACGAACCCCTGAAATGCCACATTCTTGACCAACCAGACATGTGGCATATCATGTATCTATACGGCGTAAACGTACGGGGTGGTCCGAGGAGAAGCCGTGCACGCACCACGAACCCTGCCGTCGGCCGAGACGGCGGAAACGGCTGCCGCACCTTCCCCCCGCACCACCGGACGCCCCTTCACCGCACCGATACGCGAAAAGCTCGCCGTCGCCCTGCCCCACGAGCCGCTGCTGCGCAACGGCCACCTCCTCGCCATGAGTTCCCTCGTCAACGCGGCGCTGGGAGCCGTGTTCTGGGTGCTCGCCACCCACTGGTACGACGAGCGGACGGTCGGCCTCAATTACGCGACCATCTCCGCGGCCACGCTGCTGTCCACCGTCGGTCAGCTCAACCTCTCGGACTTCCTGGTCCGGTTCGTGCCGGCCGCCGGCCGGCACACGCGCAAGCTGGTCCTCGCCTGCTACGCCGCCGGCATCGCGTGCAGCGCGCTGGCCGCGGTCGGCTTCCTCCTGCTGGTGCCCCGGATCGCCCCCGGCCTGGACTTCCTCCTGACCCCGGTCACCGGCGCCTTCTTCGTCGCCTACACGGCGGGGTACGCCATCTTCGCCCTTCAGGACGGCGCACTGACCGGGGTCCGGCACCCTGGCTGGGTGGTGGCGGAGAACGTGATCTTCGCCGTGGTGAAGATCCTCCTGCTGGCCGTGGGCGCCGCTCTGACGCTCTTCACCGGCATCCTGATCTCATGGGCCGGTGCTCTTGTGGTGGCCGTCCTGGTGGCCAACGTGTTCCTGCTGCGGCGCGCCGTGCCCCGCCACGAGCGACAGGCCCCGCAGACGGAGCGCCCGCCCCGGATGGTCGGGTACGCGACCGCCGACTATGCCGGTTCGCTGTTCAGGATGGCCGCGTACAGCCTGGTGCCCCTGCTGGTACTGAACGCCCTCGGGCCGGCCCACAACGCTTATTTCTCGCTGGCCTGGATCATCGGCTACATCCCCTATCTGCTGGCGACCAACATGGGGAGCTCGCTGATCGTGGAGGCGGCGCACGCTCCCGGCCGGCTGGCGCAGCACACGTTCCGGGTGCTGCGCCACTCGGCCGTGTTCCTGGCCCTCGGCGCGGTCGCGATCGTCGTCGCCGCCCCGTACGTTCTCTCCTTCTTCGGTCCGGGGTATGCGGATCAGGGCACCACGCTGCTCCGGCTGCTGGCGCTGTCGGCACTGCCGAACCTCCTGGTGAGCGTGGCCGTCGACGTGGCGCGGATGCGTCGGCGCCTGCGCATGGTCGTGGGGCTGCAACTGGTGCTGTGCGCCCTGGTGCTGGGCCTCTCCCACGTCTTGCTGCCCGTGCTCGGTCTGACCGGAGCGGGTGTCGCCTGGCTCGTGGCGCAGTGCCTGGTGGCTCTTTACCTCTTGATCTGGCGGTCGCACTGGCTGCCCAGGAGTTCGGAGAATCCGTCATGAACGTGCACACCAGGTCGCTCAGCAGTGATCCGTTCCGGCCCCGGACCAGCGGCGACCTCGGGACCCGGACGGAGTTCTCCGTGGTGGTCTGCGTGTACACCGAGGAGCGTTGGGAGGACATCCTCGACGCCGTGGAGTCGGTACGGGCGCAGTCCCTGCCCGCCCAGGAGATCCTCTTGGTGGTCGACCACAATCCGGCGCTGCTGGAGCGGTTGTGCCATGAGTACGGGGACCGTGCGCAGGAGGGGACCCCGACTCCCGCGGTGCGGGTCCTCGCCAACGCGGGCCCCCGCGGCCTGTCGGCCGGCCGCAACACCGGGATCGCCGCGTGCCGGGGCACGGTCGTCGCCTTCCTGGACGACGACGCGGTGGCGGAAGCGGACTGGCTGCGGCACATGGCGTCGGCGTACACCGACCCGAAGGTGATCGCGGTGGGCGGCCGCACGGTCCCGGCGTGGGCCTCCGGGCGCCGCCCCGCCTGGTTCCCCGCCGAGTTCGACTGGGTCGTCGGCTGCGCCTACCGGGGGCTGCCGGAAACGGTGGCACCCGTCCGCAACGTGCTCGGGGGAAACGCCTCCTTCCGCCGGACAGCCTTCGAGGCGGCGGGTGGCTTCGCCCTGAGCATCGGCCGCAACGGGGACAAACGCCCCCTGGGCTGCGAGGAGACCGAGTTCTGCATCCGACTCGCCCGTGTCAGGCCGGACGCGGTGCTTCTCTTCGACAGCCGAGCGGTCATCCATCACAAGGTGCCCACCTGCCGGGAACGCTTCGCGTACTTCCGCCGCCGCACCTATGCCGAGGGACTGTCCAAGGCTCAGGTCACCCGGCACGTGGGCGTGACCAAGGGGCTGGAGTCCGAACTCCGCTACATCACAAGGGTGTTGCCCGCGGGGGTCGCGCACGGGCTGCGCGACGCTGTGCGGGGGGACTGGGGAGGTGCCGGGCGCGCAGGGGCGATCGTGGCCGGGGTGATCATCACGGCCACGGGCTACGTGGTGGGGTCCTTCCGGGCCCGCGGAAGCGCCTTGCTTCTCCGTGTCGGGGAGTTGCCGTCCCCTGCCGGTCGGCCCGGGACACCGACGGCTCCGCCGAATCCCTCGCGGCGAGGAAATGAATCATGGACATCGATGTCTGCCGAGCCCAGGAACTGACCGCGGCCGACCGGACCGCGTGGACGACGCTGCAGTCGAAGGCACCTCTGCACGGGATGCCACAGATGGCGAACCCTTTCCTCGCACCCGAGTTCGCCCTCGCGGTCGGCCAGTGTCGCAGTGGGGTGCGGATCGCCGTGCTGCGGGACGGGCCGGGCGGCGAACCGGCGGCGTTCTTCCCGTACCAGCGCACCCCGGCAGGGGTGGGCCGCGCGATCGGCCTGGGCCTGTCCGACTGCCAGGGCCTCGTGCACGAAGCCGGTTTCCGGTGGGACGCCCAGGCGTTGCTCGCGGCGTGCGGACTCGCCGTCTGGGAGTTCGACCATCTCGCGGAGGGGCAGCAGCCGTTCGAGCGGTTCGCCACGGCCAGCTTTCCCTCCCCCGTGATCGACGTGGCAGACGGCTGGGAGGCCTGCGTCGCCAGGATGCGGGAGCGGTCGCCGAAGGGCACCCGCGTCAGGCTCGCCAAGGAACGCAGATTGGGCAGGGCCGCCGGCGAGATCAGCTATGTCCACGATGAACGCGACCCCGCGATGCTGCGCACGCTGATGGCGTGGAAATCCGCGCAGTACCGCAGAACCGGCCGGAGTGACCGGTTCGCGCACCCCTGGATCACCCGGCTCGTGGAGCAGTTGTTCCACACCCGGACGGACTCCTTCAACGGTCAGCTGTCCGTGCTGTACGCGGGCGGCCGGCCGGTCGCCGCGCACTTCGGGCTCCGGACGGACCATGTCCTCTCCTGCTGGTTCCCGGCGTACGATCCCGCGTTCGCCAAGTACTCCCCCGGTGTCGTGCTGCACATGCGGATGGCGCAGGGGGCGGCTGACGGCAGCGTCTCCTATCTCGATCTGGGGCGCGGCCGAGGCGAGTACAAGGACTCGCTGAAGACGCGTGAGATGTCCGTGAGCGAGGGGTGGGTGACCCGCCGGCACCCGGTCGCCGTCGCCCATCGGGCGCTCCGCGCTCCGGTACGGGCTCTGCGCAATTCCGTCGTGTCGCGACCGGAGCTGTACGGATCGGCGGACCGGCTGCTCAAGCGGGTGGGACGACTGCGCACAGCCGTGAGACCGAATCCGTGACCCTCCGTCGTCAGAGGTGCCCCATGAACGACTCCGTGCCCATCCTGATGTACCACGCGATCGCGCACACCCCGGCGTCGTCGACCCGCGCCCTGTCCGTCTCGCCGGACACGTTCGCCGCCCAGATGCGCCTGCTGGACGACAACGGCTTCACCCCGCTGACAACGGCACGGCTCGCGGCCGCCTGGCGCGGCGGACCGCCGCTGCCGGCCCGGCCGGTGCTGATCACTTTCGACGACGGCTATCAGGGGGTGCACCGGCACGCCCTGCCCGTCCTGCGTGAACTCGGCTTCCCCGCGACGCTGTTCGTGGCCACGGGATGGCTCCGCGGCCCGCAGGAGATCGCCGGAGCCGCCCTGGACACCATGCTCGACTGGGACGAGGTGCGCGAACTGGCTGCTGCGGGCGCCGAGATCGGCGCCCACAGCCACAGTCACCCCCAGCTGGACCAGCTTCCCGACGACGCGTTGCGGTACGAGCTGGAACACTGCAAGGAGATCATCACCGAGCAGCTCGGCTCCCCTCCGGCCTCCTTCGCCTACCCGTACGGTTACTCGGACCGACGAGTGCGGCGGATGGTACGCACGGTCGGCTTCACCCAGGCCGTCGCGGTACGCAACGCCCTGGCCGGTCCGCGGCAGGCCCCGTTCTCCCTGCGGCGCGTCACGGTGCGGCGCAGCACCGGGCCCGAGGAGTTCACGCGGCTGGTGGAAGGTCGAGCCGTTGCCAGAACCTTCGCGCTGGACCGGACCCTGACGACGGGCTACGCGATGGTCCGCGGATCTCGTCGCCTGCTTCGGAAAGCGGCGTGGGCGCGTGCCAGGCACGTGCAGGGCGCGTGAAATCTCGCATACCAGACATGTGCGTACATATTATGCTCCCAATGAAGCATTCGGCACGTGATCGAGGCATGCGACGACGGCCGTTCTCCGCGCTGCTCGCAGTGGCTGCCGTCACGCTCGCCCTCGCCTGCGGTGCCGCACGGCCTGAGGGCGTCCGTCCGCCGCAGTCCTCGCTCGGTTGGGGCTTCACCCACACCGAGTACAGTGCCGACGTGGGCGACCGGGCCGCCCTGCGCACCGCGCGGCAGGCCCTCTCCGCCCAGCCGCTCCCGCAGAACCAGCACATCATGGGCTGGGGCGCCGGCAATCCCGAACCGTCTCCGGGGCGGTACGAATTCGCCTCGCTGGACCGCCGCATCGACCTCATCAGAAGAACCGGCGGTACCCCCGTCATCACCCTGTGCTGCGCTCCGGACTGGATGAAGGGCGGCACACCGGGCCACACGGACTGGTCCCGCCGGTCCCTGGAGACCGCCCCGCGCCCCGAGCACTACGACGATTTCGCCGCGCTCGCGGCCACCGTCGCCGAACGGTACCCGGACGTACGGCACTTCATCGTCTGGAACGAGTTCAAGGGCTTCTTCGACGAGACGAAGAAGCGCTGGAACTACGAGGGCTACACCGATCTCTACAACCGGGTGCGCCAGGCTCTGAAAGAGGTGAACAAGGACAACCTGGTCGGCGGGCCGTACCTGAACATGGACAGTTTCGCGCTCGGCCGCACCACGCACGAGTCCGCCCTGAAGGGCCCCTGGGGCAGTGTCGACCAGCGCGTCCTCGACGCCTTCGACTACTGGAACGAGCACAAGACCGGGGCCGACTTCGTCGTCGTCGACGGTTCCAGCTACACCCACGACGACGAGACACCGCCCGACCGCTTCCGCGCCGTCGACAAGTTCACCGCCGTCGACCGGTGGGTGCGGGAGCGCACCTCCGTGCCTCTGTGGTGGGCCGAGTACTACGTCGAGCCCGGGGCCGACACCGGGCGCGCCCGGTGGGGCGGGCAGCTCCGCCTGGCCGTGCAGGCCTCCGGCATGATCGCCATGGCCAGGGGCGGCGCCACCACCGGGTTCTACTGGAACCCGCAGAACCGGGCCGGCCGGTGCGCCGGATGCCTGTGGCGCAGCACGGAGCTCACCGACGGTACGGGCGGCCAGGCCCGGCCGATGTTGGACCTGTTGCGGCGTTTCGACGCGGAGTTCCCGCCGGGGACGGTGTACCGGGCGGTCGACGTGGCGTCCGGCGCAGCCCGTGACGTGCGGGTGCTCGCCGACGACGAGGCCGTTCTCGTCGTCAACACCCGGGACCGGCCCCTTCGGGTGACGATCGACGACCGGACCGTGGACATGGACGCCCATCAGGTGCTTTGGCTGCGGAAAGGGTGAGAGTCTGGTCCAGACTTCGGCCGCTTTGTCGGCCCGTGAAGTACCGGGAGGCGACGCATGACGAATGAGGAGCGGTACGCCCCCGCCCGACGCGCCAGTGACCGTGGTCGTCTCGGCCGGCTGAGCCGGGAACGTGTGCTGAGCACCGCCTTGGAGCTGGTGGACCGCGAAGGGCTCTCGGCGCTGAGCATGCGCCGTCTGGGGGCCGAGCTCGGGGTTGAGGCCATGGCGCTCTACCGGTACGCGGCGAGCAAGGACGCCCTGCTCGACGGGCTGGTCGAGGCCCTCTACCTGGAGCTGGAGGAGCGGCTGGCCGCCGACGCCGGCGAGGACACCGACTGGCGAGCCGGACTGCACCGGATTGCCCGTACGACCTACGACGTGTGTCTCTCACACCCCCAGGCCGTGCCGCTGCTCGCCACCCGGCTGCTGGCGGTCCCGCTGGCCCGGCGGCCGGCCGCGGTCCTGCGGGATCACGAGCGGGCGCTCGCGCTGCTGCGAGGCGCCGGCTTCGACGAGGCCACCGCCTCCGCCGTGTTCCGCGCCTTCACCGCCTGGCTGCTCGGCTATGTCACTGTCGAGCTGCGCCCCGTGGTGGACAACCCGGACGAGACCGATCCCGCCTTCCGGCTCGGGCTGCACCGCCTGTCCGCCAAGGAGCTGCCGACGCTGCGGGGGACGGCGGCGGCGCTCGCGCAGCGGGGCGGCCCCGAGGGCCTCGCGGCCGGGCTGGACGCCCTGCTCGACAGCTTCACGGGCGGTTCCGGGTGCGGCTCGCCTTCCGCAGCATCCCGCTGAACGGCGTCTTAGGGCGGTCCAGGCGCTCGCCGTCCAGGGTGATGTCCACGACCTCGTTGTAGAAGGCGACGCGCCCCCGGATCGTCGCCACGGCGGGCAGCGGGTCGGGGTAGCTCCAGACGACGTCGGGCGGCACATCGCCCTCACCGCGCCAGGACCAGTATTCGGCGGTGCCCTTGTAAGGGCATCCGGTGCTGTGGTCCGTGGCCTGGAACAGGTCCAGGCGGACGTCCTCGCGGGGGAAGTAGTAGCGGGTGGGCAGGGAGGTCTCGAAGAGCAGGACGGGAGCGTGGGTGTCCGCGACGACCTGGCCGTCGATCTCGACCTGGACGTGGCGGCTGCTGGGCAGCGCGTCCACGCGTTTGTGCGGGTCACGGGGGTGGATGAAGATCTCTTCCTCCTCCTCGTACCAGTGGTCGAGGCCCGTGTCGGCGCGCAGGAACCACTCGAAGGCGATGTGTCCGGCCAGGTCGTCGGCGGGGAACGTCCAGGCCGCGTTCGCGCGCACCTCGCCGTCGGCGTCGAGGTCGTAGAAGATCCGGGAGCCGGTGTGCTTGCCGGTGGGCGGGTTCTGCGCCGGGCGGAGGAGGTCGGTGCGGACGTCGTCGTGCGGGAAGGCGTACTGCGGCACGGGCAGGTGGGGTTCCCAGACGAGGACCGGGTGGCGGCTGTCGACGACGGTGATGTCGCCCTTGCGGCCGCGCACCCAGCGCTCGCTGGGCTCCCACATGAGGCCTTCGGGGGTGGTCCTGATCGACCGGGCGGCGGGGTGGGCCGGGTGGGTGGTCATGGCCGGTGCTCCTTCCGGAGGTCCGGATGTCCGGTTCCCTCCACGGTCCCACGAGCTCAGTGCGCCGCGTCCAGCCTGGCCCGCTGCTCGGCTGTCAGTTCCAGGTCCACCGCGGCGAGGTTCTCCTCCAGCTGGGCCACCGAGGAGACCCCGGCCAGCGGGACGATCGGCAGCTCGCCCCCGATCTGCCAGGCCAGCACGACCTGGTTGACGGTCGCCCCGGTCTCCCGGGCCACCTCCCGCAGCACCGCCAGCCTGGCCGGGGTGCCGGGGTGGTCGAAGTCCGCGGGCAGCCGGTCCGGGTGGGTGTACGCGCCCTTCAGCAAGGGCGAGTAGGCGACCAGGGTCAGGGCGGGCTCTGCCCTCAGGTAGCCGAGCAGGTCGGGGCCGGCGTGGCCGAGGCTGCCGTCCGGGAAGAGCGCCTCGGGTACGTCGGTGCGGGGGCGCAGGTGGCTGTGGGCGTACTGGAGCACCTCGTAGCCGGGCAGTCCGGCCGCGGCGGCGAGGGCGCGGGCCCGCTCGACCCGCCAGGTCGCGTGGTTGCTGACGCCGAGCAGTCCCACGGTGCCCTCGGCGACCAGTTCGGCGAAGCCCTCGACGGTCTCCTGGAGGGGTACCTCGTGATCCTCGATGTGGGCGTACAGCAGGTCCAGCTTCGCCACGCCGAGCCGCTCACGACTCCGCTCGGCGGACTCCCGGATCACCTTCGCCGACAGGCCTTCGGCGTTGTCGACGTAGCTCGTGCCGGGGGCCAGGGGGCGGGCGCCGAGCTTGGTCGCGATGACGATCTCGTCGCCGACGCCGCGGCTGCGCCGCCAGCGGCCGAGGAGTTCCTCGCTCTGACCGCCCTGACCGCCGTCGGCCCAGAAGGCGTAGTTGTCGGACGTGTCGATGAAGTTCCCACCGGCTTCGACGTAGCGGTCGAGGACGGCGAAGGACGTCTTCTCGTCCGTCACCGAGCCGAACAGCATCGCACCGAGGGCGAGCACGCTCACCTCGCGGCGGGTGCGCGGGTCCGTTCCGATCGTGCGGTAGCGCATGGCTGCTCCCTCCCTTGCCGCCCCGGATCTCGGGGCACGGAGGGGAGTCTTCAGCTTGGAGCGCACTTGAGGTCAAGGGCGTACGGCGCAGAAGGAGGCCGCACAACGAAAAGGGCCCCGCTGGCATCGGCCTGCGGGACTGGGCGCATCGTGGCAGAGCAGGCAGACCGGTTCGAGGCATCTGCCGGTGCCCAGCACGGTTGTCGTGGCTGCCCTCGTGACCATCCCCCTGCCCGAGCTCATCGGCTGGCCCCCGTCCGCGTCCTCGCCCGCCGTATCTGTGCGGCATGTGGTCGATCGACACGTCGACCGGGGACGGCCCCGTTTGCCGCACGCTGCGCGAGATCGTCTTCGACGAGATGTCGCACTTCGGTCTGGCGTGCAACCTGCTCACCACACTCGGCGGGACCCCCGTGCTCGACGACGCGTCGGTGCTGCCGACGTACCCCGGGCATCTGCCGGGAGGCGTGCGTCCCGAACTCGAGGTTTTCCTCAGCGGGCTGACGACGGACGCGGCGGAGATGTACTCCCTCATCGAGCAGCCGGAGCAGCCGCTCGCGAGGGTCGCGGCGCCGCACCCGTCGATCGGGGCCTTCTACACCGCGCTCCTGGAGGCGTTCCGTGCGCACCCGGAGCGGATCACCGGCGCCCGGCAGCTGACCCTGAACTTCGGCCACGGCGCGGGGAACCCCGTCGTGGCCCTCGACACGCTCGCCGCCGTGGAGAAGGCCATCGGCGTGATCGAGGAACAGGGCGAGGGCACGTCCGCTTCGCCCGAGAACCCGCACCCTGGGGCGGCGGGAGAGCTGGCCCACTACTACGCCTTCCGGGAGATCTTCCGCAAGCGCAGGCTCAGGAGGAACCCCGACACCGGAGAGTTCGAGTTCAAGGGAGCGGAGATCCCGATGCCGGACGCCCTGCCGATGGCGGTCGTTCCCGCTGGCGGCTGGCCCCGGACGGGACCTTCCGCACCGGACGCCGGGACGACACAGCTCCTCGACGAGTTCAACCAGGCATACAGCAAGCTGCTGCGTCTGCTGCAGGCTGCGTGGCGGCAGGACGACGAGGGCGAGGCGGAGGGGCTGCTGTTCGAGGCGATCGCACAGATGTCCGCCTTGCAGGACCCCGCACAACAGCTGTCCCCGAAAATGATCAAGGGCCGGATTCGGATGCCTCCGAAACCGGCCCTGACCTGCAACTGTTTCCAGTCGGGACGACAGGATTTGAACCTGCGACCCCTTGACCCCCAGTCA
>NZ_WWIQ01000054.1:26928-57625 GCF_009862985.1 Streptomyces sp. SID5464 | reverse complement strand
GTCCCGGTGCGCGCCCACCGCGGTGAACCGCGTGATCGCGCGAACAGCACTTTACCCCACGCCCCGGGCCGCACCGAAAATCGGCCCGGGGCGCGGGACAATCGCCGTATGGGCAGCACAGACAGCAGGGGAAGCTCGGAGAACACAGGAAGCACGGGAACCGCGGGAGCCCCGGGGCATATGGGAAGCACGAGGAGCACCTCCGCGGGCGGCCCGGCCGGCGCCCGGGACCGCGACAGCGAGGGCCGGGCGCGCAACGCCCGGCCGCGGGACGGCCTCGGCCGGCCCCTGCCGTACGACGCGCCCGGTGTGCCCCGGCAGCCCGAGGGCGTCGTCCGCACCCCGCAGGAGACCGTCACCGAGGCGCAGCGGCTGCTGGACGAGGGGAAACCGTTCCACGCGCACGAGGTCTTCGAGGACGCCTGGAAGTCGGGCCCGGACGTGGAGCGGGAACTGTGGCGCGGCCTCGCCCAGCTCGCAGTCGGCCTGACACACACCGCCCGCGGCAACCTCACGGGCGGGGCGCGCCTGCTGCGGCGCGGCGCGGGCGCGGCCGAGGAGTGGGCATCCGCCTCCGGCGAGGCGACGCCGCACGGAATCGACATCGGCAGCGTCGCCGCCTGGGCAAGGGAGCTGGCCGAGGAGGTGGAACGGGAGGGCAGCCCGGTGGACGCGGGGGCTCGGGCGCCCCGCTTGCGGGGTACGGACGCGGGGCGCTGAGGCTGGGGCCACAGGCTGGTGCCGTGATCTGGGGCGCCCGGCCCGGCCACCCGGTGCGGCACGGGCACGGGCACACGGCCAGGAGCGAGCACGGACGCGGCGCACCACCCGCGGCCAGCGGCCGCAGAGACGCAGCTCCGGCCCACAACACCGAGCAGGGGCGAGGGGCGCGCCGGGCGCGCGCTGGAGTGGGGCGCGTCGGGGGTTGGCAGTGGGGTGGGGGAGACTCGTCGGCGTGCGGAAGATTCATGTCATCGGTATCGGCGCGGGCGACCCCGAGCAGCTCACCCTCCAGGCGGTCCGGGCGCTGCGGAGTACGGACGTGTTCTTCGTCCTGGACAAGGGCGAGGTGAAGGCCGACCTCACCCGGCTGCGGCGGGAGATGCTGGACGCACACATACCGGACGGGACGTCGTACCGGGTCGTCGAGGCCCGTGACCCGGAGCGGGACCGGGCCGCCGGCGGCGCGGCCTACTCCCCCGCCGTCGGGGACTGGCGCAGCGCCCGCGCCGGAATCTACGAGCGGCTGATCGGCGAGGAACTCGGCGCGGAGGAGACCGGCGCGTTCCTGGTGTGGGGCGACCCCGCGCTGTACGACAGCACGCTGGGGATCCTGGAGGAGGTGCTGGAGCGGGGCGCGGTGGCCTTCGAGTACGACGTCGTGCCGGGCATATCCAGCGTCTCGGCGCTCGCCGCCCGGCACCGGACGGGGCTCAACCGGGTCGCCCGGCCCGTGCAGATCACCACCGGCCGGCGACTCGCGGAGGGCTTCCCGGAGGGCGTGGACGACGTGGTGGTGATGCTCGACGCCCACCAGGCCTTCCGGCGGTACGCGCAGGACGACGTCGACATCTTCTGGGGCGCCTACATCGGCACCCCGGACGAGATCCTCGTCTCCGGCCCGATCGCCGAGGCCGCCCCCCGCATCGAGCGGCTGCGTGCCGAGGCCCGTGAGCGCAAGGGCTGGATCATGGACACGTATCTGCTGCGCCGGCACCCCCGCGACTGACACGACTGGCGCGCACATCACCGGGCACCCGTGCGGACGTTCTGGCATGCGCACGTAGCCCACAGGTGTGAAGGTGACGTCGTGACCGTCGTGGAGGAAACCGCACTGCCCGCCTCCCAGCCCCCGGTGCTGGACACCCGTCGCCGCAACGTCGTCTTCGTGACGATCATGCTGGGGATGCTGCTCGCGGCCCTCGACCAGACCATCGTCGGCACCGCTCTGCCGACCATCGTCTCGGACCTGGGCGGGGCGGACCACATGTCGTGGGTGGTCACCTCGTACCTGCTCGCGGAGACCGTCGCGACCGTGCTGGTCGGCAAGTTCGGCGACCTGTTCGGCCGCAAGGTGGTCTTCCAGGTCTCGGCGATCGTGTTCATCACGGGCTCGTTCCTGTGCGGTCTGGCCACCAACATGTCGCTGCTGATCGCCTGGCGGGCGATGCAGGGCATCGGCGCGGGCGGGCTGATGGTCACCTCGATGGCGCTGATCGCCGACGTCATCCCGCTGCGCGAGCGCGGCAAGTACCAGGGCGCGATCGGCGCGGTGTTCGGTGTGTCCACGGTCATCGGGCCGCTGCTCGGCGGGCTGTTCACCGACCACCTGACGTGGCGGTGGGCGTTCTACGTCAACGTCCCCATCGCGATCGTCGTCGTCGCGGCCGCCGCCCGCACCATCCCGGTCGTGAAGGCGGTCTCCCGGCCGGTCATCGACTATCTGGGCATCGCGCTCGTCGCGGTCGGCGCCAGCGCCCTGATCCTGGCGACGAGTTGGGGCGGCAACGAGTACGCGTGGGGCTCGGGCGTGATCATCGCGCTGTTCGTGGGCGGGGTGACCGCCCTCGGCCTGTTCTGCTGGGTGGAGACCCGGGCGCGGGAACCGATGCTGCCCATGCGGCTGTTCGGCAACCCGGTGTTCACCGTCTGCTCGGTGCTGAGCTTCATCGTCGGCTTCGCGATGCTCGGCGCGCTGACGTATCTGCCCACGTACCTGCAGTACGTAGACGGTGACTCGGCCACGGTCTCCGGCGTGCGGACGCTGCCGATGGTGGCCGGGCTGCTCATCGCGTCGGTCTTCAGCGGCGGCGTCGTCAGCAGGACCGGGCGGTACCGGATCTTCCCGATCGTCGGCGCGCTGGTGATGGGCGCCGGACTGTTCCTGATGTCCCTCATGGGGCCGGACACGGGTGCGTGGCTGGAGTCCCTGTACATGTTCGTCATGGGTACCGGCATCGGCCTGTGCATGCAGGTGCTGACGATCGCGGTGCAGAACACCGTCGACTACGCCGACCTGGGCACGGCGACCTCCGGGGTGACCTTCTTCCGTACGCTGGGCAGTTCGTTCGGCACGGCCGTCTTCGGCACGATCTACACCAACGCGCTGGCGCCCAACCTCCGCGAGGGGGTGACGCTGGCGGCGCGGACCGGGGGCGTGGAACCGGGCGTGGTCGCCAGGGCGGCGACCAGCCCGGACGGCGTGCACCAACTGCCGCCGGCCACGGCCGCCCCGATCATCGACGCCTACGCCGACACCCTCCAGACCGTGTTCCTGTGGACGGTGCCGGTCGCCGCGCTGGGCTTTCTCGTCGCCCTGTTCCTCAAGCAGGTCCGGCTGCGCGACACCGCGCGGACGGGGTCGACCGACATGGGCGAGGGTTTCGCCTCACCGCACGGCGCGGACTCCCAGCGGGTGCTGGAGGCCGCCCTCGGCAAGATCATCGGCAGTACGGACCTGGACACCACACGCCGGATCGTCCTGGAGTCCGACACCCGGCTCGACGTGGCGGGTGCCTGGGCGGTGATGCAGGTCGAGCTGTTCACGCGCATGGTCGGTCATGCCAGCCTCGGGCTGATCGCCGCGCGGCGCCGGATGCCGCCCGAGGTGCTGCTGCCGGTCTTCGAGCGGATGGTCGACGAGGGGTTCCTGACCCGCGACGGCTCCCTCCTCTCCCACACGGAGGCCGGCGCCCGCGAGGCCGCGGTCATCAGCAGGGCCTGGGCCCGCTGGCTGGAGGACCGGCTGGGGCAGGACATCGGCCGCCCGTCGGACAGCGACCTGCGGATCGCGGTCGACGCGATCGCGAAGCGGCTGCTGGTGGAGGACCTGAGCCACGGGCTGCCGAGCGGGCCGGCGAAGGCACCGGCGACAAGCGGGGCGCGGTGAGCAGAGCGGAGCCGGGCGACATGAGCGGGGCCGGTGACATGGGCGGGTTTCCCGTGAGCGGTTTAAGCCAGGCGACACGAGCCACACCCGGCAACACCAGCAGGCCCGACGACCGAGACGCACCCGGCAACACGAGCGGGCCCAGGTGAGTGGAGCATGGCCGGGTCGGCGCTCCGGGACGGTTGCGGAGGGGCGCGTCCGGGTTCCGGTGGATATCGTCCCGTCATGGAGTCCGTGCGTGCCGTGCTCGTCGACATCGACGGAGTGCTGACCGTCTCGTGGCGGCCCTTGCCGGGGGCCGTGGAGGCGCTGCGGGAGATCCGGGAAGCCGGGCTCGCCGTGCTGCTGGTCACGAACACGACGTCCCGGACGCGGGCGTCGATCGCCGGGACGCTCGCCGACGCGGGGTTCCCGGTGTCCGCCGAGGACATCCTGACCGCGCCCGCCGCCACCGCCGCCTATCTCACCGAGCACTGTCCGGGCGCCCGGTGTGCCCTGCTGAACAGCGGCGACATCGCGGAGGACCTGAACGGTGTCACCGTCGTCGACCCGGCGGACTCCGGCACCGTGCCGGACGTGGTGCTGATCGGCGGGGCCGGTCCGGAGTTCGGCTACACGGCGCTGGACCGGGCCTTCGGGCATCTCCAGCGCGGGGCCCGGCTGGTGGCGATGCACCGCAACCTGTACTGGCGTACGGCCGAGGGGCTGCGGCTGGACTCGGGGGCGTTCCTGGCCGGGCTGGAGCAGGCCGCCCGGATGGAGGCCGAGATCACCGGGAAACCGGCCCGGGCGTTCTTCGAGGCGGCGCTCGCCCGGCTGGGCGCCGGTGCGGGCGAGGCCGTGATGGTCGGGGACGACGTCGAGTCCGACGTGCTCGCGGCGCAGCGGGCCGGGGTCACCGGGGTTCTCGTCCGGACCGGCAAGTTCCAGCCGGAGGACCTCCGCGCCGCCGGTGGACCGCCCGACCACGTGATCGACTCCTTCGCGGACCTTCCGGCGCTGCTGCGGGGTTCAGCGCAGCAGTAGTTGCAGGCCGCCGACGACCGTCGCCGCGATGACCAGCTGTTCGAACAGCCGCTGGTTGATCTTGTTGACCGCCCACTTGCCGAAGAACGCGCCGGGCACGACGAACACCACGAGCGCCAGGTCGAGGAGCAGGGAGCGGCCGTCGATCAGACCGAGACCGGCGCTGAAGGGCAGCTTGGAGACGTTGACGATCAGGAAGAAGAAGGCCGACGTGCCGAGGAAGCCGAGCTTGCGGAAGCCCGCGGACAGCAGGTACATCGACATCACCGGGCCGCCGGCGTTGGCGACCATGGTGGTGAAGCCGCCGAGGACGCCGTAGGAGCGGGCCTTCACCCGGCCCGCCCGGCTGGTGACCGACTCCGGCTCCTGTTCCGCCTCCGCCACCCGCCTGCGCCAGACCGTCACCGCGGCCATCAGCAGCAGGATCGCGCCGATCGAGGTCCGTACGATCGCGTCGTCCGCCCACATGAGGAACACCGTGCCGACGACGACGCCCGCGGCGACTGCCGGGAACAGCCGCCACAGCGTGGGCCAGTGGGCGTGCCGCCGGTAGGTCGCGACGGCGAGCAGGTCACCGGCGATCAGAACCGGCAGCAGCACGCCGGTGGAGGCGCGGGCGGGCAGCACCGCGGCGAAGATGGCGAGGCTGACCGTGTTGGCCCCGCTCACGGCGGTCTTCGAGAAACCGACGAGCAGGGCCGCGAAGGCGAGTGCGGCGAACTCCCAGCCGGTGATGTGCCAGAGCGTCATCGTGTTCATGCGAGCACTGATGCTATGTGCAACGAACCGGGGCTCGCAGGGCCGTCTCGCCCGTCGGGCACAATCAGCGGCCGTGACCACACCTCCTGATCCCGCCGTGCTGTACCCCGATGTCGCAGCCCGCGGCAGCCTCGCGGCAGCGCTCCGGGCCGAAGCGGAAGGCTGCCTCGACGCCGTCGCCGTCACGTCTGCGGGTTCGGCTCCGCTGCTCCACGCGACGGTCGCCGGCGTCCTGCCCCACCGCGAGCCGCTGCGGATCAGCGCATGGCTGCACGAACGGCGCTGGTCGGTCCGGGGCGAGGAACGGTTCCAGGGCCTGCCTCTCGTCGACGGCAGGACGGACGACCTGGCAGAGGTCGCCAGGGCGGCCCGGGCGTGGCACGACGGGGCGGCCCTGGAGGACATCCGCCGGTCGGCACCTTTCGTGCACCTGACCGGCCGGTTCGATGTACCCGACGACGATCCCGCGCTCCTGACGGAATCCGAGTGGCAGGGCGTGCGCCAGGAGGCGAGCGAACTGGAGTACGCCTGGCAGAAGGCGTACCAGGCGCTGATCGAGGCGGCGTACGCCGAGCCGGCGCTGCGCGCGCTGTACCCGTTCACGAGCCACTGGGCGCTGCGCTTCTCGACCACGACACGGCCGCGTCTGACCGTCGTCGGGCCGTGCCTGACCGCGGGCAGCGACGGCATGTACGGAGTGGGCAGGGGCTTCGTCACTCCCGACCTCGGCCTGTTCGGGACAGCGCGGGAGGCCGTGGCGCTGGCCGTGCGCCGGCTGCCGACCGGCCTCGGCCCGACCGCTCTCGGCGGATGACTCCGCCCGGCGACCGGCCTGCTCGGCAGCCCGGCAACCGACCACTGACACCCGCTGAACGGTGCCGGCTGAGCGGCTCGGCCAGGGCGGCTACGCCCGCTCCACCAGCAGCGCGCTCCCCTGCCCCACCCCGACACACATCGTCGCCAGGCCCCGAGCCGCCCCGGTTCGCCGCATCCGGTGGAGCAGCGTCGTCAGGATGCGGGCGCCCGAGCAGCCCAGCGGGTGGCCGAGGGCGATGGCTCCGCCGCTCGGGTTGACCAGGTCGGGGTCGATGCCGAGCTGGTCCACGCAGGCCAGGGCCTGGGCCGCGAAGGCCTCGTTGAACTCGGCCTCGTCCAGGTCGCCGATGTCCCAGCCGGCTCGGGTCAGTGCCTTGCGGGTGGCGGGGACCGGGCCGATGCCCATGACGTCGGGGTGGACACCCGCGGAGGCTCCGGCGACGTAACGGCCCAGGGACTCCAGGCCCAGCTCGTGCAGGGCGTCCTCGCTGACCAGGAGGAGACCCGCGGCGCCGTCGTTCATCGGGGAGGCGTTGCCCGCGGTGACCGTGCCGCCGTCCCGGAAGACCGGCTTCAGCCGGGACAGCTTCTCGTACGAGGTGTCCTCGCGGACGCACTCGTCGGTGTCGACGACGACCCCGTCAGGGCGTTCCACGGGCAGGAGTTCGTCGTCGAAGTGGCCGTTCTTGCGGGCGAGGGCGGCGCGTTGGTGACTGCGCAGGGCGAAGTCGTCCTGGCGTTCCCGGGGGATGCCGTACCGCGCGGCGACCTCCTCCGCCGTCTCACCCATGGAGAGCAGGCCGTGCAGGTCCCGCATCGCGGGGTTGACCAGGCGCCAGCCGAGGCGGGTGTCGGCGGTCTCGATGCGGTGCGGCAGGGCCTCGTCGGGGCGGGGCAGGACGAAGGGGGCGCGGCTCATCGACTCGGAACCGCCCGCGATCACGATGTCGGCCTCGCCGGCGGCGATGGTGCGGGCCGCCGTGGTCACCGCCTCCAGGCCGGACGCGCAGAGGCGGTTGACGGTGGCGCCGGGCACGGACTCGGGGAGGCCGGCGAGCAGCGCGGCCATGCGGGCGACGTTGCGGTTGTCCTCGCCGGCCTGGTTGGCGGCACCCCAGTAGACGTCGTCGATCCGGGCCGGGTCGAGTGCGGGCGCGTCGCCGACCAGGGCGCGGACGACGGTCGCGGCGAGGTCGTCGGGCCGTACCGGGGAAAGGGATCCCCGCAGCTTGCCGATGGGGGTGCGGCGGGCGGCCGCGAAGTGGACGGGACGCACGAGAGGACTCCTCACACCACTTAATTAGCACCGCTAGTTTCGAACTATAGACCCTTGGTCCGCACCCTGTGAAGATTCCGGGGGCAGAAGCGCCCCTCAGGGGCGTTATCGCAGGCCAAACAACCGGTCTGTGTGCTTCCGCATCGGGTTTGCCCCCGGGGCGCCGGGGCACCCGCGCGTTCATGGAGTGGTTGCGGAGTGCCGCCTGTGTGGACGAGGACCCCGAGTTGTTCTTCCCCGTGGGCACGGCAGGTCCGGCCCTGCGGGACGTCGACGCCGCGAAGCGGATCTGTGGGCGCTGCCCGGTGACCGACCAGTGCTTGAGCTTCGCGCTGAGCAGCGGCCAGGCCGCGGGCGTGTGGGGCGGAACCTGTGAGGAGGAGCGCGACGCACTGCTCCGGACCACGAGGAACGACGCGAGAAGGAGAAGCGCCCTATGACGGCTGTGCGGAGCACACTGCCCGACGAGGCCCGCCGGGTCTCCTGCGAGGCACTCCAGGACACCCTGGTGGATCTGCTCGGACTCTCGCTGATCGGGAAGCAGGCGCACTGGAACATCGTCGGACCGCGGTTCCGGTCGATCCACCTCCAGCTCGACGAGGTGGTCTCGGCCGCGCGGAACTTCGCCGACACGGTGGCGGAGCGGTCCGCGGCTCTCGGCGTCCCGCCGGACGGCCGGCCCGAGACCATCGCCAAGGCCTTCACCCTGCCCGCCCCCAAGGAGGGCTGGGTGCGCGACTCGGACGCCGTGCAGGTGATGGTGGAGTCCCTCCAGGACGCCATCGGCCGGCTGCGCGAGCGCATCGACGCGACCGAGAAGGCCGACCTGGTCACCCAGGACCTGCTGATCAGCATCACCGCCGAGCTGGAGAAGCAGCGGTGGATGTTCGACGCCGAGAACTTCCCCCGCGAGAGCTGACCAGCGCGCACGTACGTACGGAAGGGGCATGTGATGACCGACGCCCTTGAACTCGACGCGCTGTGGGAGGACTTCCACCGCGTGGTGAACATGACCTCGCAGGAGCTCGCGGCCTGGTTGCGGATGCGGGACGCCGACGAGGACGCGGAGCCGCTGCCCGACCAGGCGGGTACGCAGACCGGGCAGCACGTCCTGGCGATCCTCCAGAAACGGCGCACCGACCTGACCGAGGACGACCTGCGGGTGATGCGGAAGGTCGTGGACACGGTGACTTCGCAGGTGGACGTGGAGAACGAGCCGGAGCCCGAGGTGACGGCCGAGGACACGCGCCGCCGGCGTCGGCTGATGACGGTCGGCCACGATCCCCTCAAGGGGTAGTCGTGGACCGGCAGGAGCGCGTCGTGCGCGAACTTCTCGACGCGCATGGCCGGACGTACGCGGACGAGGCGGGCATCCGGCTGAAGGACACCCCGCAGCCGCTGTACCGGCTGCTGGTGCTGGCCCATCTGCTGAGCGCCCGCATCCGCGGCTCGATCGCGCTGGCCACCGCCCGTGCCCTGCACGAGGCGGGGCTGCGCGACCCGCGTCGCATGGCGCAGGCCGACTGGCAGGAGCGGGTGGACGCGCTCGGCCGGGGCGGCTACCGGCGCTACGACGAGCGTACCGCCACCCAACTCGGCGATGCGGCCCAGCTGTTGAACGAACGATGGGGCGGGGATCTGCGACGGCTGCGCCGCGAGGCGGACGGCGAGGTCTCCGAACTGCGCCACCTGCTCCAGGAGTTCCCCGGGATGGGCCCGGCCGGTGCCGACATCTTCCTGCGCGAGGTACAGGGTGTGTGGCCGGAGGCCGCCCCGTACCTCGACGCCAAGGCCCTCCAGGGTGCCGAGCGGCTGAAGCTGCCGAAGGACCCTGACCGTCTCACCGAACTGGCCGGGCGGACCGATCCGGCCGTCCTCGCCGCGGCGTTGGTCCGGGCGGCGGTGGACAAGGACGTCGCCGAGGACACGCTGCGGCGGGCCGCCTGACCCCTGCGGGCCGCCTGGCCCCTGTGGCGGGCCGCCTGCCCCTCCCGGCCCGTACTCATCCCAGCAACCATCCCCCGTCCACGGGCAGTTCCACCGCGTTGACCGACCGGTTGCGCAACAGGAAGTCGACCGCGTCCACCACGTCCGCCATGGAGGCCAGGCGCCCGGTGGGCGTCTCGGTGCGCAGCACGTCGAGGACCTTCTCCGGTTTGGCCTGCCAGTACGGGCTG
The DNA here is from genome assembly GCF_009862985.1 of Streptomyces sp. SID5464. Taxonomy (NCBI): domain Bacteria; kingdom Bacillati; phylum Actinomycetota; class Actinomycetes; order Kitasatosporales; family Streptomycetaceae; genus Streptomyces; species Streptomyces sp. SID5464. Next base: position 47,682 of record NZ_WWIQ01000054.1, on the reverse strand, counting down.
TCGCCGACGATGCCGGGATGCACCGCGTTGACCCGGACGGGAGCGAGTTCGACCGCGAGGGAGTTCATCAGGCCCCGCACACCCGCGTTGACCGTCGCCACCGTCGTCGCCCCCGGATAGGGGCGTTCCTTGGCCTGGCCGCCGAAGAGCACGATGGCGCTGTCGTCGTGCAGCCGGGACCGCAGCGTGTGCACGACCTCGGTGTAGCCGACGAGCTTGAGGGTGACCAGCCGCAGCGCGGCGTCGATGTCGTACTCGTTCACCTTGTTGTCGTCCCGGGAGACGCCCGCGAGCACCAGATGGTCGACGCGTCCCAGGCCGGCCAGCGACGCCGCGATCTCCAGCGGCCGCGCCAGGTCGAGGGCGATACCCCGGGCGCCGAACTCCTTGGCGATCAGGTCGGCGCGGTGGGCGTCACGGCCGGTCAGGACGACTTCGTCGCCACGCTCGGCGCGGGCCCGGGCGAACGCGAGGCCGATGCCCGACGTGCCGCCGACGACAAGGACACTGCTCATGGCCCCTCCTCCAGCGCGTGGCGCAGATAGTCCCAGTCCCTGGTGAACCGGTACGCGTGCCGCGACGGTGGCTGCGGTGCCTGGGTCTCCAGCCACCGCAGGGGCCCCTGCCCGGCATTGACGAACCCATGCACACAGCCGGCGCCCGCCCATGCCAGGTCCCCGGGCTCCAGCCGGTACCGCTCCCCGTCGAGGGTGGTCTCGGCGACGCCCTCCAGGATCAGGTACGTCTCCTCGAAGGGGTGGTCGTGGGTGCCGATGACGCCGTCGGACGCGTACTGCACCATGAACATCGTCGAGCCGACCGCGCCCAGGTCGCTGTCGACCATCATCTTCACGGTGATGCCGCTGTAGACCAGGAGCGCGGTGCGCATGCTCGCCGTGACGGCCAGCAGGTCCTGGGACTGCTTGCCCGGGTCCATCTGGCCGGGCTCGAAGTGGCCGAAGGAGCGGGTGCGCGGGTCGCGGACGTCGACCCGGACGGGGGCGCGAACGGGCAGGTCCGGCACCGTCTGGGTGTCGTACCCGTAGCGGGCCCGCGGCACGGGGGCGAGCATGTCCGCCCAGCGGCCGCCGGTGCCCCCGGCGCCGCGCCAGGCGTGCGGGACACCGATCGGCAGCAGCCCGTAGTCACCCGCCTCCAGCAGGTACGAGCCCTCGGGCACGTCGAGGACCACGGCCCCGTCGAGGATGTGGAAGCTCTCCTCGTACGAGTGCACATGGGCGGGAACCCGGCCGTCCGGTCGCAGTTCGCACAGGCCGAAGCCGGTGTGCACACTGCCGTCGTCCTCGCCGACCAGCGTCCGCCGCCGGTGGCCCAGGGCGTCGAACGGCGGCTCGGGTGATTCGGTCGCGCGGCGCACCAGGTGGTTCGTCATGCCGTGGCCTTCTCCCCCGTCTCCCCTCGCTCGCCCTTGTCGCCCTGCTCCCCCTTCGCCTTGTTCATCTCCTTCACCGCGAGGAGCCGGTCGCGGGCCTGCGCGACGAGCCGCAGCGCGCGCCCGGTGTCGGCGAGCAGCCTGCCGTCGCGCTTGCGGATCACGCCGTCGACGAGGACGGTGTCCACGTTGGACACGTCCGCGCACAGGGTCACCGCGGCCGCCGCGTCGTGCACGGGCGCGACGTTCAACGCGGTGGCGTCGATCGCGACGATGTCGGCGCGCTTGCCGGGGGTCAGGGAGCCGGTACGTTCCTCCAGGCCCGCGACGTGGGCGCCGTTGAGCGTGGCGATCTCCAGCATCTGACGCGCTGTCAGCATGGTGCTCGGGACGGGCATGTTGGCCTGCCAGCAGTCGGCGTTGACGCGGGCGCGTTCGGCGCCGAAGGCCGCGCGGATCTGGGTGAACATGTCGCCGGGCACGGTGGTGACGACGTCGATGCTGAGCGACGGCCGCAGACCGTGTTCGATCGCCTGCATCACGGGCGGCCAGCCGTGCCCCATCTGGAGCTCCACCTGCGGCGCGACGGACACCGTGCCCCCGCTGTCGGCGACCATCCGCCACTCCTCCTCGCTGAAGTAGCAGCAGTGGACGTAGGTGGTGTCCGGGCCGAGGAGCCCCATGCCGTGGAGCTGCTTGACCATGCCGAAGCGGCCGGCCAGCCGCCCCATGGCCACGTGCACGGTGATCGGGATGCCCAGTTCGCGGGCGAGGGCCCACTCGGCGGCGACGACCTCGTTGACGCAGAAGCCGGGTCCGCGGGTGGCGAGCCCCATGGTCAGCAGGCCGTCGTCCGACGTGAAGTGCGTCGACCGGATCCGCCGGACGTCGTCGGCCGGTATCGCGATCCTGCTCTCGAACCAGTAGTCGGCGAGGGAGGTGTTGGCGCTGCCGTACGCGTACTGCGCGCGGATGCCGGACTCCGCCAGGCCCTGGATCGCGGCGTCCGGGTGGTCCGGGGTGTTGTTGATGTGCGACCAGTCGACGAGCGTGGTGATGCCGGCGTTGAGGCACTCCAGCGCGCCCGCGAGGTTGGCCGCGTAGACGTCCTCCGGGGTGTACAGGGGTGCGAAGGTGTCGAGGATGTCGACGAAGTAGTCGTCGAGGGTGGCGTCGGGTGCGACACCCCGGATCGGCGCCTCCCAGGTGTGGCGGTGGGTGTCGACGAAGCCGGGGATCACGATGTGGCCGCTCATGTCCAGGACTTCTGCGTCGGCGCTGATCTCGGGCTCGACGGCCGCGATCCTGCCGTCCTCGACGAGGACGTCCCCCTGGGGCAGATCACCGACGGCGGGGTCCATCGAGATCACGTGACCGGAGCGCAGCAGTGTTCTTGTGGTCATCGCGCTTCCTCCAGGGGTGTCGGTGCGGAGTCGATGGGCAGCTCAGTAGGCGGCGAGTCCGCGGACCGCCGTGACGACCTTGTCGACGGTGGGGATGACCTGTTCCTCCAGTGCGTCGGCGAACGGCAGCGGGACGCACTCCCCCGCCACCCGCCGCACGGGCGCGTCCAGCAGGCCGAAGCCCTCGTCGGCGACGATCGAGACGACGGTGCCGCCCCAGCCGCCCTGGTACGGGTTCTCCTCGACGGTGACGAGCCGCGAGGTCCGGCGCAGCGAGTCGAGGACGGTCGCGGCGTCCAGCGGGACCAGGCAGCGCAGGTCGATCACCTCCGCCTCGGTCCCCTCCCCCGACAGCACGTCGGCGGCCTTCAGCGCCAGGGGAACCGTGGAGGCGAGCGCGACGAGCGTGACGTCGGCGCCCTCGCGTACGACTGCGGCCCGGCCCAGCTCGACGACATGGCCGGGAGGTGGCGGTGGCCCTTTGGTGGCCAGGAGGGCCTTGTGCTCGAAGAAGACCACGGGGTCGTCGCTGCGGATCGCCGCCGCCATCATGCCGATGACGTCGGCGGGCGTGGCCGGTGCCGCGATCTTCAGGCCGGGGACGGTCAGTGCCCAGTTCTCGGTGGCCTGGGAGTGCTGGGCACCGAAGCCGAGCCCGCCTCCGTTGGCGGTGCGCACGACCAGGGGCACCGTCACCTGGCCGCCGGTCATGTAGCGGACCTTGGGGATCTCGTTGGCGAGGTAGTCCCAGCAGCAGGCCAGGAAGTCGGAGAACATGATCTCCGCGACGGGTCGCATCCCGGTCATCGCGGCGCCCATCGCCGCGCCCACGATGGCCTGTTCGGATATGGGCGTGTCCCACACCCGCTCGGGCCCGAACTCCGCTCGCAGACCCACGGTCGTCTTGAACACGCCCCCGGCCGCGGCGATGTCCTCCCCGAGGCACACGACCGACGTGTCCCGGCGCATCTCGCGCGCGATGCCCTCGGCGACCGCCTCCCGGTAGGTGATCACGTCCGCCATGCGGCACCTCCGTCCGCCCACACGTCGGTCAGCGCCTCCCGCGGTTCGGGCGGCGGCCCGGCCTTCGCCGCCTCGACGGCCCGCTCCACGACGGCCCGGGCCCGCCGGTCGGCCTCCGCGACCGTCTCCGCCCCGACCCCCAGCTCGGCGAGCCGTCCCCGGGCGAGGTCCAGCGGGTCGTGCTTCAGCCACCGTTCGACCTCCTCGGCCGGACGGTAGGCAGCCGGGTCGGCACGGCTGTGCCCGAAGTGCCGGTAGGTCTCGGCCTCCAGTACGGCGGGCCCGTCCCCTGCCCGGGCCCGCCGCGCGAGCCGCGCCACGGCCTCCTCGACGGCCACGACGTCGTTGCCGTCGACGACCTCGCCCGGGATGCCGTGGGCGGGCGCCCGGTCGGCGGCGGGCCGGGCCACCGCCGTGACGTCGGCGATCGGCGTGTACTCCATGTACAGGTTGTTCTCGCACACGAACAGCACCGGCAGCTTCCACACGGCGGCCAGGTTGAGCGACTCGTGGAAGGCGCCGATGTTGGTCGCGCCGTCACCGAAGAAGGCGACCGCGAGCTGGTCCGTGCCGCGCAGCCGGGCCGACCAGGCGGCGCCGACCGCCATCGGGAGGTGGGACCCGACGATGGCGTAGGAGCCGAGCATGCCGGTGGCCGCTTTGGTCAGGTGCATGGAGCCGCCCTTGGCCTTGCACAGCCCGGTCGCCCGGCTCATCAGCTCGGCGAGGCACTCCTCGGGGGTGGCGCCCCGGGCGAGGGCATGGTGGTGGCCCCTATAGGTGGCGAACACATAGTCGTCCGGACGCAGGGCGGCGCTCGCCCCCACGGCGATCGCCTCCTGCCCGGCGGCGAGATGCGTGGTGCCCTTGACCAGGCCCTGGAGGAAGAGGTCGTGGGCGGCCTTCTCCGTACGGCGGACGACGGCCATCCGCTCGTAGCAGGCGAGGAGTCCGGCGGCGTCCATCAGTCCGCTCCGTCGCCACGCGAGGTGTTGAGATGGGACTGCGCCTCCCGGCGGGTGTTCAGCTCGCCGCCCACCGTCCAGTACTTGCGCCCGGCCACCAGCAGTTCCTCGGCGGGGAACTTGGTGATGACCTCGCAGCCGTCGGCGGTGACGACGAGTTCCTCCTCGATCCGGGCGGCGGACCAGCCGTCGGCGGCCGGCCAGTAGGTCTCCAGGGCGAAGACCATGCCCTCTTCGAGGACCTCGGGGTGGTCGAGGGAGACCAGACGGCTGAAGATCGGCTTTTCCCAGATCGACAGCCCGACGCCATGGCCGTACTGGAGGGCGAAGGCGGCGGTCTCGTCGGCGAAGCCGAACTCCTCCGCACGCGGCCACACCCGCACGATGTCGGCGGTGGTCGCGCCCGGCCGGACGAGCGCGATCGCCTGGTCCATGTACTCACGGCAGCGCACATAGGCGTCCCGCTGCGCACCCGAGGCGCTGCCCACGGCGAACGTGCGGTAGTAGCAGGTGCGGTAGCCGAGGTGGCTGTGCAGGATGTCGAAGAAGGCCGGGTCGCCGGGGCGGATCAGGCGGTCGCTGTAGACGTGCGGATGCGGTGAACACCGCTCGCCCGAGATGGCGTTGACGCCCTCGACGTACTCGCTGCCGAGGTCGTACAGGACCTTGCTGACGAGCCCGACGCACTCGTTCTCGCGCACGCCCGGGCGCAGATGGCCGTACAGCTCCTCGTAGGCCGCGTCGACCATGGCGCAGGCCTGGGTGAGCAGGGCGATCTCGTCACCGGTCTTGATCCGGCGGGCCTCCAGGAAGACCTGCTGCCCGTCGACGACGTCGATGCCTTCCGCGCGCAGGGCGGCGAGAACGGGCATCTCGGCGACGTCGACGCCGAGTGGTTCGTTCGCCAGCCCGTGGTCGCGCAGCTCGGCGGCGATCTTGGCGGCCACGTCCTGAGCGATGCCCGCGTCCGGGTGGAAGGCCCCGCGCAGGGTGGAGATGCCTGCGCGGGCTCCGGTGGGCGGGCCGCCCTTGCCGTCGCTGTAGTCGAGCCACGGGTTGTACAGCTGGTGGTGCCGGGCGGCGGAGCCGAAGTCCCATACGACCGGTTCGCCGTCGCGCACCAGCAGGGCGAAGCGGATCAGCTTGTCCATCGCCCAGGTGCCGATGTGCGTGGCCGTCATGTAGCGGATGTTGGCGAAGTCGAAGCTGAGCACCGCGCCCAGCTCGGAGCGGTTCAGGGACTCGTGCAGCCGGGCCAGCCGCTGTCCGCGCAGCCGGTCCAGGTCGATGCGCTCTTCCCAGTCGACGGCGTTGGGTCCGTATGTGCGGATCGCCATGGCGACCACCCCCACTTCGGAGTGAACGCCCGGGTCCTGCGAGTGTCAAGTGTCACTGAACATCGCCGGACACGAACCAGACACCCACAGCGGGTACGTCTCCATCGTTGCGGTAGCGGTGGGGGGTCGTCGACTCGAAGGAGACGGCGTCGCCCGGGCCCATAGTGTACTCGTCGAAACCGAGGGTGAGGATCAGTTCGCCGGAGGTCAGATAGCCGTACTCGGTGCCGGAGTGCCGCATCAGCCCGCCGGACCCGGAGGAGGAGCCGCCGGGCCGGTAGGTCACCAGCAGGAAGTCGACATCCGTGCCGGGCACCCGGCCGAGACGCTCCCATACGACGCCTGAGTCCAGCTCCAGCGTCTCGCGCTCTCCCGCGCCGACCAGCGGGCCGATCCGCCGCCCCGGGTCCGTGGCGAAGGCGGCCAGGGCGTGCTGGACGGTGCCGGGGGCCGTCGCCGCGAGGGGAATGGCTCCGGCGTCGTCCCGGGCGTCGAAGAGGGACTCGACGGAGATGCCGAGGGCCGTCGTGATCGCGTACAGCGTGCTGACGGAGGGCTGGCTCTTGCCGGTCTCGATCTGCGACACGAGGCTCGCCGACACTCCGACCTCCCGGGCGAGCGCGCGCAGGCTCGTCCCGCGCTCCAGACGCGCCTGCCGGATACGCGCACCGACGGGCGGCACGACGGCGGGGGACACGGGCGGCTCCTCTCGCGAGTGACGGGTGTGCAGCTTCATTGAACAGCCGGTGGGGTACGCCACGCCAGAGACGGCGGTGAGTCATGCAGAACGGGCACGCCCGGGCCCGAGCGTGCGGCGCCCGTGCCGCGGGCGGCGCTCACCCGAACAGTCCGGTGCCGGTGGTGGGCGGTCGGTGCCGGTGGTGCGCTGAGGACACGCGTCACGTTCTCAGGAGGCACTCCCGATGACCCGTCGTCCCCACCGGCTCGTCCGCGTTCTCTCCTCCGCGCTGGCGGCAGGCACGCTGCTGGCCACCGCCGCCTGCTCGGACGACGGCGGCGAAGACGGTGCGCGCGTCCCGGGCGTCGCCGCGTCACAGGTCGCCGGGAAGCGGCAGACCCCCTCTCCGACCGCCACCCTCACCACGGACGGCGCACGGAGCGCGCTGATCACCGAGGCGGACATCGAGGACGACTGGACCCAGGTCAAGGACACGGAGGCGGACAACTGGCACGACAGCCTGCTCATCGGCACGGTCGACGTCTCCGACTTCCTCTCCGCCAAGGCCCAGGCCGCCGACTGCCAGCGGCTCCTCGACTCCCTCTTCGACGACGATCTGCTGGGCAGGCCGTCCGGGGCGTCCGAGCTGCGCGGCTTCGAGCAGGGTGACTCGCGCCTGCTGTACCAGGTCGCCTCCTACGAACGGACCGATCCGCAGGCCTCGTTGAACTGGATGGCGAACCTGCCGGAGAAGTGCGACCAGTTCACCGTCACGGACGACGGCCAACAGCGCACTGTGCAGGTCGTCGAGTCCACGCTGCCCGGCGTGGGAGACGCCCGTGCGGGCCTGCGCGTGACGGTGCGGGGCCAAACCGGTGGCGCGGAGGCCACACTGACCCTGGACGTGGCCGCCGTACGCGTCGGCGACGACGCGATCACCGTCACGGCGGGCGGGCTCGACGGGGGCGAGAACGACTCCGTCGAGCAGGCGGTGCGGCTCGGCACCCAGCGCCTGAAGGACGTGCTGGCCGGCAAGACGCCCTCCCCGAACCCCGGCGCGGTCGAGTAACCCGGTCCGCAGCTCTCCCCCGCCGCGCGCCGACGGCCCGGCCGGCTCTGCCGATTCCCGGGACAGGTGATCACCGGAACGGCACAATGGCGGCGATGACCGGCATCGGTCGCTCGTGCGAGGAGAGGAAGAGACGTGAGTGAGAGCCACACCCCGCCGAGCGGCTCGGCGAGGCTGAACACCGGTGTGGCGCACAACGCGCGCGTGTGGAACTACTGGATCGGCGGCAAGGACAACTACGAGGTCGACCAGCAGGTCGGCGAGCAGGTTGCCGGCATGTTCCCGATCATCCGGGACATCGCCCGGGCGGACCGGGACTTCCTGGGCCGGGCCGTGTCGTTCCTGGCCGGCGAGCGCGGAGTGCGGCAGTTCCTCGACATCGGCACGGGACTGCCGACGGCGGCCAACACCCACGAGATCGCCCAGCGGCTCGCCCCCGACTCACGGATCGTCTACGTCGACAACGACCCCATCGTGCTGGTGCACGCCCGCACGCTGCTGACCGGCACCCGCGACGGCGTCACCGCCTACATCGACGCCGACGTGCACGACCCGGACGCCATCCTCGAACGGGCCGGGCACACCCTCGACTTCACCCGGCCCGTCGCCGTCATGATGCTGGGCATCCTCAACTTCGTCCTGGACACGGAGAAGGCCCGGGACATCGTGCGCCGCGTGATGGCCGCGGTCCCCTCCGGCAGCTACCTGGTCCTCACCCACCCGACGTTCGACGACGAGCTCGGCGGCGCGGGGCAGATCCCCGCCATGAAGTTCTGGAACGAGAACGCCACTCCCCCGATCACCGCCCGCGGCGGCGCGGACATCGCCGCGTTCTTCGACGGTCTGGAGCTGCTCGAGCCGGGCATGGTGTCCTGCGGGCAGTGGCGTGCCGACGCCGGCTCGGCGGTGCTGGTGCCGCAGTACGGCGCGGTGGCCGTGAAGGCGTGACGCCCCGCGCCCGTCCCGTCGAGGAGGACGTATGACCACCCTGGCCGATCCGGTGCCCGGCGGCCGTCCCGGCGATGTCGAGCGGGCCACCGCGCTGAGCGGCGAACTGTCCGGGCGGGGTGTGCACGGCATCGTGCTGTCCTACGTCGACACCGCGGGCATCGGCAGGGTGAAGACCGTCCCGACGGCCCGGCTCGCCTCCGCCGCGGCCTGGGGCGTCGGCATGTCCCCGGTGTTCGACACGTTCCTGGCGAACGACTCCGTCGTCACCACCGACGTCCTCGGCTCCCCCGACGGCGATCTGCGCCTCTACCCGGACCTCGACCAGCTCGTGGTGCTGGCCGGGCAGCCCGGCTGGGCGTGGGCGCCCGTCGACCGGGTCACGCAGGACGGGGAGCGGCATCCCGGCTGCGGGCGCACCTTCCTGCGCCGTGTCGTCACCGAGGCGGCCGCGCGGCACGGCCTGACCTTCAAGGCGGCCGTGGAGGTCGAGTGGACGGTGGCCCGCGGGGACGCGCCCGGCGACGCGTTCGTGCCCGCGACGACCGGTCCGGCGTACGGGGCCGCGCGGCAGGTCGAGCTCGGCGACTGCACCGCCGACCTGCTCGCGGCGTGCGCGGCCCAGGGCCTCGACGTGGAACAGGTCCATCCGGAGTACGCGGCCGGTCAGTTCGAGATCTCGGTGGGTGCCGTCGACCCGGTCGCGGCGGCCGACCGCAGCGTGCTGGTGCGGCAGACGGTCCGTGCGGTGGCGCGGCGCCACGGGCTGCGCGTCTCGTTCGCCCCGGCCGTCGTGGGGCAGGGCGTCGGCAACGGCGGGCACGTCCATCTCTCGGCCTGGCGCGACGGGGCCAATCTGCACTCCGGGGGCGAGGGCCGGTACGGCATGACGGCCGAGGCGGAGTCGTTCACGGCCGGCCTCCTCGCCCACCTGCCCGGTCTCACGGCCGTGACCGCGCCGAGCCCCGCCAGCTACCTGCGGCTCAGGCCCTCGCAGTGGGCCGGGGTGTTCACCGCGTGGGGCCGCGAGACCCGGGAGACCGCCCTGCGTGTCGTCACGGGCACCGCGGGGCTGCGCGACCAGGCGGCCAACCTGGAGATCAAACCCGTCGACCTGGCCGCCAACCCCTACCTCGCGATCGGCTCCCTGATCGCCGCCGGACTGGACGGCCTGACCTCGTCCGCCACCCTGCCCGAGGAGACCACGGGGGACCCGGCACGGCTGAGCGAGGCCGAGGCGGCGGCCCGGGGTGTACGGCGGCTGCCGGTGTCGCTGGAACAGGCCGTCGCGGAGTTCCGCGGGGACGATGTGCTGCGGGCCGCCCTCGGTCCCGTCCTGGCGGACGCGGTGATCGCCGTACGGCGGGGAGAGCTGGCGTCCGTCGCCGGTCTCGACGACGACCAGGTGGCGGCGGCGTACCGGTGGAGGTACTGACGTGGGCGCGGTCCGCGAAGCGCTCGACGCCCTGCGCCTGGTCGACCACCACTGCCACGGCACGGTGGCCGCCGATCTCGACCGGGAGGCCTTCGAGCCGCTCCTCACGGAGGGCGACGCGTGGCCGGGCGTCTCGCCCTTCGACAGTCCCGCGGGCGTGGCCGTGCGCCGCCACTGCGCTCCCCTGCTGGACCTGCCGCGGCATGCCCCCGTCGACCAGTACCTGGCCCGGCGGTGGGAGCTCGGCCGACGTGAGGTGCAGCGGCGCTTCCTGAGCGCCTCGGGCACGGACGTCTTCTGCGTCGACACCGGCTACGCCCCCGACCGGCTCACCACCCCGCGCGAGGTCGCCGAGGCCGCGGGCGGGTCCGCGTACGAGGTCGTGCGGCTGGAGAGCGTCGCCGAGTCGGTGCGGGCGGCGGGGGTCGAGCCGGACGCCTACGCCGACGCCTTCCGGGCGGCGGCGCTGGACGCCGTACGGAAACCCGGCGTGGTGGCCGTGAAGTCGGTGGCGGCCTACCGCACCGGCTTCGACCTGGACCCGGTCCGGCCCTCGGACGCGGAGGTCACCGGCGCCGCCCGGCACTGGGCGGCCCGCGGCGGCCGCCTGGACGACCCGGTTCTGGTACGGCACCTGCTGTGGACCGCCGTCGACCTGGGTCTGCCGCTCCAGTTGCACACCGGGTTCGGCGACAACGACATCCGGCTGCACCGGGCCGACCCGGCCCGCCTCACGGACTGGCTGCACCTGACCGCCGGGACGATCCCGGTCCTGCTGCTGCACTGCTGGCCCTACCAGCGGCAGGCGGCGTACCTCACGGCGGTCTTCGAGCAGGTGTACCTCGACGTCGGCCTCACCCTCCACCACGTCGGCCCCGCCCGGGCCGGTGCGGTCCTGGCGGAGGCCCTGGAGATCACACCGTTCCGCAAGCTGCTGTACAGCTCCGACGCCTACGGTCTGGCCGAGTTCTTCCACCTCGGGGCGCTCGCCTTCCGGCAGGGCCTGGCGGAACTGCTCCAGGAGCGGGTGGACACCGACGAGCTGTCCCTGCAGGACGCACTGCGGATCGCCCGGTGGGCCGGGCGGGACAACGCCCGCCGGGTCTACGGGCTCCCGGACGACTCCCCGGGAGGCGGTTGAACGGCGTGTAGCCGGTCACAGTTCCTCCCGAGCGGCTACCCAGGAAGTCCGAACGGCTGAAAGTATGATCAAGCGATGTCTGACATGACCGAAACCACGCCCGGCTGGCTGTCCTCCGACGACCTGGAGATGGCGCGTGCCCGTATGCCGATCCTGTACGTCGAGGCCGTCCCGGTCCGCGTCGACGACAGCGGCGAAGTCACCAGTGTCGGCCTGCTCCTGCGCATCGGGCCCGACGGGACGGTCAGCCGGACGCTGGTCTCCGGCCGCGTGTTGCACCACGAACGCGTCCGCGACGCCCTGCTGCGGCACCTGGAGAAGGACCTCGGCCCGGTCGCGCTGCCCCGCGTCCCGGCGTCGCTCCAGCCGTTCACGGTCGCGGAGTACTTCCCGACGCAGGGCATCACGCCGTACCACGACCCCCGCCAGCACGCGGTGTCCCTCGCCTACATCGTGCCGGTGACGGGTGACTGCCGGCCCCGGCAGGACGCCCTGGACCTGGTGTGGTTCAGCCCTCAGGAGGCCGTGTCGGCGGCGGTGCAGAGCGAGATGCCGGGTGGCCACGGGGTGCTGCTCAAGCAGGCGCTGGCCCATGCGGGCTGCGTGATCTGACCGCCGGGCGGTCGGACCAGGACCTCGGCGATGCGGCTTCCCGACACGACCGAAGCACCGATGCGGCTGCCGGACATGCCGCTGCACGACCCGTTCGTGGTCGCCGACGAGCCGACGCGGACCTACCACCTCTACACGTCCAACGACCCGTCCATGTCGGGCGTGGACGGCACCGGCACGATGGTCTACCGCAGCCACGACCTGCGCGACTGGACGCGTCCCGTCGTGGTGTTCCTGACGGCCGGGCAGGAGGGCATCTGGGCGACGGAGGGTGCCTGGGCGCCGGAGGTGCACGCCTGGGACGGCCGGTACTACCTCTTCACCACGCTGCACAACGCGGACCGGCCACTCCCGGTCCCGCCGTCCAATCCGTGGGGCGTCCCGTTCCGGACCCCGACCCACATGCGCGGCACGATCACGGCCGTCTCCGACTCACTGCTCGGCCCGTTCACCGTGCTCGACCCGGCACGCCCCGTCCCGCCCGAGCACCTCATGACCCTCGACGGCACGTTGTACGTCGACCCGTCCGGGCGACCCTGGATGGTGTACGCGCACGAGTGGCTCCAGACGATCGACGGAACGATGGAGGCGGTCCGGCTCGCCCCCGACCTGTCCCGGACGGTCGGCGACCCGATCCACCTCTTCAAGGCCTCGGACGCGCCCTGGACCACCGAGCAGATCCCCGCGGGGGTACCGCACCAGCTGCCGCCGTACATCACCGACGGCCCCCAGCTGTACCGCACCCCTGACGGGTCCCTGCTGATGCTGTGGTCGACCTACGAGAAGAACACGGCCGGCCGGGACGGCACGATCAGCGGCGGCTACGTGCAGACGTACGCGGTGTCGGGAAGCGGGGACATCCAGGGCCCGTGGCAGCAGCACCGGCCCCTGGTCCGCGACGACAGCGGCCACGGCATGCTGTTCCACACCTTCGACGGCCGCCTGATGATGATCCTCCACCGGCCCTTCGAGAACGCGCGCGGAAAGCTGTACGAGATGGGACTCCACGGTCACGAGCTGACGGTGCTGCGCCGCCGCGACGACCTCGACGGGGGCGGCTGACGCACCCGGGCCAGCCTCGCGGAGCGCCCCTGCAAGGTTTCCGCAAGGCCCGGGCAAGCCTTCCGTCCATCCGGCAGGGGCAGAAGCCCGGCAGACGGGCCGAACCGGGCCCGCAGGGACATCGGGGGGCACATCATGTCCGGATTGCGGAAGATCGCGGAGCTGCCGGGCGAGGAGCGCGAGTGGCTGACGCTGGTCGAGCGGAAGACCGTGCTGGTCGTCGTGCACACGCTCACGTACGGGAAGCGACTGGTCGACGTCCTGTCGCTGCTGGAGGCCGACTTCAGGCTCCAGGTGGTGTTCACGGCTCCGCCGCACGTCTTCGGCGACGAGGTACCGCGTTTCCTCCAGGAGCTGGGCTGCGCGGTGCTGCCGTGGGACGAGGCCGTTGGCATGTCGTTCGACCTGGCCCTGGCGGCGGGGCCGCGGGGGGTGGAGCGGATCTCCGCCCCCTTGATCACGCTGCCGCACGGGGCCGCTTATCTGAAGCGCCTGGTCAGGGGGGCGCACCCGGGTGTGGCAGGACTGCGCAGGCAGGACCTGGTGCCGGGCGGCCGGCTCCCCGCGGCGGTGGCCGTCCCGCACCACGCCGAACTGACGGACCTGGAGCGCCACTGCCCGGAGGTGCTGCCGCTCACGCATGTGGTCGGTGATCCGGCGTACGACCGCATCACGAAGAGCCTGCCGCTGCGGGCCGAGTACCGCCGGGCCCTCGGTCTGTCCGCCGGCGAGAAGCTGGTGGTCGTCGTCTCGACGTGGGGTGCGCGCTCGTCGTTCGGCCGGTTCGAGGCGCTGCTGCCCCGGGTCGTCGCCGAACTACCCGCCGGGAGGTTCCGGTCCGTCATCCTCCTGCATCCCAATGTCTGGTCCGGGCACGGCTCCTGGCAGGTCAGGGCGTGGCTGGCCCGCTGCGCCCAGCCGGGCGTCACACTCGTACCGCCCGAGGCGGACTGGCGCAGCGTGCTCATCGCCGCGGACTGGATCATCGGCGACCACGGCTCGGTCACGCTGTACGGCACGCTCACCGGGGCGCCGATCCTGCTGGCCAGTTCACCGGAGCAGGAGATCAATCCGGCCTCGCCGGCCGCCGCGCTCGCCATGACCGCGCCGGCGCTGTCGCCCACGCACCCGCTCCTCGGCCAACTCCGTTACGCCGCCGCCGAGTACCGGCCGGAGGAGTACGCGGCGATCGCCTCCCGCATCACCTCGGAGCCCGGCCGGTTCAACCGCAACATGCGCCGGCTCATGTACCGCCTGCTGCGCCTGGGCCAGCCCGCCCACGAGCCGGAGACGGTGCCCCTGCCGAAGCCGCCCGCACTGGACACGTGGGCGCGGGCCCGGCGGGAGGTCCCGGCGTGAGGCGCTTCGTCTCCGTCCGGCTGGCACCTCATGAACTCGACGTGCAGCAGGACACTGTGGCCGCCCTCTCCCTCCGCATCAGCTCGGGCGGGCGGCACTACGACGTGCTGGCCCGGGTCGGTCCCGCGGACCGGGGAGCCGACGAGCACTTCGCCGTGGACGCCGACGCGTGCCGGGAGCGGCGGTGGGCCGAGTACGCGGATGTACTGCACGCCGGGCGCCCCCGTTCACCGGCGGACGCGGCGCGCTGGCTGGTGAGTGTCACGGCCGCCCATCCGGCCTGCCGGGTCGTCGCGGCGCCGTTGGCCGGCGGTGGCTGGGCGGTGGCCGACGGGACGCGGATGCTGCTGGTCCGCCACGTACCCGCGACCCGCCCCCTGCTGGCGTCCTGCCTGCATGCCTGGCTGGTGGCGGGACTGGCGTTGCGGGACATCGAGGACATCCGGGTGCTGGACGGCGGCTCTACGACTCCCTGAGCCGTCGGGCGTCCGCCGGGCTGGTGGTCTCGTACAGGGTGAGGGCAAGGGCGTAGTAGTGCTCCGCGGCCCTGTCGTCTCCCTGCTCGTGCGCGGTGTCCGCCAGCATCTCCAGGGTGCGCGCCTGCCAGTGGGCCGCGCCGGAGGCGGTGAACACCGCCAGGGCCTCCTCCATCCGGGCCGTGCCCGTGTCGTGGTCGCCAGCCAGGGCACGGGCCCGGCCGAGGAAGGCGAGGGCCCGGGCCGCGTCGTGCGGATCGGCCACGGCAAGGAGTCCCTCCCTGGCCCGGGTGAAGCAGGCCGCGGCCCGCTCGGGGGCGTGCCGGGCGAGGGCCACCTCGCCGAGCAGGATCGTGGCGAGGGCGACCCCGCGCGGGTAGCCGCACTCCGCCCAGGTCGCCACCGCCCGGTCCAGGTGGGACTCGGCCTGGTCGAGGTCGCCCGCCTCCAGGTGGCAGCCGCCGAGACCGAGCAGCGCCTGCCCCTCGTCCCGTGCGTCGCCCGCCTCGCGCGCCGCTGCGAGGGACGCGGTGTACCACTCGGTGGCGTCGCTGATCCGGCGCGCGGCGCTCAGGCCGATGGCCCCGGAGTTGAGCATCTGCCGTTCGGCCTCCGGGTGTCCGTCGCTGCGAGCGGCGTCCAGGCCGATGCGGTGGGCCTCGATCCACAGGTCGTAGTGGCGCAGCCGGAGGAACAACGGCCACATGGCGTCCACGAGCTGCCAGGCCGTGGCGTGCCACCCACGCTCGGCGGCCAGCCGCAGCACGATCATGAGGTTCGTGCGCTGAGTGTCCAGCCAGCCCAGGGCGCCGCGGTCGTCCGTGAAGGGCGCGGCCGGCGGTGAGGGGTAGGCGTAGGCCCGGGGCAGCGTGAACTGGATGGGCGTGATGAGACGCTGGGCCTCGGTGGCGGTCCGGAGGTACCAGTCGGCTACCCGGCGCAGGGCCTGCTCGCGGGCTTCCGCGGTGTCGGTGGATCTCGCGCGGTCGCGGGCGTGGACCCGGACGAGATCGTGGAAGCGGTAGGTGTCGGGGCCGATGTCCTCCAGCAGGTTGGCTTCCACGAGTTCGTCCAGCCGGCGTGCGGTCGAATCCAGGGGCTCCGCGCAGGCCGCGGCGGCGGTGCGGGAGTCGAAGGCGGGCAGCGGCAGCACGCCGAGGATCCGGTACATCCGGGCGGCCTCCGGGCTGAGCACCGCGTACGACGCGTCCAGGGCCTTGCGCACGGTGGCCTCTCCTTCCACTTCCAGTGCGACCAGGCGGCCGGCGTCGGGGGCGAGCGCGTCGGCCAGGGCGGCGACCGGCTGTCCGGGGCGTGCGGTGAGCCGGGCCGAGGCGAGGCACACCGCGAGCGGCAGGCCCGCGCACAGGGACACGACCTGGCGGACCGCGGGCAGTTCGCCCGTGACCCGGTCCGCGCCGACGCCGCGGATGAACAGTTCCTCTCCGGCATCCGGCCCGAGCTCCCGCACCTGGTGGAACTCGGCTCCGTCCATGCGCAGCCCGGTCATCCGGCGACGGCTGGTCACGACGACGAGGCCGCCCGTGCCGCCGGGTAACAACGGCCGGATCTGTGCCGCGGTGAAGGCGTTGTCGAGCATGACGGCGATGCGCAGGCCGGCGGTGACAGAGCGCCACAGCGACGCCTGCTCCGCCGGGTCGGTGGGGACGGCCCCGGCTCCGAGCGCCCGCAGGAAGCGGCCCAGGATCTCGTCCGGACGGGCCGGCCCGTCCGTCGTGTGCCCGCGCAGGTCCGCGTACACCTGCCCGTCGGGGAAGTCGGCTTCGTGCCGGCGCAGCCAGTGGGAGACCAGGGTGGTCTTGCCGATGCCGGCGGGTCCGGTCACCACGATCAGCGGCCGCCCGGAACCGCGGTCCCGGCCTGTGGCGACCAGGTGGTCGAGGGCGGCCTGATCGTCCTGGCGGTCGGTGAAGTACGCGGTCACCGGGAGGAGTTGACGGGGTGTCGGCGGGGGCGGCGGGGGTGCGGTCCGCACGTGGATGCCGCCGTGCACGTCACGGGCCTGGACGGTGGGTCCGTAGAGCCGGACCGCTCCCCCGATCGCGTTGCTGACCTCACGGTCCCTGCCGCCGTCCCGCGCCGCATTCATCCCGCCCGTCCCCCTCCGACCGGTTGCCCATTACATCGATCATGGGGGTCCTACCCCCGCCCGGGACTCGACGATGCCGTCCGCGGACGTCTGCCGCACGGGAGAGAAACGATCCGGCCAGCGCGTCCGGGGCACGGATTCGGTCGGTGCGCGGGCGGTTCTCGGCCGACAACGGCTCTCGGTCAGCACGGCGCCTTGTTTCGGTCAGCACGCGACCGCGTCTGGAAACGCTTACCCCTTCCTGTCATGCTCGGCATTCCATGACATGTCCACTACCCCCTGCCATGCGGCGTCGACATGGCCGGACCAGCGGGAGGCGCTGGTGGAATTCCAGGTACTGGGCCCGGTGGGTCTCCGGGTGGACGGTCAGCGGGTCGAGCTGGGCTCGGACAAGGAGCGGACCCTCCTGGCCGTGCTGGCGCTGGACGTGAGCCGTCCGGTGGCCCTGGACACGCTCATGGACCGGCTCTGGGACGGCGAACCACCGCCACAGGCCCGCGGGAACACGCACAGCTACGTCTCCAGACTGCGCCGGCGCCTGAAGACCGCCCCGCCTGCCGCGAACGCGCCCCGCATCGTCAGCCGCGCCCACACGTACACGCTGGACGCGCCCCGCGCATCGGTCGACTGGCACCGGTTCCAGCATCTCGTGACGCGGGCCGGTGGCGCCGCGGCGGACGGAGACGACGAGCGGGCGGCCGCCCTCCTCGACCTCGCCGAACGGCTGTGGCGGGGCGAGGCACTCGCGGGACTCCCCGGACTCTGGGCCGAGAGCGTACGGCGGACCCTGGCGCAACGCCGGCTCACCGCGACCGTCGCCCGCACCGCCGCCCAGCTCCGGCTGGGCCGGTTCGCCGAGACGGGCGCCGAGCTGTCGGCCCTCGTCGACCGGCATCCGGGCGACGAGACGCTGGCGGGCCAGTTGATGCTGGCGTACTACGGCAGCGACCGGTACACCGACGCGCTGCGCGTCCATCAGGAGATCCGTCACCTGCTGATGACACAGTACGGGTCCCGGCCGGGAGCCGAGCTGAACCGCATCCACCGCGGGATCCTCGAACGCACACCGGCCGCCGATCTCGCCCGGGGCCGGGCGGCTCCACCCGGCACGGCCCCCGCGCCGCCACGCCCGGCGCTCCCACGCCCGCCCCGCAACCTGCCCCATCAGCCGCCGCTGGTCGGCCGCCGAGCGGAACTGCGGGACCTGAGCTCCATGGCCGACGCGCCGGCGGCGGACGGCCAGGTCATCAGCCTGGAGTCCGTCAGCACCGTGAGCGGCATGGCGGGGGTCGGCAAGACCGCCGTGGCCGTGAACGGCGCGGCCCTGCTCGCGCCCCGGTTCCCCGACGCGCAGTTGTACGTCGACCTGCGCGGCCACTCCCCGGTCGGCGAGCCCCTCGACCCCGGCGCGGCTCTGGCCACTCTCCTGCGCCTGCTCGGCGCGCCGGCCGAGACCATTCCCGTCGAGCTCGAAGGCCGTAGCGCCCTGTGGCGGACCATGCTGGCGGAACGCCGGGCCGTCATCGTTCTCGACGACGCCGTCAGCGCCGCGCAGATCCGGCCGCTGCTGCCGGGGGGCTCGCCCTCCCTGACGATCATCACCAGCCGGCGCCACCTGACCGGTCTGCCGCACGCCCGGCACATCCCGCTCGACGTGCTGCCGAGCGACGACGCCGTCGCCTTGTTCCGCGCGTTCGCCGGTGCGGCTCGCACGCACAGCACCGAGGAGACCGCACGCATCGTCCGGCTGTGCGGCCATCTCCCGCTCGCGATCGAACTGGTGGCGAGCCGCTTCCGCGCCCACCCCTCCTGGACGCTCACCACGCTGGCCGAGCGACTCACCCGCGGCGAAGGCCGGCTCGGCGAGATCAGGGACGCCGAACAGGAGGTGGCCCGCGCCCTCGATCTCACCTACCAGACCCTCACCGAGGAGCAGCGCACCGCCTTCCGGCGCCTCAGTCTCCACCCCGGCGTCGACTTCACCACCGACTCGGCCGCCGCCGGACTCGGCCTGGCGCCTCCGGCCGCAGAGCGGGTCCTCGAGTCACTCCTGGCCTGCCATCTGCTCCGCGAGCCCGCCCCGGACCGCTACCAGTACCACGACCTGCTGCGGGAGTACGGCCGTTCCAGGTCCATGACGGACGACACCGACCAGGACCGGGCCGCCGTCCTCCGCCGCCTCACGGACTTCTACGTCGACGCGGCCGACCGCGCCGACCGGCTCGCCCACCCCCGCCGCATTCGCCCCGCCTCACCGCACGCTCGGCCCGGGGAACACCTGCCGCAGTGGCCCGACGCCGAGGCCGCCCGGGCCTGGCTGGCCGCCGAGCGGGCGAACCTGCTGGCCACGGAGCGGCACGCCCGCAGCCACGGCCGCGCCGGGGCCGCGGCCCGACTCGCCTACGCCATGGCCGGTTTCCTCAACCAGGAGTGCCACTGGAACGACGCGCGGACCGTCCTCGAACCCGCCGTCGAGCACTGGGCCCGGGCAGGAGACCAGGCCGCACTCTGCCGCTCCCTGATCCACCTGAGCGCCGTGCACGCGCACACCGCGCGCTACCCGGAGGCCGCCGACGCCGGCGAACGGGCCCTGCGGATCGCCCGAGCGACCGGGTACGCCGAGGCGGAGGCCGAAGTGCTGCGGACGCTCGGCACGCTGGCCTGGCACCGGGGCGACAACCGGGCAGCGCTCGGCCTCTTTCAGCAGGCGTTCACTCTCACCGCTGCCGCGGGGGATTCCGTGGCCACCGCACGGCTGCACAACAACATGGCGGTGACCCTCCTGTTCCTGGGACAACACGATCGCGCCCTGGAGCACTTCCAGAAGTCGCTCACAGGGTTCAGCGAAGCGGGCGACCACGCGGCGCTGGGCAAAACCCTCAACAATATCGGGGATCTCCACATGAGGACCGGGGATCTGGAATCCGCACGCCGTTCGTTCGAGGAATCGCTCGCGGTACTGGAGCACGCCGGAAATCGCTACGACCGCGCCACGGTGCGCTGCAGCCTCGCGGACGCCCTCACGGAATCGGGCGACACCACCGCCGCGCTCCCCCTTTACCAGGAGGCGTTCACGGAATTCCGGTCACTCGGCGACCGGAAAAGCCAGGCCGACACAGCGACAGGCATGGGTGAAGCACACCGGAAAGCAGGAGAGACGGACAAGGCCGTCCGGCACCTGCTGGACGCGCTGGACATCGCCCGCACCATCGGCGCGGCTCACCAGGAGACCCGGGCGCTGCGCCGCCTCGGCCAGGTCTATTCGGACGCCGGCAGATTCGACTCCGCGGCGGAGTATCTGAGGGCCGCCATCTCCCTGGCCGAGCACACCCACGAGGCAGACGAGAAAACGAAGGCCGAGGACCTCTTAACCGAATTAAGACAGGCGTTCGACCTATCGGGGGGCGATTTAACGAGTAACCAAGACGCCGGGCCCAGATTTTCCATATAAGCCATTCATAGGATACGGTTCCGTCCGCAAGATCATCCGATCTGCGGAAAGGAACGTTTCTACGTGAACGCAATACGACGGATGACCGTCGGAGCCACACTCGTCGCCACTCTGGGCATATTTGGCGCGTACACGCCAAGCGCGTCGGCCGCCGAGTTCACTTCGCCCTCATCGGTCAGTACGAACGGCTGCATCATGATGTGACCCTCGACAGGGTCAGTCGGCAAAAAGCAAAAAGGTCATACCGTCCTGCACGGTATGACCTTTGACCTGCGACACCACAAGTCGGGA
>NZ_WWIQ01000054.1:11091-26834 GCF_009862985.1 Streptomyces sp. SID5464 | reverse complement strand
AGTGCGCTACCAAGCTGCGCCACGTCCCGTTGCCCGTCTGACCTGGGGATTCCCCCGGCCGAACGCGCAGGGAAACCATACCGCACTCGCGCCGGTGATCGCGCATCCGTTTCCGGGCACCCGTCGCTTGACCTCAACATTGGTTGAGGTTGCACGCTCGTCCGCATGACGAACGCGACGGACATGACACACACGTACGCCGACCTGCCGGGACTCATGGGCCTGATGACCGGCGACGAGAAGCACGGCCCGGCCGCGACGTCCACGCTGGACGTGCTGTGGGTGTTGTACGACCGGGTGCTGCGGGTGAGCCCGGAGGGGATGGCCGACCCTGAGCGGGACCGGTTCCTGCTGTCGAAGGGGCACGGGCCGATGGCGTACTACGCCGTGCTGGCCGCCAAGGGCTTCATCCCGGTGGAGTGGCTGCCCGGCTTCGGCTCGTACGACTCACCCCTCGGTCACCATCCCGACCGCACGCTCGTGCCGGGGGCCGAGATCGGCAGCGGATCGCTCGGGCACGGGCTGCCGATCGCCGTCGGCACGGCACTGGGGCTGCGCGCCCAGGGGCTCGACGAGCCACGGGTGTGGGCGCTGATCGGAGACGCCGAGCTGGACGAGGGCAGCAACCACGAGGCGATCGCCTTCGCCGGGCCCGCCGGGCTCGACCGGCTGCACACCGTCGTCGTCGACAACTCCTCCGCGTCGTACGCGCGGCCCGGCGGCATCGCCGCCCGCTTCGAGGCGGCGGGCTGGTCCGCGCTGACCGTCGACGGCCGTGACCACGAGGCGCTGTACGCCGCCTTCACCGCACCGCACCCGGGCCGCCCGCACGTGGTCGTGGCCCGGGTCGAGCCGAAGTCCGCCTGACCTCCCCGCCGGAAAGGAACCAGAACGCCATGGACACCATGCGTGATCGCTTCGCCCCTGTCGTCTCCCGGCTGCTCGACGAGGACCCACGGGTCGCCGTCGTCCTCGCCGAGATCGGCAGGGACGGCTTCGCCGAGGCGGCCCGGCGCCACCCCGACCGGGTCGTCAACGTCGGCATCCGCGAGCAGCTGCTGGTCGGCGCGGCCGCGGGGCTGGCGCTGACCGGACTGCGGCCCGTCGTGCACACTTTCGCCAGCTTTCTCGTCGAGCGGCCCTTCGAGCAGGTCAAGCTGGACCTCGGGCACCAGGACCTGGGCGCGGTGCTGGTGAGCGCCGCCGCCTCCTTCGACTGGCCCGCGGGCGGCTACACCCACATGGCGCCGGGCGACGTGGCGCTGCTCGACACCCTGGACGGCTGGACCATCCATGTGCCGGGCCACCCGGACGAGGCCGAGACGCTGCTGCGGCACGCGGTCGCCGCGGGCGACGACAAGGTCTACGTGCGGCTGTCCCTCCAGTCCAACGGGCGGGCGCTGCCCGTCGACGGGGAGCGCTTCCGCACGGTCCGCGAGGGACGCACCGGGGTCGTGGTCGCCGTCGGGCCGATGCTCGACACGGTGCTCGCCGCCACCGAGGGCCTCGACGTCACGGTCCTGTACGCGACGACCGTCCGCCCCTTCGACGGGGCCGCCCTGCGCCGGGCCACCCGGGCGGCCGGGGCGGACGTCGTCCTCGTCGAGCCCTACCTGGCGGGCACCTCGACGGCCGCCGCGAACGACGCGCTGTCCGAGGTGCCGCACCGGGTGCTGGGGCTGGGCGTGGGCCGTCGCGAACTGCGGCGGTACGGGCAGCCGGCGGAGCATGTCGCCGCCCATGGCCTCGACGCCCGGTCGCTGCGGGAGCGCATCGGGGGGTTCGTCGGGGCGGCGGCTCCCGCGTGAGACCCGGAGGAGGTCACTCCCCCGCCGGGAGGCCCAGCCGGGGATGCGCCTCCAGGAGCCGGGGCGGAGCCGCCTGGCGCCAGGAGTCGGCCAGGATGTCCCGCAGTTCGCCCTCGTCCTCCAGCGCGTCGAGCCGGGCCCGCACCCAGGCGAACTGCGCCTCGTGGTCGGCGATCCAGAACTTCCCCGGCTCGGCGAGCACCAACTCGTCCCGCTCCTCCTTGGGGCAGCGCACGGCGATGGACGTCTCGTCCTCCGGCAGGGTGGCGAACATCTTTCCCGCGACCCGGAACGTGGGCATGCTCCAGGCGATCTTCTCCGTCGTGTCCGGCAGGGACAGCGCGATACGGCGTACGTCTTCGGCATCCGGCATGGCAGGCACGTTATCGGCTGCCACTGACAATCACCTGGTGAGAGCGGTTGCCGGTATGTGCTTGTAGTAGATCGTCGTCGGCCGCAGCCGACCGTCGGGGCTCGCCGCGTAGTCGGGGATCGCGCCGACCGCGGTCCAGCCGGCCGAGCGGTACAGATGCTCGGCGGGGCTGCCGGTCTCGGTGTCCAGGTGCAGGAGGGTGACGCCGGCCTCTGCGGCGGCGCCCTCCGCCGTGGTCAGGAGCCTGCGTCCGAGGCCACGGCCCCGGGCGTCCCGGTGCACCATGAGCTTGACGAGTTCGGCGCGGTGGCGGCTGTTCGCCTTGGCGGGGAAGGCCAGGCTCACGGTGCCCAGCACCCGGCCCCCGTCGTACGCCGCCCAGACGGCGAGCCGTCCCGCTGCCGTCTCGGCGGCCCGCTCCTCCCACCAGGCGAGCGCCTCCGCACGGTCGAGCGGGGCGAGGAAGCCGACCGAGGCACCGCCGTTCACGGTGTCGGCCAGCAGATCCGCCAACCCGGCCCCGCACCGGGCGAACCGGTCTGCGTCCAGACGGTCGACGATCACGGCCGCACCACCGCCAGCAGGTACCGGACGCCGTCGGGAGCGGCGCACCGGAACCGGGTCGGGCCCCACACGCGCATGCGCAGGCAGTCGCCGGCGCCGAGGTGGTGTTCGGTGTCCTGCGCGGTCACGTCGAGGGCCCCTGCGAGGACCCAGATGTGCTGTTCCAGACCGGTGACGGGCGGACGGTCGTAGGCGATGTCGGCGCCGGGCGAGAGGCGGGCCTCGACGAGTTCGCCGCGCAGGGCGGAGTGCGGTGGTGACACGGACCGCCGTACGAAGCCGGAGGCCTGGTCCCGCCATACGAGCTGGTCGGCGGCCCGCAGCACGGGGGCCGGCTCGGCCTCGACCTCGCTGAGCAGTTGGGACATGGTCCGCCCGTAGACGGCGCACAGGCGGTTCAGGAGGGAGGCCGTGGGGCTGGTCTCCGCCCGCTCGGCCCGGGACAGAGTCGACCGGCTCACTCCGCTGCGGTCGGCCAACTCGCCCAGGGACCAGCCGTGTTCGGCCCGCAGCTCGGCCAGGCGCGCGCCGAGCCGGGTGTCGACGGGATCCACTTCGTCGCTTCTCATATTCGGGATGCTATCCCGGATATGAGACGCCCCCGTTTCCGGCTCCTCACACCGGCAGTGGCTGCGCCTGGGCCGCCGCGCCGAGCGCGTCCAGCACCGGGCGGATCAGCGGATGCCCCTCGGCTCCCCGGCGCACGGCGGCGAAGACCCGCCGGGTGGGCGCCGTGCCGTCGACGGGGCGGACGACCACCCCGGCGAGGTCCATACCGCGCAGCGCCGAGCGCGGCACGAGGGCCACGCCCGCGTCGGCGGAGGCGAGGGCGACAACCGCGCGGAAGTCGTCCGAGGAGTGCTCCATGCGGGGCTGGAAGCCGGCGTTCTCGCAGGCCAGGACCACCACGTCGTGGCAGGGGTTGCCGGGGTACGGGCCGATCCACGCGTCCTTGGCCAGTTCGGCGAGCGGGACCTCCGCCGCCCCGGCCAGGCGGTGGGCGACCGGGACGACCGCGTCGAAGGGCTCGGCGTACAGCGGTACGTGAGTCAGTCGCGGGTCGTCGGCGGGCGGGGCGCCCCGGTACTCGACCGCGACGGCGACGTCGACCTGTCGGTCCAGCACCATCGGCAGGCTGGCGTCGCCCTCGGCGTCCTGGACGCGGATGCGGATCCCGGGCGCCGAATCGGCGAGGCGGGCCACCGCGGGCGCGACGACCAGCGCGATGCCGGTCGCGAAGGAGGCGACCGTGACGGCGCCGGCCGCCCCCGAGCTGTAGGCGGCCAACTCGGCCTCGGCCCGCTCCAGTTGGGCGAGGACCGCGTTGGTGTGGCTGAGCAGGATCTCGCCGGCCGGGGTGAGGCGTACGCCCTTGGCGCCGCGCTCGACGAGCCGGTGCCCGGTCTCCTGCTCCAGCGCGGCGAGCTGCTGGGACACCGCCGACGGGGTCAGATACAGCGCGGCGGCAGCCGCCGTCACCGTACGGTGGTCGGCCACCGCACGGAGGATGTGGAGCCGCCGCGCCTCGATCATGCGATCGATTCTCTCAGGTCGCCGGCGTCGCTCAGCCGGCCAGCTCCGCCCGTGCCGCCACGAAGGCGTCGACCGCGCGACGGACGTCCTCGGCCGAGTGCGCTGCCGACAGCTGGACGCGGATCCGGGCCTGGCCCTGCGGCACCACCGGGTAGGAGAAGCCGATCACGTACACGCCGCGCTCCAGCAGCAGCTCCGCCATCCGCCCGGCGACCGCCGCGTCACCGATCATCACCGGGGCGATGGGGTGGTCACCGGGGAGGACGTCGAAGCCCTCCTCGGTCATCCGGCCGCGGAAGAGAGCCGTGTTCTCGTGGAGGCGGACGCGCAGGTCGTCCGCCGACTCCAGCAGGTCCAGAACCTTCAGGGAGGCCGCCGCGATCACCGGGGCGAGCGTGTTCGAGAACAGGTACGGCCGGGAGCGCTGACGCAGCAGGGCGACGATCTCCGCGCGGGCGGCGACGTAACCGCCGGAGGCGCCGCCGAGGGCCTTGCCGAGGGTGCCGGTGATGATGTCGACGCGGTCCATGACGCCGTGCAGCTCGGGCGTGCCGCGGCCCCCCGGTCCGACGAAGCCGACGGCGTGCGAGTCGTCCACCATGACCATCGCGTCGTAGCGGTCGGCGAGGTCGCAGATCTCCCGCAGCGGTGCCACGTAGCCGTCCATGGAGAAGACGCCGTCGGTGACGATCAGCCGGCGACGCGCGTCGGACGCCTCCTTCAGCCGCGCCTCCAGTTCGGCCAGATCACGGTTGGCGTACCGCAGGCGGCGGGCCTTGGACAGCCGGATGCCGTCGATGATCGACGCGTGGTTGAGCGCGTCGGAGATGACCGCGTCCTCCGGGCCGAGCAGCGTCTCGAACACGCCGCCGTTGGCGTCGAAGCAGGAGGAGTACAGGATCGTGTCCTCCTGGCCGAGGAACGCCGACAGCCGCGCCTCAAGTTCCTTGTGCACTTCCTGGGTGCCGCAGATGAAGCGGACGGAGGCCATGCCGTAGCCCCAGCGGTCCAGGGCCTCGTGGGCGGCGGCGACGACCTCGGGGTGGTCGGCGAGGCCGAGGTAGTTGTTGGCGCAGAAGTTGAGGACCTCGCCGGGGCGGCCGCCCGCGGTGACGTTGACGGTGGCGGACTGCGGACTGCCGATCACGCGCTCGGGCTTGTGCAGGCCAGCGGCGCGGATCTCGTCGAGGGTGGCACGCAGGTCGTCGCGCACGGAGTCGAACATGAGAAGGCTCCTGAGATGCTTGCGGGGAAGGGGAGTTACGCGGTCCAGTCGAGGATGACCTTGCCGCCGCGGCCGCTCGCCGCGTCGGCGAACGCCGCCTCGAAGTCGCGGTAGCCGTACCGGCCGGTGATCACGGGGGCGAGGTCGAGGCCGCCCTCCAGCAGCACGGACATCGCGTACCAGGTCTCGAACATCTCGCGGCCGTAGATGCCCTTGACGGTGATCATCGAGGTGACGATCCGGGCCCAGTCGACGGGGAACTCCTGCGCGGGCAGGCCGAGCATCGCGATCCGGCCGCCGTGCGTCATGTTGGCGATCATGTCCCGCATGGCTTCGGGGCGGCCGGACATCTCCAGGCCGATGTCGAAGCCCTCGCGCAGTCCGAGCGTGCGCTGCCCGTCGGCGATGGTGGCGCCCGCGACATTGAGCGCGAGGCTGACCCCGACCTTGCGGGCCAGCTCCAGCCGCTCCTCGCTGACGTCGGTGATCATGACGTGGCGGGCGCCCGCGTGCCGGGCCACGGCGGCGGCCATCAGCCCGATGGGGCCCGCCCCGGTGATCAGCACGTCCTCGCCGACGAGCGGGAACGACAGCGCGGTGTGCACGGCGTTGCCGAACGGGTCGAAGATCGCGGCCACGTCGAGGTCGACGGGCACCCGGTGCACCCAGACGTTGGCGGCGGGCAGGACGACGTACTCGGCGAACGCCCCGTCGCGGCCCACGCCCAGACCTATGGTGGCCCGGCACAGGTGGCGGCGGCCGGCCAGGCAGTTGCGGCACTTGCCGCACACCAGATGGCCCTCGCCGCTCACCCGGTCGCCGACGGCGATGTCGGTGACGTCCCGCCCGGTCGCGACGACCTCGCCGACGAACTCGTGCCCGACCACGAGCGGGGTGCGGATCGCCTGCTGCGCCCAGCCGTCCCAGGCCCTGATGTGCAGGTCGGTGCCGCAGATACCGGTGCGCAGCACCTTGATCAGTACGTCGCCGGGCCCGGCAGCGGGCTCCGGGACGTCCGCGAGCCACAGCCCGGGCTCCGCCTTCTGTTTGACCAGCGCCTTCACCGCTACGGCTCCTGGGGGTGAGTCCCGGCTCCGGGCATGCCGAAGGTGTCCCTGGGCCGGGAGAGGAGTGGGATCGCACAGCAATCTGCCGTACGCCGGCCGCACCGGTCCATCGAGGTTTTCTTAAGCGCCGCCGCAGCTTTCCTTCACGCCTCCTGGGTGCGCTGCCGAAGACGCGGGGCGTGTCAGTAGGGCAGCCTGCCGTCCCAGCCCTCCAGCTGTGCGACGAGCTGCGCGGCGTGTTCCTTGATGGCCGTCAGGCCCGGCTTCCCCCACGGCCGGGGCCCGACGTCGGCGACGCTGACCGTGCCCAGCACCAGGCCCGTGCCGTCGATGAGCGGTGCTCCCAGATAGGAGCGGATGCCGAACTCGTCGACCACCGGATTGCCCGCGAACCGCGGATAGTCGTGGACGTCCTCCAGGACCAGGGCCTTGCGTCGCGCCACCACATGGGGGCAGAAGCCATGGTCGCGGGGGAGACTACGGCCGACCCGGGGGCTGGTGCCGTCGCTCCGCACCACCGGCGCGACGGCCGGAACGCACAGGCCCGCGTAGAACTGGCCTCGCTCGTCCGGGAAGTTGACCATGGCGTACGGCGCACCGGTGAGCTCGGCGAGGCCGTGCGCGAAGGCGTCGAGTGCGGGTTCGGGGCGCTCCCCCAGGCCCAGCAGGCGCAGTCGGCCGGCGCGGGCGGGGGCCTCCTTGTCCTCGGGTGTGAGCAGCAGACGACCGGCCGGGCGCGGCGGGTCGTAGCTCATGGGCGTCCTCCCGGACTGTGGGCATGCGTCATATACGGGCTCCCTGGCGGGGTTGGGGGATCACATGTGGGATCACTTGTGGCGTTCACATGTGGGCGCCATACCCCGTCGCGGGGGCGGGCGCATGGGCGATGAGGTGGCGCACGAGGGTCAGCAGGGTCTGCACCCCGGAGCTGGAGATCCGGGCGTCGCAGCACACGACGGGGATCTCCTCGGACAGGTCGAGGGCGGCGCGCACCTCCTCCGGGTCGTACCGGTGGGCGCCGTCGAACTCGTTGACGGCGACGATGAAGCCGAGGCCGCGTTGTTCGAAGAAGTCGACGGCCGCGAAACACTCCTGGAGGCGGCGGGTGTCGGCGAGGATGACCGCCCCGAGTGCGCCCTCGCACAACTCGTCCCACATGAACCAGAACCGCTCCTGTCCGGGGGTGCCGAACAGGTACAGCACGTGTTTCGGATCGAGCGTGATGCGGCCGAAGTCCATGGCCACGGTCGTCTCGACCTTGTTCTCGATGCCGTCGAGGTTGTCCGTCGCGGCGCTGACGGTGGTGAGCAGCTCCTCCGTGCTGAGCGGCGCGATCTCGCTGACCGCGCCGACGAAGGTCGTCTTGCCCACGCCGAACCCGCCCGCCACCAGGATCTTGAGGGCGGTGGGGAACGGGTCGCCGCCGTGGCCGGAATCGTCGGCGTAGTCAGAGCTGTCGTCGTAGTCCATCGAGCACTGCCTCCAGAAGGGCCCGGTCCGTCGGGTTGTGGTGGAACGCGGGGGGCTTGGTGGTCAGCGCCCCGCAGTCGACGAGGTCCGCCAGCAGCACCTTGGTGACGGCCACCGGCAGCTTCAGATGGGCGGCGACCTCCGCGACGGCGACGGGCACACTGCACCGCTCTAGTGCCTGCGCGTGCTCGGGGCCGAGGTAGCCGAGGGGGGTCGCCCCGGTGGCCATCACCTGCGACATCAGGTCGAGCGCGACGGTGGGACGGGTACGGCCGTTGCTGACCGTGAACGGGCGCACCAGCCGCCCGGCCGCGTCGTCGAGCCAGGGCCCGTCACCGGCCGCCGCCACCCTCAAGGCCTCATCGCCGGGGATTCGACGGACTGCTGGCGGGGAGCGGTGACCAGGTACGGGCGGACGCTCTTGACCAGCATCGCCATCTCGTAGCCGAGGACCGCCGCGTCGGCCTCCCGGCCGGCGAGCACGGCCAGGCAGGTGCCGGAGCCGGCGGTGGTGACGAACAGCAGGGTCGAGGCGAGTTCGACCACGACCTGCCGGACGTCGCCGCCGTCGCCGAAGCGGACGCCGGCGCTGCGGCCGAGGGAGTACAGGCCGGAGGCCAGGGCGGCCATGTGGTCGGCGCTGTCCGGGTCGAGGCCGTGGACGGACTTCACGAGCCCGTCGCAGGACAGGAGCACCGCGGCGGTCGTGTGCGGCACGCGCTGCACGAGGCCGCTCATCAGCCAGTCGAGATCGGATACATGGGCGGTCGGCGCATCGCTCGCCATGGTGGATCGACTCCTTGGGGTACGAAGGTCTGCGGGAGCGCTGGGGGTGGGAACAGAGGTGGGAACGGGGGTGGTCATCCGGCGGGTGCGCTCCCGTCGTGCCGGGTGGTGGTGTGGTCGGGGCGGGACGCGGTCACACCGTCCCGTGCGCCGCGCGCCTCGGTTATGCGAGCCGCGTCGACGGTGGGGAGGGACTCGGTGTGCACCGGCTCCATGGGGGTCGGGTCCCGGTGTGCGGGCTCGATGTGCGTCGGAGGCTCCAGGTGTGTCGACGACTCCGTGTCGCCCCACTCCGTGTTCCCGGTCTCCATGTGCTGTTGGGCCTCGGCAAGGCTGATACCGCGCTGGAAGGCCGCCATCAGGCCGGGATCGTGGCCGACGAGGAACTCGGGGTCCTGGCGCGGCGTGGGACCGTCGCGCAGCTGGGGTGCGATGTGTTCCTGGGCACGGCGGCGGGGCAGTTGGGGCTTGCCCATGGTGCCGCGCACCGTGCCGTTGCGCGGGGTGGGCGGAGCCGTCACGTTCTCGGCGAGGATGCGCCGGTCGTCGGGGCTGATGCCGGGCCGCGCCTCGGCCGGGTTGGGCCGCTCCCGATGGGTCCCGCGCACGGGCAGGGGCGCGGGCCGGCCGCTCTGCGGGCTTCGGCCCGAGGCCCGTTCGGCCTCCTGCTGGTGCGCGCGGGTCGGGGTGGGCGCCCTCGGCGGGACCGACGGCAACGCTTCGGACGCGGCACCCGACCCGGACGGGAATCCGTACACCGCCGAGGACTCTGACGCAGCCACCTCCGCTGGGGACGCCCCCGTGGACGCCGCTCCGGCTCGGGACTCGGGCACGACCCCGGCCGCGTCTCCGGCCCCGACCGCGGACTGCCCGGTGCCCCCGGGCGCGCCCGCCTCCGCCCCGAGCAGCGCCTGCGGCACGACGAGCACCGCCTGCACTCCGCCGTAGATGTTGGTCTGGAGGCGGACGGTGATGCCGTGCCGCCGGGCCAGCTGCGAGACGACGAACAACCCGATGCGGCCGTCCGCGAGGAGCCGGGCGACGTTCACCTGGTCCGGGTCGGCGAGCAAGGCGTTCATCCGCGCCTGCTCCTCCAGGGGCATGCCCAGTCCACGGTCCTCGACCTCGACGGCGAGCCCGGAGGTGACGAGGTTGGCGCGCAGCAGCACCTGGGTGTGCGGGGCGGAGAACACCGTGGCGTTCTCGACGAGTTCGGCCAGCAGGTGGATGACGTCGGCCACGGCGTGTCCGCGCAGGGTGCCGTCGATCGGCGGGACGAGCTTGACCCGCGAGTACTGCTCGACCTCGGCGATGGCCGAGCGCAGCACCTCGGTCATGGAGACCGGGTTGCTCCACTGGCGGCGGGAGACGGCACCGCCGAGCACGGCGAGGTTCTCGGCGTGGCGGCGGATGCGGGTGGCGAGGTGGTCGACGTGGAAGAGCCCCTTGAGCAGGTCGGGGTCCTCCATCTCGTTCTCGAGCTCGTCGAGGATGGAGATCTCGCGGTGCACCAGCGACTGCAGGCGCCGGGCGAGATTGACGAACACCTCGAGCTTCTGTTCGCTGCCCGCCTGGCTGGAGAGCTGCGAGGCGTGGACGACGGCGGTGACGGCGCCGTCGTGCGCACGGGTCAGGTCGGCGGCGAGGAGTTCGAAGTCGTCGGCGCCCTCGGCGGGGCCGCCGCGTGGACTGCTCTGCGGGCCGGGCTGCGGCGGTCCGTCGCCACGGCGCAGCGTCTCGACCAGGGTGCGCAGGTCGGCCTCGCGCCGCGTGGTGGTGCGGCGCAGGACGCCGATGCGGTCGTGCACGGACCGGGCGGCCCGGTTGGCGGCCACCGCGGCGACGACGATGCCGACGAGGGTCACCGAGACCGCCCCGGCGAGCACGGCCCACAGTGTCAGCCCCGGCCGCGCTCCGGTCGACCGGACGGTGAAGAGGACGGCGGCACAACCGCTCAGGGCGACGGCGACGGGCGGCAGTACGGCGAGGCGCAGCAGCTGCGGCCGTATATGGGTCTCGGGCAGCGCGGGTGCGGTGCGGGCGGCCGGCCGCCCGTGCCGCCCGCCCTCACGGCGGTCTGCGCGTGCGGCCGGGGCGCGGAGGTGAGACATCGGTGTCCTCGTACTGGTCCGTCGGGCCTGGGTGCCAGGGGGGCTTGCGGTGGTACGACCGGGCTCACGCGGCCGCTTCCGCGCGCCCCGGGCTGTGGGCTCGGCCGGCTCCCGCCCGGCACCGTCGCGTCCGGAGTCCGCGTGCCGCCCGGGCCCGGAGGGGGCCACCACGGCGGCGCCCGTACCGGCGTCGGTCCTACGCGGGCAGCGGGAATCCCCCTCGCGTCGACTCCCTCGTCCGCCTTGCGCCTGCACGTACCGGTCCCCACTCCTTGATCCGTCTGTTTCCCGACGGACACTGACAGTAGTCGTCAGCGCATCATGTGCGGTGGGCAGTTGACAAACTCATACGGAGAGCGTCCCGCTCTGGTATGAGCTCTCGTACGACAGACCGATAACCTCCTCACACCTCCGGACGCGAACGACAACAGTTCGATCCGACCTGGTCAGAAGTGGTCACGCAGACACGGCGAGGGCCGGGGAGCCTCTCGCTCCCCGGCCCTCGACGTCGACCCTCCGCTCGCTCCGGCTCAGCCCGCCGGAAGCGTTTCAGGGTCCTCCGTGTCCTTGCCCGCCTTGCCGCCACCGTCACTCAACGTATCCGCCTGGGCCACGGCTGCTGCGCTCGATGTGGTGTTGATCGCGGCGCCGGCGAGGGCTTCGCCGGCCGGAAAGCCCCCCGCGGGGGCGAGCGCCACCCCACGCCACCACGGCTCGCAGGGGACGTTCCCGGCCGCGGGCTCGAAGGGTTCACCGGGGTGCGGCAGGGCGATCCGGGCGCCCACGGCGCGGGCGGCCGCGAGCGTCCCCTCGCCGGGATCCGCCCAAGGGTGCGTCGCCAGGTTGAACGTGGCCCAGTGGATGGGCAGCATCGGGCCCTGCTCCGGTCCGCCCTGGAGGTCGAGGTGGGCGCGCATGCCCTCGTCGGGGGTCATGTGGATGTCGGGCCAGAAGTCGGAGTACGCGCCGATCTGGATCATCGTGGCGTCGAACGGCCCGTGCTCGGCGCCGATCTCCTTGAAGCCGTCGAAGTAGCCGGTGTCGCCGCTGTGGTAGATCCGGTGCTCCTCGCCGGCGACGACCCAGGAGGCCCACAGGGTGTGCTGGGTGTTGCGCAGGCCCCGGCCGCAGAAGTGCCGGGCGGGAGTGGCGGTCAGGGTGAGGCCGCCGATCTTCGTCGACTCGTGCCAGTCCAGCTCGCGCAGCCGGCCGGCGGACACGCCCCAGTGCTCCAGGTGCGCCCCGACGCCGAGCGGCACGGCGAACAGCGTGTCCGTGCCGGCCAGGGCCTTGATGGTGGGCATGTCCAGGTGGTCGTAGTGGTCGTGCGAGATGACCACGACGTCGACCGGGCCGAGCGCGGCCAGCGGCAGGGGCACCGGGTGCAGCCGCTTCGGGCCGGCGAACGGGAACGGGGAGCAGCGCTCGCCCCACACCGGGTCGAACAGCACGCGCCGCCCGTCGATCTCGGCGAGCACGCTGGAGTGTCCCATCCAGGTCAGCCGCAGCCCGGTGGCCGGGGGCCGGGCGATGTCGGCGAGGGTGGTGGCGTGCACCGGCACGGTGCCCTTCGGGGCACGGCGGGGCCGGGTCTCCTTGTCGAAGAAGACCTTGGCGAAGTCGAGGGTGGAGCCCGAGGGCCGGGTCCGCGCGGGACCTCCGGGGTTCTGGAAGACCCCGTCCTTGAAGTGGGGCGATCTGCGGATGCGCGCCATGCGCTCACCGCTCGGGTCCGCGCCGAACGCCCCGGGCCGGAGCGCGCGGAGCCCGGAGCTCAGGGAACGGAAACCGGCCACGGTACCTCCAGGTGGAGTCGGTCAGGCTTTCCATTATGGTCGGCCCCTTGCGACAACACCGGGGCCCAGGCGCCCCACGAGGGGTGATACTGAACGGATATTCAGTATTCACGGCGAAGGAGCCCGCATGGCCAGCCCCCTGCTGTCCCTCACCTGGACCGACCACGTCACCGGCCGCCGGGGCTTCCTGGTCGTCGACCGGCTAGTGCGCGGTGTCGCCAGCGGCGGTCTGCGGATGCGCGCGGGCTGCACCCTGGACGAGGTCACCGGCCTGGCCCGCGGCATGACCATGAAGGAGGCCCTCCACTACGACCCCGGCAGCCGCTACGTCCCGCTCGGCGGCGCCAAGGGCGGCATCGACTGCGACCCGCGCGACCCGGAGGCCTACTCGCTGCTGGTGCGGTACCTGCGCGCCATGCGGCCGCACATCGAGAGCTTCTGGACGACCGGCGAGGACCTCGGGCTCACCCAGGACCTGGTGGACCGGGCCGCGGCCGAGGCGGGACTGGTCTCCTCCATCCAGGCCGTGTACCCGCTGCTGGACGACGAGGCCGAGGCCCGTCGGCGGCTGAGGGACGCGTTCGCGGTCGAGGTGGACGGCATCGGCCTGGACGAGCTGGTCGGCGGCTGCGGTGTCGCCGAGGCGGCACTCACGGCGCTGGACCGCGCCGGGGTGCCCCACGCGGGGACACGGGTCGCCCTCCAGGGACTGGGCACCATGGGCGGGGCCACCGCGCGCTTCCTCACCCGCGCGGGACTCACGGTCGTGGCCGTCGCCGACATCAAGGGCACCATCGTCAACCCGGCGGGGCTCGACGTCGAGGCGCTGCTCGCCGCGCGGGATACCCACGGCACCGTGGACCGATCCGCGCTGCGCCCCGGCGACCGCGAACTGCCGGGCGACGCCTGGCTCTCGGCCGACACGGACGTCCTGGTGCCCGCAGCCGTCTCGTACGCGATCGACGCAGGGAACCAGGAGCGGATCACCGCCCGCTGGGTCGTCGAGGCGGCCAACATGCCCGTACAGCCGGAGGCGGAGCTGCTGCTCGCCGCGCGCGGGGTGACCGTGCTGCCGGACGTCGTGGTCAACTCCGGGACGAACGCCTGGTGGTGGTGGACGCTGTTCGGGGACATCGGCGCCGACGCCGAGGAGGCGTTCGCGCACGTACGCCGCTCGATGCGGTCCCTGGTCGAGCGGATGCTGGCCCGCGCTCTGGCCGACGGCACCACACCGCGGGCCGCCGCCCACGCGCTCGTGGCGGACCGGTTGCCGGTCATAGCGGAACGGTTCGGCTGGTACCGCTGACGCACGGCGGGACGATCCGGGCCCCTTGCCGGACCGGCTGAATACACCGGTCAAGAGGGTGCACGCGCGTGTGTAGGGTGGCGGCGTGACGAGAGTCCGGTTGAGCGTGGCGGAACGCCGCGGGGAGCTGCTGCGGGCCGCCGTCGAGCAGATCGAGGCCCGGGGCGTGGCGGCGGTCAGGATCGCCGACGTGGCCTCGGCGCTCGGTGTGAGCAACGCGCTGGTGCTCTACCACTTCTCGACCAAGGAGAAGCTGGTCGCCGCCGCGTTCCGGCATGCGGCCGAGGCCGACCTCGCCCATCTGCGCAGGCTGCTCGGCCGCCGTACGTCGGCACTGCGCCGACTGCGGTCGGCCGTACGGTGGTACGCCCCGACCGGCCAGGCCAAGGGTTGGCGGCTGTGGATCGAGGGCTGGTCGGCGGCGCTGCGCGAGCCCGCGCTGCGGGAGGTCACCCAGGACCTCGACCGGCAGTGGAAGGCGGCCCTCGCCGAGGTCATCGCGGAGGGCATGGCGGCCGGTGAGTTCCACTGCCCCGACCCGCACGGCACGGCCCTCCGCCTCACCGCCCTCCTCGACGGCCTGGCCGTCCAGCTGACGTCCTACCCGGGCGCGGTGCCGCGGGCACGGGCCCAGGAGTGGGCCGAGGAAGCACTGGCCCGCGAACTGGGCCTGGATCCGGCGGCCTCGACCCGGTCCTGACCGGGCGGGAACCCGAATCGAAACGGCCGGCTATCCGCGATCGGCGGTGCCCGAGGTCGTTTCGGGTTTGGTGTGGAGGACCTCGCGGGCCTGCTCCGCGGCACGGACGAGGCTCTCGGCGACGAAGTCGACGAAGCGGGCGATGTTCTCGAGGCGGGTGGCGGCCGGGGTGTCGGGACCGAGGACGCCGACGCCCTGCCGTGCGGCCGCGGCCAGTTGGGCACTGGACCGGGCACTGGCGATCATCGACTGGTAGAAGACGTCGTCGTCGACGGCGTACCGCTCGCGGCGGCCCTCCCCGCGCTCCCGGCGGATGAGGCCCTGGCTCTCCAGGAACGCGACCGCCTTGGACACGGACGCCGGGCTGATCCGGAGGTGCTGGACGAGTTCGGACGCGGTGAGGCTGCCCGCGTCGGTGGTGTAGAGGCACGTCAGCACCCGGGACATCATCTTGGGCAGGCCCTGCCGCATGAGGAGGGTGGTGAACATCTCCTCGTACTCGCGCACGGCCTCGACATCGCGCCCGTCGACCGGCGCGGGCGCCTGCGCCCGCCGGGGCGCGGCCTGCCTCCGCCGGTGGATCCGGCGTTCGGTGGCACGGTGAGCCAGGTCGGCGCGGTAGGCGGTGGGGCCGCCGTTGCGCATCACCTCACGCGTGACCGTCGAGGTCGGACGGTCGAGCCGTCGGGCGATCTCCGCGTAGGCGAGGCCATCGCCCAGCCCCTGCGCGATCTGCTGACGCTCCTGCTGGGTGAGCCTGCCTCCCGGCATCACGGTCCCCTTCGTGCCTAGGTGCCGTCAGCATAGTGCTCGATCTCCACCCATTGCAACGATCAGGTGGACTACCGTTGCATTGACCACCGTCAACTGGCAGTGAACTGCTCAAACGCAGCGCACCAGTTACCACGGCAATGAACGCAACGTAGCTTTCCATATCCTGAAATGAAGAGGGCGGCGAGACGCGCCCGCGCCCGCCGACGCACGGAAGGGGACGTGTCGGGGGG
>NZ_WWIQ01000054.1:0-11006 GCF_009862985.1 Streptomyces sp. SID5464 | reverse complement strand
AGGCGCTACGCGCACCCCCACCGAAGCCGCGCAGGCCGCCGCAGGCACCCCGGCCCAACCACCGCAGGCACCCGCCCCCTCACGCCACCGCAGCGATCCGCATCCTGATGTCCTCCGGCGAGAGCGCACCCTTCGCCGTCACATGGTCCCCCGACGACTCCCCACGCAGCCGCCGCCCGATCCACGGGACCAGAAACTCCCGCGCCCAGTGCACATCGTCCCGCCGAACCTCAAGCGGCCCCCGCGCCGGCAACGGCGGCCACGGCTGCTCCGGGTCCGCCGGGACCTCCAGCCCGAGCACCTGCCCCGCGCGGAGCGCCACCCGCGTGTGCCCCTCGGGCGACAGGTGCAGCCGGTCGGCGTCCCAGGCCCTGCGGTCCTGGACACTGCGCAGGGACCACAGGTCGAGCACCGGGCAGCCGTACCGGTCGGCGATGGCCCGGACATGCCCGTTGTACGTCGCGATCTTGCCCCGCAGGTGCTTGAGCACGGGCATCCCCCGGGTGTCGAACCCGGTCGTCACCATCACGGTGCCGGCCACGGCGGTGAGCCGCACGAGGGCCCGCTCGAAGCGCTCGGCCACCTCGTCCGGGTCGGTGCCGGGCCGGAGGATGTCGTTGCCCCCGGCGCAGAACGAGACGAGGTCCGGGGCCATTTCGACAGCCCGCGGAACCTGGTCCGCCACGATCTGGTCGAGGAGCTTCCCGCGCACGGCGAGGTTGGTGTACTGGAAGTCGCCTTCGGGCCGGCGGTCGGCGAGCAGGACGGCGAACCGGTCGGCCCAGCCGACGAACGCCCCGTCGGGGCCGGGATCACCGACGCCCTCGGTGAAGCTGTCCCCCACCGCCACGTACGACCCGATCACTGCTCTGCTGTCACTCTTCGAATCGTCTGCCACAGCAGCTCATGATTCACCTTCGAATGTGACTTACGCGACCGTAGGAAGGGGTTGACTGGCGGTGAGATAAGCCACTCCTAAAGTGTTCGCCAACTCCGGAATAGCCTATGAGTCAGTGACGTTGCGGGTTCAATCCCGAGCCCGCGACTCCCAGACCCGGAACCCTGCGATCCGGAAGTGGCTCCACACGGTCCGGAAGCCGAAGTGCCCAGTGGTGTACGGCTCCGGATCGCTGTAGTCGAACACGAGCCTCCCGTTGTTCCACCACCGCACCGTCGAACCGTCGGAGACGATCCGCACCCGGTTCGGCTCACCCGGCACCAGCAGCGGCTCGGTGTAGTCGTAGACCAGGGGCCGGACACCGGGCTCGCCGACATACCGCCGCAGCCGGGTCGTGGTGTTGTGGTTCGCCCCGTAACCGGCGTAGTACGTCGTCAGGTGGTCGTACTCCGCCAGCGCCCCACCACGCGGGGTGGCGAAGAGATCGTCCGGGGAGCGGACGTCGGTCGCGTTCCAGAAGTTGTTGAGGTCCGAGACGCGGTCGTTGGCCCCGCCCTCCGACACAGGCGTCGCGGTGTACTCCAGGACGTACGGGCCTTCGAGCCGCCGTCTGAACCAGACGGTCGCGCCGCTCGGTACGTCGATCTCAAGGACGCCACGGGAGGCGGTGACCGTCCCGCCGTCCTGGAGTTCGGTGGCCCACTGGCCGAGGCCGTGGCAGAAGTCGTCGTGGGCGATGAGACGGCGGCGCCGGGGGGCGGCGTACGCGGCCCCCGTCGGGGCGAGCGCCGCCAGGGCGGCTCCGGCGGTCAGGGCTCCGAACGCCCTGCGGGTGGTCGGCACGGGACACATCTCCTTCGGGATCCGTCTGGAAGGCTCTAGAAAGCGCTTGCGCTCCGGACGGGATCACTGTGTCCCAACTGCCGCCCGCTGTCGATCCCTTGAGGCGACCGGAAGGGCGCACCACGCACGCCGAAGGCCGGACCCGGGGGTCGGGGTCCGGCCTTCGGTCGCGTGTCAGGCAGGTGGTCGTGCGGTCGGTCAGCCGACGGAGACGCCGTGCGAGCGCAGGTAGGCGACCGGGTCCACGTCCGAGCCGTAGTCCGGCGTGGTGCGGATCTCGAAGTGCAGGTGCGGTCCGGTCACGTTGCCGGTGGCACCGGACAGGCCTATCTGCTGCCCGGCGGTCACGGTCTGGCCGGCCGAGACGGAGAGCTGGGACAGGTGGGCGTACTGCGCGTAGAAGCCGTCGTTCAGCTTGATGACGACCTGGTTGCCGTACGCGCCGCCCCAGCCGGCGGAGACGACCGTGCCCGCGCCGACGGCCTTGAGCGAGGTGCCGGTCGGGACGACGAAGTCGACACCGGTGTGGTAGCCGCTGGACCACATGCTGCCGGACATGTGGTAGGGGGTGCCGACGGTGGCGCCCTCCACCGGGAGGGTGAAGCCGCTGGAGGCCGCGGCGGCCGGCTTGGCGGCGGCCGGCTTCGAGGACGACTCGGAGGCGGAGGACTTGGACGCCGAGGGCTTCGCCGGGGCCGAGGACTTGGACTCGCTCGCCGCCGCCTTCTTGCCGATCGACAGCTTCAGGCCCGGGTGGATCAGCGACGGGTCGTCGCCGACGGCGTCACGGTTGTCCGCGTAGAGCTTCTTCCAGCCGCCGTCGACGTTCTGCTCGTCGGCGATCTTCGCCAGATAGTCACCGGCCCGCACGGTGTACGTGCGAACGCCCGTGGCCTTTTCGGCGGCCTTCTTCTCGGCGGCCGGAGCGGACTGGACGGCCTTTTCCGGAGCCGACTGCGGAGTGGCGGCGTGGGCGCCGGCGGCTCCCATGAGCGGAAGAGCGAGAGCGGCCCCGCCGGTTCCGGCGATGGCGATGGAGCGGGTGAAACGCTGGTTCTTCGGGCGGCGGTGCTTACCCTTCGCGGGCATGGCGAATTCCTCTCCGTCGCCTGCGAGGTGAGCTGTCGGGTTCGGACTGGAGATGCCCGGCCACGCCGAGGCGCGGCTTAACCCCAAGCCGTTCCGGGAACCGGAACAGGCGTCTTACCTGTGGGTCCCCCGCTCCTGCCGTACGTCGGGTCAGTGTGTGCGGGCTCCGGGCGGCGGCAGGATTAGGCGTCCGTCCGGATTGGTGTGGAACGTAAGCGACCAGGACGCAAAGGGACAAGCGTGCGGTTGCCTGTGACGGCGTTTTTCTTGACGCACCGGCACATTTTCCGTCACGGAGCGTGGATTACCGATCAATCACTTCCCTCAATATCCCTGAATGACGCGGGAATTACGTGCACATGGCAACAACACATCGTCACGAATATGACGATGCTCACGCACCCCGGCCTCATCTCCTTTACGACCGGGGCACGTTATGCCTAAATAACCGAAGCGCTCTCTATTCGGACAGAACGACTACTTGCGCTTAAGTCGGACGACGGTGGCGTCCAGATCCCCGCGCAGACCGACCCGCAGCCCGTGGTGGAGCAGCACGGCACCTCGGTGAACTTCGCCCGTTTTGAGGCATTCGTACGACGCCGAGGGGTCCAGGCCCCGCAGCCGGAGCGCCGGAACGGGCTCGCCGTAGCGCTGCGCCTGGAGCCAGGCGAGGACGACGCTCTCGTCGCCGAGCACGTACTGCACGGCACTCAGGCCACCCTCCGGCGGGCGCAGCCGGTGCAGCTCGCCGCGCTGCACCACCGGCCGGATCTCCTTGTACAGCTCCACCCAGTCCCGCGCCTCGGCGAGTTCCCGCTCCGTCCACTTCGTGAGGTCGCCGCCGACCCCGAGCACCCCGGCCATGGCGCTGACGAACCGGAACCGCAGTGAGCTGGCGCGCTGGTTGAGCATGGCGTTCGGGCTGTCGGTGACCCAGGCGGCCATGACCCGGGCCGGATGGATCTGGCTGAAGCCGTGCTGGATGGCGAGCCGGTCGAGCGGGTCGGTGTTGTCCGAGGTCCACACCTGGTCCGTGCGGCCGAGCACGCCGAGGTCGATCCGGCCGCCGCCGCCCGAGCAGGACTCGAAGGCCACCCCGGGGTGTGCGGCCCGCAGCCGGTCCAGCAGGGCGTACAGGGCACGGACGTGGTCGACCCACAGACGCTGCGGGTAGGGGTCGTCCGGCCAGCCGGCGTCGGTGAAGCAGCGGTTGAAGTCCCACTTGACGTAGTCGATCGGGGCGCTGGAGAGGAGCCCGTCGAGCTGCTCCCAGAGGTACTCCTGAACGTCCACACGGGCGAGGTTCAGTACGAGTTGATTGCGGAACTCCGTCCGCTTTCGTCCCGGTTGGTACTGCACCCAGTCCGGGTGCGCGCGGTACAGGTCGCTGTCCGGGTTGACCATCTCCGGCTCGACCCAGATCCCGAACTGCATACCGAGGCCGTGCACGTGCTCGGCGAGCGGCTTGAGGCCGCCCGGGAAACGGTCGGGGTTGGGGGTCCAGTCGCCGAGTCCGGCCCGGTCGCTGGTGCGCGTCCCGAACCAGCCGTCGTCGACCACGAACAGCTCGACGCCCATGGCGGCGGCCCGCTCGGCGAGCGCCCGCTGCTGCTCCTCGGAGATGTCGAACTCGGTGGCCTCCCAGGAGTTGAACAGCACCGGCCGGTCCTGGTCGGCGCCCGGGATCACGTACGCCCGCTGGTAGGCGTGCCAGGCGCGGCTGGCCCCGCCGTAGCCGCCGTCGGTCCAGAGCCCGGCGAAGACGGGGGTCGTGTACGACTCCCCCGTGCCCAGCATCAGCAGGCCCGAGTCGTCGTACCCGGCCCCGCCGGTGATCTGCACGCGCGCGTCCGGGAGCTGGGCCACGGCGATCCGCCAGGACCCGGACCAGCCCAGCGCGCATCCGTAGACCTCGCCGCGCTCCTCCGTCGCGTCGGTGTCGAGCGCGACCCACGGCAGGTGCTGGTGACCGGTGTGGCCGCGGCGGCTGCCGATGACCTTCTCGCCGTGGGTGAGGGCGGAGCGCTCCAGCCGGGACTCGGCGCCCCAGCGGCCGTGCAGCTGGGACAGCCGCCAGGTGTCGCGGTCGGGCAGGGTCCAGGTGGCGGAGTCGGCGCGCAGCACCTCGACGGCGGGTCCGTGGTTGTCGAGGGTCACCCAGCGCTCGACGACGTCCGTCGAGGAGCGCATCCGGTAGTGCAGCGTGACGGCGAGGTCGCCGTCGCGGAAGCGCAGCCGCAGCTCACCGTCCTCGGCGTCATGCCCCTCGTAGGTCCACTCCGTGCCGCGCCGCTCGCCGGTGCGTACGGACAGGGCGGGCCGGGCGAAACGGGGACCGCCCTCGACCGGGTACTCCTCGCGCCCGTCGAGCGGTGATTCGAAGGGCCAGTAGTCCGGCAGCGGCCGGACGGCGAGGGCCTCGGCGTCGGCCAGGCCGATCCGGGCGCCCCAGTGCAGGTGCAGCAGCTCGTCGCGGTCGGTGACGTGGACGGCGTAGCTGCTGGCCGGCCCGGAGAGCACCCACGTACGACCGTCTTCGGAGATGTCCAGCATCATGGCCTCACAGATTCGAACAAGCCCGACCAGGTGCGACCAGGCGCCAACATCATCGGGGGCTTCGGGCGCTCCGGGCAACGCCTGTGGACAACTCATTGCCCCAGGCAGGCATGTCGTATCGTCGAGTGGTGCCCGTCGACGAGCCGCGCCGGCGGCGCCGATGGGGAGGAGCCCACGTGACACAGCAGGTCCCGTCGACCGAGCCCGAGCTGGCCGGAGTGCGCAACTTCCGCGATGTGGGGGGACTGCCGACCGTGGACGGACGACGGGTGCGGCGGGGAGTGCTGTTCCGCAGTGGCCACCTCGCCCATGCGACCGGGGAGGACGCCGCCTTCCTGACCACCCTGGGCCTGCACACGATCTTCGACTTCCGCAACGCGGCCGACCAGAAGCTCGAAGGGCCGGACGTCGAGCTGCCGGGCGTGCGCAATGTGAACCTGCCGCTGAGCGACCCCGCCGACGGCGCCGAGTTCTGGAAGATGGTCCGCGACGGCGACCTCGACCAGCTGCGCGCGATCCTCTCGGACGGCAAGGGCGCGGACCGGATGATCGCCTCGTACCGCATGATCATCAGGAGTCGCACGGCCGAGCACTCCCAGGTGCTGCACGCACTCGCCGAGGACAGCGTCCCCGCCCTGATGCACTGCGCGGCGGGCAAGGACCGGGCGGGTCTGTCCATCGCGGTGACGCTGCTCGCCCTGGGTGTCGAACGCGAGGCGATCCTCGAGGACTACCTGAAGTCCAACGCCAAGCACCGCCGCTACAAGGTGCACCGCAGCAGCTCCGCCGCCTCGGCCTACTCCCCCGAGGTCATGGAGCTGCTCAGCCCCCTGTTCGACGCGCGCGCCGAGTACCTGGCGGCGGCCTTCGACACCATCGAGGAGACGTGGGGCGGCGTCGACGCCTATCTGGAGAAGGGGCTCGGGCTCACGCCTGAGGCCCGGGAGCGGCTGCGCGAGCGGCTGCTCGACTGACGTACGGCGCCGGCCCGGCGGCTACTTGGCCCCCACCTCGAACAGCAGGTACACGAAGGCCGCGAAGACATGGCCCACGACGAGGTAGATGAACAGCCGCACCCACAGGGCGCGGGGGAACTTCTCCTCCATGTCCTTCACGGCATGTCTCCTGGGGTGGGGCCCAGGCACAGGGCGGCCGTGGGGCTCTGCAAGAGGGTGTGGACGAAGAGCAGTTCGACGCCGTCCGGGTCCTGGGCGGCGATCCGGTGCGGGGTCAGCGAGTCGAAGTGCGCGCTGTCGCCCGGCGCGAGCTGG
This sequence comes from Streptomyces sp. SID5464, assembly GCF_009862985.1. NCBI lineage: Bacteria > Bacillati > Actinomycetota > Actinomycetes > Kitasatosporales > Streptomycetaceae > Streptomyces > Streptomyces sp. SID5464. Next base: position 4,349 of record NZ_WWIQ01000054.1, on the reverse strand, counting down.
TGCGTGGTGTCGCCGAGGCGCAGTCGCAGCCGTCCCCGGAGCACGTGGAGCCACTCCTCGCCGGGGTGGACGCGCACGATGTCGCCCTGGGAGCCGTACGGGACGTGGACGCGCAGGGCCTGCATCCCGCGCGCGGGCGCGCCGGCCTGCCAGTACGTCCAGCCGCCCGCCGCGGTCGGTTCCATGTCGGCGGCGCGGATGACGGCGTCCCGGGCGGCGGCCGTCTCGCCGAGCAGCTCGGCGACCGTCGTACCGTAGACGCGGGCGAGCGCGAGCAGCATCGGCAGGGATGGCTGGCGCTGCCCGGTCTCCAGGCGGGAGAGGTGGGCGGGCGACAGTCCGGCGGCGCGGGCCGCGGCCTCCAGGGTCAGGGAGGCCTGGCGCCGCAACGACCGCAGCTGTGGCGCGACGGCGGGCAGCGGATCCGCTGCCCGGTCAGCCGACGGGGCGGCCCCGGAGGGCCGCTCGGTCTCGGAGGAGCTCATGGCTCCATTCAGCCGGAGCCTTGCCCTGGCGGCAAATTTCTTGCCTCTGAGGCAAGAATCAGCGGTTGGCCACCGCCTGTTTGACGAGCGTCTTGCCGAAGTCCCACACCAGGCCCCCGTCGTGCGCGTCGTCCATCACGGCCGTGAAGGCGTCGACGAACCGGTCCACCTCCCGCTCGCCGATGATCAGCGGCGGGATCAGCTTGATCACCTCCATGTGATCGCCGGAGACCTGGGTGAGGATCCGGTGCTTCCGGAGCAGCGGTACGACGACCATCTGCGCGAACAGGCCCTTGCGCGCGGCCTGGAGCATGGCCCAGCGGCTGCGCAGCTTCAGAGACTTCGGCCGGCCGAACTCGATGCCGATCATCAGGCCCCGGCCGCGGACGTCGGCGAGCATCTCGTACTTGTCCGTCAGCGCCGCGAGCCGGGATCTGAGCAGTTCCCCGGTGGTGCGGACGCCGGCGACGATCTGCTCGTTCTCCATCACCGACAGCACCGCCAGGCCCGCCGCCATGGCCTGCGCGTTGGACCCGAAGCTCGCCGAGTGGACCAGCACCCGGTCCATCGACGAGTACACCTTCTTGAAGATCCAGTCCTTGCCGAGCGTGGCGCCCACCGGCACGTAGCCGCCGGAGAGCGCCTTGGCCACGCACACCAGGTCCGGTTCCACGCCGTCCTCGTGCTGGTAGGCGTAGAAGTCGCCGGTACGGCCGAGGCCCGTCTGCACCTCGTCGGCGATGAGCAGCGCCTTGTGCCGGTGCAGCAGTTCCTGGGCGGCCAGGAGATAGCCGGGCGGGGCCTCCAGCACGCCCTTGCCCTGGATGGGCTCGACGATCAGGGCGGCGACGTCGCCCTTCTTCAACTCCCTCTCCAGCGCGTCGAGGTCGCCGAGCGGTACGGCCGTGTCGGGCAGCAGCGGGGCGAAGCCGTCACGGAAGCCGGGCTCGCCGTTGACGGAGAGGGAGCCGGTGGTCAAGCCGTGGAAGGCGTGCGCGCAGTACAGGATCCTGGGCCTGCGGGTGACGAAGCGGGCGAACTTCAGCGCTCCCTCGACCGCTTCCGTACCGCTGTTGCCGAAGAACACCCGGTCCAGGTGCGGGCTGTGTGCGAGCAGCTTCTCGGCCAGCAGGCCGGGCAGCGGCTGGCAGTCGAACCGGGTGAGGTCGGCGAGCTGGGCGTCCAGGACGTCGTGCAGCGCCTTGCGCACCACGGGGTGGTGGCGGCCGAGCCCCATCACCCCGAACCCGGCGAGCATGTCCAGGTAGTCGCGGCCGTCCGCGTCGTAGAAGTAGGCGCCCTCGGCGCGCTCGTAGACCTTGTCGAAGCCGATGGTGTGCAGCATGCGCGGGAGCTGGTGGTTGAGGTACCGGGTGTGCAGCTCGTAGCGCTCGGCTCCGCGTCGGGCCAGCAGTCTGCCGAGGTCGAACTCCCCGGCCTGCGACGACTCCGACGCGGATTCGGCGGTGGTCATTCCTGGGGCTCCTTGGACAGCTCTTTCTTCACGGTCAGGCTCGCGCTGATCCGTCCGGCGACCTCGACGGGTGTCAGGCCGATGTCGGCGAGCACCTCGCCGCGCTTGGCGTGCGCGAGGAACTGCTCCGGGATCCCGAAGCGCCGCACCGGGACGTCGACTTCGGCATCGCCCAGGGCCAGCGCCACGGCCGAGCCGACCCCGGCCGCCCGGCTGTTGTCCTCGACGACGGCGACCATGCGGTGTTCGGCGGCGAGACCGGGCAGGGCCGGGTCGACGGGCTTGACCCAGCGGGGGTCGACGACGGTGCAGCCGATGCCGCGGGCTTCGAGCAGCTCGGCGGCCTGGAGGCAGACGGGCGCCATCACGCCGACGGCCACCAGCAGAACCTGCGGCTCCGGCGCACGGTGCAGCACGTCCAGTCCGCCCACCCGGTCGATCGCCGGGATCGACGGGCCGACGGACTCCTTCGGGAAGCGCAGCAGCGTCGGCGCGTCGTCGACGGCGACCGCCTCGCGCAGCTGGGCGCGCAGCTGGTCGGCGTCCCGCGGCGCGGCGATCCTGAGGCCGGGGACGACCTGGAGGACGGACATGTCCCACATGCCGTTGTGGGAGGGCCCGTCGACGCCGGTGACACCGGCCCGGTCCAGCACGAAGGTCACCCCGCAGCGGTGCAGGGCCACGTCCATCAGCAGCTGGTCGAAGGCGCGGTTGAGGAAGGTGGCGTAGACGGCGACGACCGGGTGCAGGCCGCCCGTCGCCAGGCCCGCCGCGGACACGGCCGCGTGCTGCTCGGCGATACCGACGTCCCACACCCGGTCCGGGAACCGCTCGGCGAACCTGCCCAGGCCGACCGGATGCAGCATCGCGGCGGTTATCGCGACGACGTCGTCCCGCTCCTCGCCGATCCTGACGATCTCGTCACCGAACACCGAGGTCCACGAGGGCCCGCCCGCCGGGGAGAGGGGCGCGCAGGTCAGCGGGTCCATGACGCCGACCGTGTGGAAGTGGTCCTCCTCGTGGGCGAGGGCGGGTTCGTAGCCGCGGCCCTTCTCGGTGAGGCAGTGGACGAGGACCGGTCCGTGGAAGCGCTTCGCGCGCCGCAGGGCGGACTCCACCGCCCCGATGTCGTGCCCGTCGATCGGGCCCACGTACTTCAGGCCCAGGTCCTCGAACAGGCCCTGCGGGGCGAACGCGTCCTTGAAGCCCTTCTTCGCGCCGTGCAGGGCCTCGTACAGGGTGTTGCCGACCAGGGGCGTGGCCTGCAGCACGTCCTTGCCCCAGGCGAGGACCCGCTCGTAACCGTCGGTCGTGCGCAGCGTCGCGAGGTGGTTGGCGAGGCCGCCGATGGTCGGGGCGTACGAGCGTTCGTTGTCGTTGACGACGATGATCAGCGGGCGGTCCTTGGCGGCCGCGATGTTGTTCAGCGCCTCCCAGGCCATGCCACCGGTCAGGGCTCCGTCGCCGATCACCGCGACGACGTGGCCCCGCTCCCCCTGCACCTGGCGGGCCTTGGCGAGCCCGTCGGCCCAGCCGAGCGCCGTGGAGGCGTGGCTGTTCTCGATGACGTCGTGCTCGGACTCCTCGCGCGAGGGGTAGCCGGACAGGCCGCCCTTGCCGCGCAGCTTGGAGAAGTCCTGGCGTCCGGTCAGCAGTTTGTGGACGTAGCTCTGGTGGCCGGTGTCCCACAGGATGCGGTCGACCGGCGACTCGAAGACCCGGTGCAGGGCGACGGTGAGCTCCACCACCCCCAGGTTGGGTCCCAGATGCCCCCCGGTCCTGGCGACCGCCTGCACCAGGAACTCCCTGATCTCGTCGGACAGTTCGCCGAGTTCCGGCTCGGACAGCGCCTTCAGGTCGCGTGGTCCCCGGATGGTCTCCAGAATCGTCACGCTCGGGCCCCCTTCGGTTCCGTGCTGTTCAGCTCACGGTGACGGCCGGCTCCCCCGGCCCCATGCCGTCCTGCTCCATCTGCTCGGCGAGCTTCATCGCCTCTTCGATCAGCGTCTCGACGATCTTCGACTCGGGGACGGTCTTGATGACCTCGCCCTTCACGAAGATCTGCCCCTTGCCGTTGCCGGAGGCCACCCCCAGATCGGCCTCCCGCGCCTCGCCGGGTCCGTTGACCACACACCCCATGACGGCGACCCGCAACGGCACTTCCATGCCCTCGAGTCCGGCGGTCACCTCGTCGGCGAGCTTGTAGACGTCGACCTGGGCACGCCCGCAGGACGGGCAGGAGACGATCTCCAGCCGGCGCTGCCGCAGCCCCAGGGACTCCAGGATCTGGATGCCGACCTTGACCTCCTCGGCCGGCGGCGCGGACAGCGACACCCGGATCGTGTCGCCGATGCCCTGGCTGAGCAGCGCGCCGAAGGCGACCGCCGACT
>NZ_WWIQ01000053.1:51848-75291 GCF_009862985.1 Streptomyces sp. SID5464 | reverse complement strand
GCGGGGGCCGGGCGGGCGGCGGTGGCGGAAGCCGGGCCGCAAGGGGCAGCGGGAGCCGGACCGGCAGGGGGGACGGAGGTGCTGCCCGCCGGGCCGCTCCTCGCCCATGCCGGTTCCCTGCTCGGGGTGGGTGTGGCGCTGCCCGGGCCGCTCGACCACGCCCGGGGTGTGCTGCACCGGGTGACCGGTTTCCCCGAGTGGGACGGCTTTCCGCTGCGGGAGGCCCTGGCGGAGCGGCTCGGAGTGCCGGTCGTCGTCGACAAGGACACCAACGCGGCGGCACTGGGCCTGGCGGCCGGGGGCCAGAGCGGCTCCTTCGCGTACCTGCACCTCGGGACGGGGCTGGGGGCCGGTCTGGTCATCGGGGGGAGCGTGCACCGGGGAGCCCGGACCGGGGCCGGGGAGTTCGGTCACCAGGTGATCCAGCTGGACGGCCCGCGGTGCACCTGCGGCGACCGGGGCTGCGTGGAGGCACTGTGCCTCGCAGCGGTGGCGCGCGGTGACGTCGAGGAGGCGGCGCGGGTGCTGGGAGCGGGCGCGGCGAACCTGGTGGGGCTGCTCGACATCGACGTCGTCCTGCTGGGCGGCAGGACGGTGGCCTCGGAGCCGGAGGCGTTCGTGCGGGGGGTCGGGGCGGTGCTGGGGGCGCGGGCGCGTCGGACGGGGGAGGAAGCCGTGCCCGTGCGGGTCGCGCCGGGTGGGGGGCGGGTCGTGGCGGTGGGGGCGGCTCAGTCGGTGCTGGGGCCGGTGTTCGGGCGGGGGGTCGGGTGAGGCGTGCCGGTGGTGTCCGGGAAGATCCGCCGCAGGTGGTACTCCAGCACCGTCCGTACGTCCGCGAGTGAGCGGCGGCCGTGCAGGACGTCCAGGCCCAGCCCGATCGCTCCCGACACCAGCAGGTCGGCCTCGTGCACACGGTCGATGCCCGACGCGGTGCTCCCCGCGGCCTCGCCCACCCCGATGATCTCCGCGACCAGCCGCTCCAGCGGCTGCTCGGCGGCCAGGAAGACCTCCGCGAGCACCGGATCGGTGAGGCTGCGCGCGTAGTACGCCGTGAACACGCGCAGGGCGAAGGCGCGTTGCTCGTCCAGCGGCAGGAACTCGTCCAGCACCGCCCGCAGCAGCGCGCAGGGCTCCGTCATGTCGTACGGGATCCGTCCCCGGGCCAGACGCTCGTTCTCCTCGTGCAGCAGCCGCAGCGCGTCGACCATCAGGGCGTGCTTGGAGTCGAAGTGGTACTGCACGACCCGCAGCGACACCCGGGCCTCCGCCGCGATCCTGCGCATGCTCGCCGCCTCCAGCCCCTGCTCGGCCGCGATACGCCACACCGCCTCGGCGATCCGGCGCCGCCGGCGTGCCCGGACGTCCGTCGGCCGGGGCGCGGGCGGAGTGCCCGGGGCGGGCAGCGGCTGCCGGCGCCGGCGGTACGCCCGGGCCTGGCAGCTCCGGGAGCAGTAGACGGGCGGGCGGCCTCGGCCCGGACGGCGCGTGGGCTTGCCGCACACCGGGCACGCCCGCTCCTTTTCGTCACGCACGCCTTCACGATAGCGCGCCGAGAAAGTGTGACGTAAAGCGGAAGTGATGGGCTATCAAGGGCCCGTGCTCCTCTGTGGATTGATACGTTCGTAACGCAACGTCACACCGCTCCTCACGTCTCGTCCCCCGGAAGGGAAGGCCATGAAGTACGACGTCCTCCAGGTTCTCGGCATGGTGATGCTGGTCGTGTGCGCCCAGGCACTCGTCCGGCTCCTCGTCGACAAGGGCGACCGGGGGCTGCTGGACGGGCTCCCCGGTGGTTTCCTCCCCACGCTGCTGGCCTACGCGGTCCTCACCGCCGCCGGTGTCCTCCTGACCGGCTGGGCCCACTCGCGCGCGAAGGCGCTGGGGCGCCGCTGAGGGATCCTCTCCGGTCGCCTCGGGATGTCCGCCGACCGGGCGGATCCGGGCCGCCGTTCGGGGGTGTTACCGGCGACGTCGGCTAGCCACCGGTTCCCTCCGGCAATGTCACATCTCCATGCGACTCTGCACGCCCGCTCACCTCTGCCTGGCGGCGGCAGCCGCCGTCCTGCTCACCGGGGCTCATCCGGCACACGCGGACGAGCCGGCGCCCGCCTGTGCCGCGCCGGACGACCACACCTTCCCGCTCACCACCCGCATCCACGGCGGACCCGACGCCTACACGGCCGGGGGCGGGTTCGGGACCTGGTACGTCGACCTGACCAACACCACCGACCGGCCGTGCACCGGCATCCACCCCGTCGTCGTGCTCGTCGACGACAAGCGGGCACTGGAGCCGTCGCAGCCCCGGCTGGAGTTCTTCGAGGGGGCGCGGGCGCACCCCGTGCGGTTCGAGAAGACGAGCGAGGACGAGCTCATCGGGGCGTTCGCCGACGATGAGGACCGCTTCGCCGGGTTCACCGTCGGGCCGGGGAAGACCATCTCGGTCAAGGTGCGGCTCGCGGTCACCTCGGACGCCGTGCCGAACGACGTCACCGTCAACGCCGCCGTGGTGCAGCGGCACGACGACGACGGCGACTGGGTGGGGCAGTCGAACGACTACCGCTTCGGGATCGACCGTGCCGGGCCGATCGACGGGGGCGACGAGCCGGAGGCCGACGGTGGCACCGACTCCCACCCCGACTCCGAGGCGTCCGTCCCGCCCCGGGAGGACCGCTTCCCGTTCGCCGAGGAACTCGCCAGCACGGGAACCGGCGGCCGGCTCGCCGCGGCTGCCGCGACGGTGCTGCTCGCCGGGGGCGGTGTACTGCTCCTCGCCCGCCGGCGCCGCTGAGGCGGCAGGCGCAGCCGAGGCGGCAGACGCGACCGAGGCGGCGGACCCGACCGAGGCGTCCCGCCTGTCGGGACGCCGTGAGCGGGCCATTCCCCAAGATCCGGCCACTGTCTAGGCTGGGGCTGCCTGGCACCAAGGCGGACGCTGGCACGCGTACGGCAGGAGATCCCGCACATGGCAGACCGCAAGCCCATCGAGTCGTGGCTCACCGACATGGACGGTGTACTCATCCACGAGGGCGTACCGATCCCCGGCGCCGACGCCTTCCTCAAGAAGCTGCGCGAGTCCGGGAAGCCCTTCCTGGTCCTCACCAACAACTCGATGTACACCCCGCGCGACCTGCACGCCCGGCTGCGCCGCATGGGCCTGGACGTGCCGATCGAGAGCATCTGGACCTCGGCCCTGGCCACCGCCCAGTTCCTGGACGACCAGCGGCCGGGCGGATCGGCGTACGTCATCGGCGAGGCCGGCCTGACCACCGCGCTGCACGACATCGGCTACATCCTGACCGACCACGAGCCGGACTACGTCGTCCTCGGCGAGACCCGCACGTACTCCTTCGAGGCCATGACGAAGGCGGTGCGGCTCATCCTCGGCGGCGCCCGTTTCATCTGCACCAACCCCGACGAGACGGGCCCGTCCACCGAGGGCCCGCTGCCCGCGACCGGCGCGGTGGCCGCGCTGATCACCCAGGCGACCGGCAAGAAGCCGTACTTCGCGGGCAAGCCGAACCCGCTGATGATGCGGACCGGGCTGAACGCCATCGGGGCGCACTCCGAGAGCAGCGCGATGATCGGCGACCGCATGGACACGGACGTACTGGCGGGCATGGAGGCCGGGATGCAGACGTTCCTGGTGCTCACCGGCCTGACCCGGCCCGAGCAGGTCGAGGACTTCCCGTACCGGCCGTCGCAGGTCGTCGACTCCATCGCGGACCTCGTCGACCGGGTCTGAGCCGGGAGGCAGCGGGCCGGAGCCCAAACCCGTCGCCACCCGTACGGAGCAGTGGCCGCGTCCCTGAGGATGCGGTGGCCCACCGTGCGGGGGAGGCTCCAGGCGTCTGGAGGTTCACGATGGGTTCCCTGAGAGTCACTGTCTGTACGAGCGTCCTGGTCGCGGCCGCCCTCACCCCGGCGGCGTACGCGGTGGACGCGGGGGACGTCTCGGTGACCCCGGCGACCCCCGCGCCCGGCAGTGACGTCACGCTCCGCGTGACCGACTGTGCGGAGAGGACGGCCGTCGCCCGCTCGGCGGCGTTCGTCGCGGACGCGCGGCTCACCGTCAGCGACGGTGAACTCGTCGGCGAGAGCCGCGTCCGCTCCACGCTCGACGCGGGGACGTACGCCGTGAAGGTCGCCTGCGGGGACGCCGAACGGACCGGCACGTTCACCGTCCGGGAACGAGTGGGCGAGGGGTGGCGGCAGTCGGCTTCCGGGACGGACGAGCGTCAGTCCGTGTCCGGGACCGGCGGGCAGCCGCCCGCACCCGGGACGGTCGGACAGCCGCCGGCACCCGGCACCGCGGGGCGGCCCCCCGCGCCCGGGACCGTCGGGCGGCAACCCGTGCCGGAGGGCGGTGGGCAGTCGTCCGCGCCCGGCGAGGACGGGCAGCGGTCCGAGCCCGGGGGCGATGGGCGGCAGCCCGCCTCCCGGCGGCCCGGCGCGCACGCCTCGCCCGTGGCCCCGGTGCAGGCGGGCGGCGGCGGCGCGGCGGACCGCGTCGCCGCCGAGGACCGGGGGGCCGGTCCCGGTACGGCACAGGGGGTGACGGGTCTGGTCCTCGCGGGCGTGGCCGCGGTGGTCGTCGCACTGGGCGGTGTCCGCCGGAGCCGTGGAACGGACTGACCATGTCCGAACAGGACCGGATCAAGGGCCGCTCCCCGGGCACCGGCCGCCTGCTGGCCGGCGTGGCCTGGGTGGCGCTGCTGCTCGGGCTGTGGCTGTGGGGCCGCGAGGTGACCGACGTACGGCACGGCATTTCCGCTCCCACCACGGGTGACATGGCGGCGGCCGGACGGCCCCCGGACGTGAAACTGCCGCCCGAGCACCGCCCGTTGGGCGACGCACTGCCCCAGCGCGTCGACATCCCCGGGCTCGGGGTGCAGGCGCCCGTGGTCGCGCGGGGCCTGGACGCGCGCGGCGCGCTCGATCCGCCGCCGTACGACCAGCCGGGCGTGGTCGGCTGGTACGCGGGCGGTGTGGCACCCGGGGCACCGGGGACCGCGCTGATGGTCGGTCACGTCGACACCGACACCCGGCCCGCCGTCTTCTACAAGGTCAGTGCCATGCGGCCGGGCCAGACGATCCGGGTGTTCCGGGCCGACGCCAAGGTCGCCGAGTTCACCGTCGAGTCGGTCCAGGTCCTCACCCGCGACGGCTTCGACGCCCACCAGGCCTACGGGCCCCGCGAGTCGGGCCGTGCCGAGCTGCGGCTGGTCACCTGCGGCGGCAGCTTCGACCGTACGACCCGCAGCTACACGGCGAACGTGGTGGTGTCGGCGTACCTGACGGGAACCGGCCTCTAGACGCCGGGCGCCCACCCAACCCGGTCGACGACCCGCTCCCCCTGAAGTCGCCGACCGGGCCGGTCCTCGACCGCGCGCGCACGGGCTGCGGGAGTGACCCGGCGAGCTGCGCGGGAGGCCACGGGAGCCACGGTGGGTGAAACTCTGGCCGGAGGCCGGGCCCTGCTGAGAAGACTCTAGAACCAAAGGGCCGCCCGGGCCTAGAGGTTGAATAACGCCAAGTCCCGATACGGTGGCTCTGCGTCATCGGTGCAGGTGGCCTCGGCCTCGTGGGTGTCGAGGGACGTATGTCAGGATTGAGACTTGGAACGGTGCACCCAAGGGGGAGTTGGATGTACGGCAGCAGGGGGGCAGGGGCGTCCGCCGGGAGGCGGATGTCCGCAGTGGTGCTGGGGGCGGCACTGCTGATCACGGGGTGTTCGTCCGACGGGGGGGACGGATCGGAGCCGGGCGCCGACGCGGGCGCCGGGATCACACAGCAGCCCAAGGACACCGCCCCGTTCTGGGTCAACCCGCAGGGCACGGCGGCTCAGCAGGTCGCCGCCCTGGAGAAGGCCGGCAAGAAGCAGGACGCGGAGCACATCCGCAAGATCGCCGAGCAGCCGGTCGCCGAGTGGGTCGGCCCGGACGACCCCGAGGCGCAGACCCGGGGCTTCACCGAGGCCGCCGACAAGGCCGGCCGTACGGCACTGCTCGTCCTCTACAACATCCCGCACCGCGACTGCGGCCAGTACTCGCAGGGCGGCGCCGCCGACGGCAACGCCTACCGCGAGTGGCTCGACGGCGTGGCGGCGGGCATCGGCGACCGCTCCGCCACGGTCATCCTCGAACCGGACGCGCTGCTGCACCTGGTGGACGGCTGCACCCCGGAACAGTTCCACGAGGAGCGCTACGACCTCCTCAAGGGCGCGGTCACGAAGCTGAAGTCCCTGAAGAACACGAAGGTGTACCTGGACGCGGGCAACGCCGGCTGGCAGAACCCCGACCAGATCTTCGAGCCGCTGAAGCGGGCCGGCATCGAGCAGGCCGACGGCTTCTCCGTCAACGTCTCCAACTTCTATTCCACCGACGACTCCATCGCCTACGGCAAGCAGCTCTCCGCCAAGGTCGGAGGCAAGCACTTCGTCATCGACACCAGCCGCAACGGCAAGGGCCCCTACACCCAGGGCAGCCCGGACGAACGCTGGTGCAACCCGCCGGGCCGCGCGCTGGGCGAGACGCCGACGACCAAGACGGCGGACCCGCTGGTCGACGCGTACCTGTGGGTGAAGCGGCCGGGCGAGTCGGACGGCGAGTGCAAGGGCGGGCCGAAGGCGGGCCAGTGGTGGGCGGATTATGCGCTGAAGCTGGCGAAGGCGAGTTCCTAGAAGCCGGGGCAGACGTCCTCGACCTGGTCGGGGTCTACGGCCAGTTCCTTCTCCGCCTCGGTCAGCTCCCGTTGTGCCAGGGTGCACAGCCGGTCCATCCAGCGTTCGGGTTCGAGGGGGATCACCGGGGTGCGGGAGCCGTCGACGATCGTGAGCGACTTGCCGTCGGTGCTCGGGGAGAGGACCGAGCCGTAGCCCACGTGGTAGCGGTAGGTGTCCTGGCGCTCGCCGATGTCCCAGACGACTTGTTCACCGGCGGCGGTGGTCGTGTGGAGCAGGCGGTCGCCCAGGAAGCGGCCGAGGTAGTAGACGCCGCTGGTGGTGAGAGTCGGCAGGTCTCGCTTCTTCTCGACGTCCCACAGCTGTACTCGGCCGCCCGCGTACTGCACGGCGAGGATTCTGCCGTCGGGGGAAAGGGCCAGTGACCGGACCGACCGGTGCTCCTCCTCCCTATCGATCCACCTCTTGAACTCACCGGTGGTGAAGTCCCAGACGCCGATCTCGGCCACCGTCCGCACCACCGCCTGCGGTTTCCCCGGTATGGCGGTGGCGAAGGTGCCGGCCGCCTCGTTGGCGAGCTGGGCGCGGTCCTGGACGGGCGGCCGGAAGATCTCGCCGTCCGGTTTGCCCGTGTCGAGATTCCAGCGGGAGACGTAGGACAGTCCCGAGATGACGGCGTGGTCGTCGTCGGAGAAGCTCAGGTTGATCCAGGACGGGACCAGCCCCGTGGTGGGGTCCGGGCCGGACGCCGTGATGCCGTCGGGTGCGGGCAGTTCGAGGACGTGCTCCTCTGTGAGGGCAGAGCCGTCGATGCGCCAGACCAGCACGGTGCGCTGGTCCTCGGCGATGGTCAGCATCCGCCGTCCGTCCGGGCTGAAGGCCGCGTACATACGGGCCAGCGGCCGGGACGGTCGCGCCGTCGCCAGGAGACGGTGGTCGGCCAGGTTCCACAACTGCAGTCCCGTGCCCTGGGAGTCGACGACCGCCATCCTGCCGCTCGGCCCGTCCGGTGTGCGGATGCGGTTGAGCAGGGCGTTGGTGTCGAAGGACGTGGGCGGCTTGACGCGTACGGTGACGATGCTGCCGCCGACTCCGACGACGGCGCGCAGGTCGTTGGGCGGGCCGGCCAGGGCGACCGGGGGAGCGAAACCACGGCCGGTGATGTTCTGGTCCTCCGGAGCGGCGGCGGGGGTGTCGAACGTGGCCGGCCAGCCCTTCTCCAGGTCGAGGACGAGGAACCGCATCCGGCCCAGGTCGGTGCCGATGCGCCCGGTGGGATTGATCAGGTAGCGGCCCGTCGCGTCGAGCCGGGGCGTGTAGAGCGGGCACAGCCCCTGGAAGCTGCTGTTGCTCCAGCTCTGGAAGCGCCGCGGGCTGGTGCCCAGCCGCCATGCTTCGAGTGCGCCCTGCTCGGTGCAGGTGACGAGGACGCGCCCGTTGCCGCTGACCGTCGCGGAGGCGGTTGCGCGCTCGTCCCATGGGCGGTGCAGCGAACCCCGGTCAAGGTCCCAGGAGACCAGCCGGCCCCGTACGTCGTCCGCTTCCGCTCCGGAGGGCACGATCCGCGCCACGACCGTGTCGTCCGTGGCGAACCAGGCCTGTGCCGCGTCCCAGCCGCGCGGCGGGACGAGGGTGCGGCCGGTGCGGCGGCCGTCGTCGGCGTTCCACACGAGCACGCCCTCGCGGGGGATCGCGGCGAGGATCCGCTTCCTGTCCCCGTCGAAGCGCAGGTCGTTGGGCGCGCGCGGGTTCTTCTTCACAGCCTCGCCCTCGCGCAGGGCGATGGTCCGGAACTTGTCGGAGTCGGAGGAAGTCGGTACGCCGAGGGAGATCAGACCCCAGTTGCTCGCCCGGGCCGCCCTCCGCCCGTCGGCCGATACGGCGATCCGCTCAGTATCCTGCCGTTTCGAGAAAAGGTGTGGTTTAGGCGTCTTCTTCCCTCGTAGGTCCAGCCGCACATAGTCACCGTTGCCCAGCACGGCATACACGAACGACCCGTCGTCCGTGAGCGCAACGTCCTCGACGTCGTTACGCCCCTCCATCACCACCCGCTCCACGTCCTGCAACCGCAGATACTGCGCGAGCAGCGCCGAGCGGGCGTCCGGCCGGGCCTCGGCCCGATACGCCCCGACCGCATACAGCGAGGAGGCGGTCAAGGACGTCCCGTCCAGACTCGCGGCCTGCTGCGCCAACCGGTCCGAAGCCAACCGCCGCTGCTCCCTCAGCAGATTGAGATACAGCACGGACACCACCGTCGCGGCCACGACGGCCAGGACCGTGACCACCGCCCACAGCATCCGCAGGTACCGCTTCCGGCGCTCGGACCGCGCGGCCTCGCGTTCCTTACGGTCCCGCAGCCCGACACTCGCCCGGATGAACTCGCGGTCCTCCTCCGTCAGTTCGGCACACCGCTCGGCAAGCATTCGCTCCGCCACCGACAGTGCCGGATCCTCCAGCAACAGCCCGTCCGGCCGCCCTGCCCGCCACCACCGGGCCCGGTCGTAGCGCAGTTCGCCACGCCAGGTGAGGAACGTACGGTCGGTCTCCAGCTGCTTCGCGAGTGGCTGCCAGTGCTCGATGAGGGCCTCGTGGGCCAGCTCGACCGTCTCTCCGCGGTCGGGGTCCGCGCCCAGGACGAGGACCCGGGCCTCGGCGAGCTCGCGGGCGATGGCCCACTGCTCCTCACCCGCGTCGCGGCGGGCGAGCCGGGCGCGCAGGGCCGTGCCGCTGCCGGGCGGGACCTGGATCAGCGCGCGGAGCAGCCCGGCCGCGGCATCCGGCGCCGCGCCCCGCAACGCCCGCTTCCACGCGGAGGTCGCCCTGCTGCTCAGCACGCCGCCCAGGCCGCCGAGTTCGCGGTAGGTGTCGAGGCGGAGCCGGCCGCCGACCTGCCGGTCCCACAGGGTGGTCAGGACGAAGCCGAGCAGGGGCAGGGCGCCGGGGCGGCCCGCCGCGTCCTCGATGAGCCGGTCGGCCAGTCCGCTGTCGTACTCCACGCCGGGGAAGGCCCGCAACGGCAGCCGGACCACCTCGGTGAGCTGCTCGCGGGTCATCAGGCCCAGCTGGTGCGCGGGCGCCCCGCCGACCAGGCGAGACAGCTCCGGGTGGCGCAGGGCGGCGTCCTGGAAGTCGGTCCGCAGGGCCACCAGGACCGCCACTCCGGGGTGACGGCCGGCGTCGAGGAGGGCGTCCACCAGGGCGCGCAGCTCCTCCTCGGGGCGCAGCAGCAGCGCCTCGGCCTGGTCGACGGCCAGCACGAGTCCGCGAGACGACCGGTGGTCCCGCAGGGCCTGTCCGACCGAGGCGGCGTCCGGCAGGCCGCCTTCCGCGCGCAGGGTGACGACCTCCACGTCCCGCTCCTTCAGGCGGGGCAGCACGCCGGCCATGAGGAGGGAGGACTTGCCGGAGCCGGAGGGGCCGGTCAGGGTCACGCAGCCCTCGGGCGCTGATCCGTGCGGGCAGAGCAGGTCGACGACCGCGGTGACGTCCTCGTCCCGGCCGAAGAAGTGCGCGCTGTGCTCCTCGGTGTACGGGCGCAGGCCCGGGAAGGGGGAGGAGGGCGCGAGCAGTTCGGCCAGGTCCGGGAGTTCGTCGAGGATCGTGCGGGTCGGGATGCAGAAGCTCTGGCCCCGGTGCGCCGGTGAGATCGAGGCGACGATGCCGACCACGGCACCGAGGTCCTCGTCCCACACGGCGGAGCCGCTGAAGCCGGGCTGGATGGGGTCCGACTGTCCGTCGAGCGGCGACATCTGGAGCCGGCCGGTGCCGGTCCGGCCGCGCAGCCGGGCGGTGTGCCAGCCGCCGCCGGTGTCGTCCCTCGGCAGTCCGAAAGCGATGGCTCTGTGGTCCCAGACGTCCCGGGGCGCCACCATCAGGACCGGCCGGGCCTCCCGCAGCGGGCGGGACAGGGACAGCACGGCGACGTCCCCGGTGCCGTTCGCGCGTACGGGCACCCAGTCGCGGACGACGGCGTCCGCCGGCTCGCCCTCGCGAAGGACCAGGCGGACACCGAGGGGGCCGTCGGGGCGCTCCTCCTGACGGGCCGGCCGCCCCGAGGCCTCCAGGACGACATGGGCGCAGGTCAGCACCAGAGTGGGCGCGATGAGCACCCCCAGGCCGCCGATGTGCCCGTCCGTGCCCGTGACCTGGACGGTCGCGGCGGCCAGGACCTCCTCGGCCACCGGGTCCGACGTGGTCGACTCGGTCATCTCCCGTTTCCCCCGCCACCGTTGACCACACGTTGCCGATCTCGTACCGAGAGCACACCAGAGCGCGTGCACACGTCAAGCACGTTTCCCGACAACGCCCTTCCGACGGGGAAACGAAAGGGGCGCCCTCCACACCGGAGGGCGCCCCAAAAGCCGATCGGCCGACCGCTACGGCACCTTGACCCACTGCGCCTTGCTCGGCGTGCCTCGGTCGTCCGTCACGAACAGCATGTACCAGCCCGCCTGGACCAGGTTCCGGTTCTCCGGCACGGTCACCGTCAGCTTGTCGCCGGACGCCTTGAAGTCCAGCGCGATCGACCGCTGGTCGACGTCCGTGACGTGCGTGGCCGCGCTCGGGCGGATCAGCCGGACCTTCTTGACCTTGGCCGCGTCAGACGAGGTGAACGTACCGGTCCCGCCACGCTCGATGGTCTGCGGCCCGCCCGACAGCGAGGGCTGGTCCCCGTCGCCGTAGAGGTACGGCGGCGTGTAGATCTCGATGCGCTGCTCGAACTCGCCCGGCTTGGTGTTGGCCTTGTCGCCGTACAGCGAGTCCGAGCCGAAGAACATCACACGGCCGTCGGGCAGCAGGATCGACCCGGAGTGGTAGTTGCGGCCCACCAGCGGGTCGGCGACCCGACGGAGCTCGTTCTTCTCCGTGTCGTAGAGCCGCGCCTCGAAGATGTTGGAGTCGCCGCGCCCCCGGTAGTCCTCCGAGCCGCCGGAGATCAGCACGCTGTCGTCCGGCAGGATCGAGGCGTTCGGGTAGCGCGTGCCCTTGTCCAGGGACGGGCCGTCCACGAAGCGCGGGTTGTCGGCCTTCAGGTCGACGATCCGGGTCTTCTCGCTGGACTCCTTGGACTCGCCGACGCCACCGCCGCCGATCACCATGTACTTCTCGTCCTGCGCGGGCGGCAGCAGCACCGTGCCCGACGTCTCCATCAGCGTGGGGTCGCTCAGGCCGGGGATCTTCGTGAACTTGTTGGTGTCCACGTCCCACACGCCAGGCTCACGGCCCACGTCGTCCGGCCCGTAGCCCGCGTTGGAACCCGAGTAGAAGACCTTGCCGTTCTGCATGAGGAACAGCGCCGGGTAGGTCGGGAACTGCCGGACCTTGCCCGTGTAGCTCCACTTCTTGGTCTTCGGGTCGAAGACCTCGTTCTTGCCGGGGACGAGCTGGCCGATGTCGTCGAGGCCGGAGACGCTGAGGATCTTCCCGTCGCTCAGGGTGGTGAGCGTCGGGTACCAGCGGGCCTCCTTCATCGGGTCGACCTTGATGTACTTCTCGGCGACGGGATCGAACTCGAAGGCGTCCCGGATCCCCTGGAAGTCCTTCTTGTCGAGGGCGAGCTTCTGCGCGATGCCGTAGGTGTTCTTGGCGTCGGCGCCCTTCAGGCCGTGCACGCGGTAGTTGTCCTGCGTGCCCGTCTCGTACTTCTGGCCCCGCTTCTGCGCCTCGACGTAGATCCGGCCGAGACCGGGGTCGTTGCGCAGGAACTTGCCGGTCGCCTTGTCGAAGACCTTCTTCGCGCGGGGCACGAGCACCGGGTCCTTCGAGACGAAGGTCTTGCCGTTCTGCTTGCCCGTGAACCTGGTGCCCGCGGGCAGCGTGATCGGCTTGTCCGGGTTCTCGTTGTGGACGATCATCAGGCCGCCGGCCTTGGTGACGTCACCCTTGAGCTTCTCGTACCGCTTGGTGCCGCCCGCGATCAGCAGGTTGCCGTTGGCGAGCTGGGTGTGGCCGGTACAGAACAGGTCGGCGGGCGTCGGGACCTTCTTGATGGTGCCCTTGACCGGGTCCCAGATGCGCGTGTCGAACTTCTTCGCGTCGAAGTTGTCCTGGTTGTTGCCCGACCCCGCGACGAGCAGCACCTTGCCGGTGCGCAGCAGCGCCGCGTGGATCGTGTTCTGCCGGTACTCCTCGGGAAACTCGATGATCTCCCACTTGCCGTTCGCGGCCTTGTACTCCGGCTTGTTGATTGTGTACTGGTGGTATTTCTCGGTGCTGAAGCGGTAGAGCCACGGCCCGTTCATCCCGGCCAGCGCGAGTACCACCGCCGTGCCGATCGCGAGTCGACGGGCCCGGCGGCGGCCTGCACGGTCGTTCATTCCTTACGTCCCCCAAGTCCACCAAGGGCGATCTGCATGGTCTGGTCGGTTCCCCCGACCTCCCCGTTTGAGCCAGGGGTGGCGGCCCAACTGGGCTTGTGCTGCGGGGCGTGCGCCGCCGACGGCTGCTGCGGGATGGGCAGCGGCTGCGTCCGGTGCGGGCCCGCAGGGTCCTGCGGCTGTTCCACGGCGGGAGCGGCGGGCTTCTTCGCGTCCTGCCGCAGCTGCCAGCGCCAGGCGAAGACCGGCGAGGCGGTGATCAGCAGCGCGAACGTAGCCCAGATGATCATCGCGGGGTGCGAGTGGCCGAAGACGAAGCCGGCCGCGATCGACGCACCGAAGATCGCGACGAAGTACCAGTGGTAGCGGAACGTCCCGAACCAGCGGTCCGGGCTCGCCGAGTCGCCCTTGGGCGTGACCACGAACTTGCTCTTGCGCCGCAGCACGGAGTCGATCAGCGCCTTCGCGTACAGCGGCGCCGACAGCGCGGACATCACCATGCCGGCCACACCGCCGGAGCCCTCCGGCTCGTGCGGCGAGACGTTGTGCCGGCGGTTCCAGACGTACAGGCCGATCTGCAGCGCGGAGGCGTTGCCGTAGAGCATCAGCCAGACCGCCGGGTCGATGTTCACACCCGAGGCGCCCAGGCCCAGGAACAGGCAGCAGCTCAGCGCCGCCAGGATCCAGTTCAGGGCCGACATCGGATAGAAGATGATCATCATCGTGTAGTTGAAGAGCTTGCTCGGCGGCAGCGAGTACCAGCCCTTCCAGTACTGCTTGAGGATCGTCTCGTACGTCCCTCGCGACCAGCGCATCTGCTGGGTGAAGAAGTCCGTCCAGGCGCTGGGGCCCTCACCGACCGCCAGCACGTCCGGCGTGTAGACCGAGCGCCACTTGCGGCCCGTCGCCGGGTTCTTGTGGCGGTGCATCTCGAAGCCGGTCGCCATGTCCTCGGTGATCGAGTCGTACAGACCGCCGATCTGCTTCAGTGCCTTGATGCGCACGGCGTTGGAGGTGCCGACGAACATCGGGGAGCCGTAGCGGTTGCCCGCGCGCTGGATCAGCGCGTGGAACAGGAACTGCTGCGACTCGGCGGCCTTGGTGATGGGGTTGTCGTAGTTGCCGTAGACCTGCGGGCCGATGACGAAGCCGACGTCCGGGTCGCGGAAGAAGCCCAGCATCCGCTCCAGGTAGTTGGGCAGCGGCACGTGGTCGGTGTCGACCGAGGCGAAGAAGTCGTAGTCGTCGCCGTGCGCCTCCAGCCAGGCGTTGTAGTTGCCGTGCTTGGTCTTGGCGCGGTGCGGGCCCTTGGCCTGGTTCCACTTGGCGACGCCCTTGCGGGAGAAGTGGTGCACGCCGAGGCGCTCGCAGACCGCCTTCACCTCGGGGTCGTCGCCCTCGTCGAGCAGCCACACGTGCATCAGGCCCCGGTGGCGGATCCTGACGGCCGCCTCCAGGGTCTTCGTCACCATCTCCAGCGGCTCCTTGCCGGGCACGAAGGAGGTGAGGAAGGCCACTCTGGTGCCGGTCTCGGGGACCACCGGGATCGGGTCGCGGGCGACCAGCGTGGCGTGCGCGTTCGACACCACGTTCATGCAGCGGAAGAACTCGATCAGACCGATCGCGACCAGCATCACGATGTCGAGCGCGGGCAGCCAGTCGAAGGCCGGGTAGTCGCGCTCGGTCCAGTGCTCGGGCTGGAGCAGCCACACCAGCAGCACCAGGGACAGCA
Source organism: Streptomyces sp. SID5464 (assembly GCF_009862985.1). Taxonomy (NCBI): domain Bacteria; kingdom Bacillati; phylum Actinomycetota; class Actinomycetes; order Kitasatosporales; family Streptomycetaceae; genus Streptomyces; species Streptomyces sp. SID5464. Next base: position 60,563 of record NZ_WWIQ01000053.1, on the reverse strand, counting down.
CCGGCGCCGCGGCCAGCATCAGCGCGACTCTCAGCCGGTGCGGTTCCTGCGAGATCAGCGACCGGTACTGCACTCTGTACGGCTTGGTCCGATCAGGCTGGGTGAGGGGACCGGCGAGCCGGCTGTAGTGCTCGTAGTCGTATCGCGGCAGCGTCTTCTTGATCCGCCGGAATGTCCCCGTGGTGCTCATCCGATGCGCCGGCACCCTGAGCTGGGTGGTCTGGGACGGGTCGTGGTCCTGCTGTCGGGCGCCCGTCGGCCTCGACGTCATGAGTCATCCCCCCACACGCGGACACCGCGTGTTTCGTCGCTTCCTTCCGTCTGCGAGAGGTCCCCCTCGACCTTCACAGACGTATCAGTGGTGGGTCGCTGTCACCACGTCATCCACACCTTATAGACACGGCAACGCGACCTTCCGGTTGCATGATGCCCCCCTCGGCATCGCTTCACGAACGGGGCCCCTACTCCCGCCCAGCCCGCAACCGGCTCCGAATCCCCCCAACTGCCGCGAAACCGCAGCATCTTGAAAAACCAGAAAACCAGGGTTCTACGGCGTTCATCATGATCGCAAGATGCGAAACGCGGTGTTTACCGGTCATACGCGTTCATTGTGGTGGGTGTGGGGACCCTGTGGAGTCGTTGTGGACAGGCGGGCGCGGATGTTCCCGAAGTGCTCTCTTATGGCATCCTCCGCCCGCATCGAGTCGCCGGACCGGACCGCGTCGAGGATCTCCCGGTGCTGCCGGCAGGTCACCTTCGGGTCCTGCGGCTCGCCGCCGAGGTCGGTGCGGACCCGGTGGAAGGCGTCCCAGAACGCCTCCAGGACCTCGCTCAGCAGCACGTTGTCCAGCCCTCGGTAGAGGGTGGCGTGGAAGGCCCGGTCGGTCTCGGCGAGACCGGCTCCGCGCGCGGCCTGCTCTTCCATACGGTCGACGAGCCCGTCCAGTTCAACGAGGTCCGCTCGAGGTATCCGCCCGGCGAGCCGGGAGACCAGCCCGGTCTCCACCGCCTCCCGCAGTTCCAGCAGCTGGAGCAGGGAGTCCTCGCCCCGGTAGTGCCCGGCGACCGTGCGGAAGGCGAGGCCCTCGATCATCGGGGCCAGGGACATCGGGCCGACGTAGGTGCCGAAGCCGTGCCGGATCTCCACGATGCCCATGGCCTGGAGCGCCTTCAGCGCCTCCCGCACCGAGTTCCGGCTCGCGCCGAGGTACTCCATCAGCTCGGGCTCGGTCGGCAGCGGGGCCCCGGAGGCCAGCCGGCGGTCGATGATGAGCTTCTTGATCCGCTCCTGGAGGTCACGCGCTGCCATGGCGAGAGGGTATCCGGCCAATCGCGCGGTGGGCCGGGTTCCGGCCACAAGGAGGGAGGGCCCTCGGGGACACAAGCTCAGGGACACAAGCTCGGGGATACAAGAAGGCCCCCCGCTTCCGCGAGGGGCCTTCCGGTCGGTGCGCCGCCAGGGACTCGAACCCCGGACCCGCTGATTAAGAGTCAGCTGCTCTAACCAACTGAGCTAGCGGCGCGCGCTGACGACGTAACTCTACAGGACGCCGGGAGGTGCTCCGGACCACCGGGCGCGGCCCCGGGAAGGCTCCCGTACCGCGCCGAGTACATCATTCGGACCGTCAGCATGCGCGTGTGGATGACAGTTGAGAAACTGACGACGCGCGCCCGGACGGGTACGGGCTCGGCATTTTCCGTCGGAAGTGTGAGGGGAATCGCATGCAGTCTCCGGTATTCGAGGAATTCGACCCCGCGAGCGACTGCGACTGCCCCGGATGCGTCCACTGGCGCCGCGTCCTGCCGCATTCCTGGCGCGGCAGCGCCACCGCCCACCCGGCCGCACACCGCGCCCTCGCCCTGGCCGCCGCGGCCTCGGCGGCGCTCGGCGCGGGTCACGCCGTACCGGCCGCGGCCGCCCCGCACGCACCCCACCGACCCGGCGTTTCCGCAGATGACGAGCCCGGCACCCCCCAGGGCCGCACGGCCCCGCTGTACGGCCCCGGCGGCCGTACCGCGACGCCCTCCGTCCCTCTCAAGCCCACCGCCATCACCCGTACGGAGATCATCAACCGGGCCAAGACCTGGGTCGCCGCGAAGGTCCCGTACAGCATGAACGCGTACTGGTCCGACGGTTACCGGCAGGACTGCTCGGGCTATGTCTCGATGGCCTGGAAGCTGCCCGGAAACGAATGGACGGGCAACCTCGCCCAATACGGGGAGCGGATTTCCAAGGAGGAACTCCAGCCGGGCGACATCCTGCTCTTCCACAACAGGTCCGACCCGGAGAGCGGCTCGCACGTCGTCATTTTCGGCGGCTGGACTAACGCCGCGCACACCTACTACACCGCCTATGAGCAGACCCGCCCGCACACCCGCCGGCGAACCACCCCGTACGCCTACTGGAACGACTCCGACCGGTACGTCCCCTACCGGTACAAGGGCGTCACCTCGGAGGAGCCGGCGACGGAACCGGGGACCGCACCCGGCAAGGAACCGGTCAGCGGGACACCGGGCGCACCGGCCGCCGCACTCCGCCCGGAAGCGGCGTATTTCAGCCCCGGCGCGCACCGCCCGTACGTCACGCTGCTCGGCCGGATCCTCGTCGCGCGCGGGGCCGGCGGCAAGGGCGTGGAGGCCGGGGCGGTCGGGCCGCCGCCCTCCTCCCACGGTGTCCCCGGCTACCCGGGGCGGGCGATGTTCCGGCCCGGCGCCAGCAACCCCTACGTCACCCAGCTGGGAAGGCAGCTCGTGCGGAAGGGGTTCGGCGGGTTCTACCCGGCCGGGCCGGGGCCGCGCTGGGGCGAGGCGGACCGGCGCGCCGTCGAGGCCTTCCAGCGCACCCAGGGCTGGCGGGGCGGCGCGGCCGACGGCTACCCGGGCCCGGAGACCTGGCGGCGGCTCTTCTCGTAGGCCCCCGGCCCTATCACCGTTGTGACGCATCTGGCGCGGAGGCTGGAGGCACTCATGAGTACGACCACTCCCCACACGTCCGAACCCGACGGGCCGGCCGACGGGCCGGCCAGACCCGCCCGGCTCATCCAGAACGAGTCCACCACCGAGATCCCCGTCCACCTGCTGTTCCGCGACGACCCCGACCCGGCGCCGGTACCGCTGAAGCCGGCGGTCGTCGCCCGCCGGCAGGGCACGGGGGAGCAGCCGCGCCTCCGACGCCCGGCGGCCGTGGCGCCGCGCCCGGTGCCGCAGGTCGATCCCGACCTGGTGGAGCGGCCCGCCCGGGTGCTGCCCGGGGCGGTGGGTGTGCTGGCCGGGGTGTGCGGGGCGGCAGGGTGCGTGGCCACCTCCTGGTGGGCCGGGCTGCTGCCGCCGCTCGCGCTGGAGGCACTGCGGCTGCCCGCGCACGCCGGGGCCGGTCTCGGTCCCGCGCAGTGGGCGGCGTACGCGGGAGCCGGGGCGCTCGGGCTGTTCGGCTTCGGCGGGCTGGCCCGGGGCCGGACCGGGCGGGCCTCGGTGCTCGGGCTGTTCGGCCGCTACCGGGGGACCGTCCGGCGCTCCGGCTTGCTGTGGGTCAACCCGCTGCTGCTGCGCCGCCGGGTGGACGTACGGCTGCGGCACTGGCGCAGCGAGCCGGTGCCGGCCGCCGACGCGAGCGGGGCGGCGCTGCGGGTGGTCGTCCAGGTGGTGTGGCGGGTGCGGGACACCGCGCGGGCCACGCTGGGCGTCGAGGACCACGAGACGTATCTGCGCGAGTGCGTCGAGGCGGCCCTGGTCCGGGTGCCGGTGGAGATGCCCGGCGGGACCAAGGGCTCCACGGACGCGGCGGCCGAGGCGCTGACCCGGCTGGTGGCGGCCGACGCGGCGCCGGTCGGCCTGGAGGTGTTCTCCGTGCAGCCGCTCCGGGTGGAGTACGCACCCGAGGTCGCCGCGGCGATGCACCGCCGCCGCATCGCCGCGCTGGACGCCCAGCACCGGGCGAGCGTGCTCACCTCGGTCGTGGACTCGGTGGAGGACACGGTGACCCGGCTGACCATGCGGGGGCTGGTCGAACTCGACGACTACGAGCGGAAGGTGCTGGTGAGGGACCTGACGGTGGCGTTCTGCGCGGGCCGGGGAGAAACGGCTCCGTGATTGGTATGGACATGTTCAACCAACGCCCATACTCTCAGACTTGGTCTAGACCTACCTGCACAGCTCAGTGAACCTCCCCCACGTTCTCCAGGAGCGGCAGCATGCGCAGAAGGACCAAGTTGTCCGCAGCCGCGGTGGGACTGGCCACGACCGGAGCCCTCGTACTCTCCTCCGGCGGCGCCAGCGGCCACGGCTACACCGACCTCCCCGTCAGCCGGCAGAAGCTCTGCCAGAACGGCACCGTGACCAACTGCGGTCCGATCCAGTGGGAACCGCAGAGCGTCGAGGGCCCGAAGGGCTTCCCGGCCTCCGGTCCGGCCGACGGACAGATATGCAACGCCGGACTCGGCCAGTTCAGCCAGCTCAGCGCACCGCGGACACCGTCCGGCGGGGCCTGGCCCACCACCCGGGTGACGGGCGGCCAGACCTACACGTTCCGCTGGCAGTTCACGGCCATGCACGCCACGACCGACTTCAAGTACTACATCACCAAGCCGGGCTGGAACCAGAACCACAACCTGGCCCGGTCCGACCTCAACCTCACGCCGTTCTTCACGGTGCCGTACAACGGCCAGCGACCGCCGTCGACGCTCTCCCACAGCGGCAGGCTGCCGTCCGGTCTGAGCGGCCATCACGTCATCCTCGCGGTGTGGACGATCGCCGACACGGGAAACGCGTTCTACGCGTGCTCGGACGTCACCTTCTGAACCTTCTGAGGTTCCCTTGAGTCACCGGTGCGGCCGGTGTGGGTAGGTTCCCCCCACGCCGGCCGATCGGGGCCGGCGCATCGACCTCGGGGGATGCGCGATGGACGTGATCTTCTACGTCGTGCCCGGCCTGATCATGGTCGTGGCGGTCTTCATGGCCTACCGGGTCGTGCGGCGCTGGCTCCAGATCCGGGGCGCCTGGAACAGCGGGCTGACGGCCGAGGGCCGGTGCCTGCGCGCGTACGCGACGGTGAGCGGCGGGCACGGTGACACGTCCGTGCGGACCGCGCTCCGTCACGTGTACGAGTTCATCACGCGCGACGGCCGGGTCATCCGGTTCGAGGAGGAGGGCGGCCCGGGGACGATCGCCGAGGGCGACTACGTCACCGTGTACTACACCGACGGCCGCCAGGTCGTGGCGACGGCCCAGGCGCCGAGCCGGGTGCGGCAGGCGATGACCGCCGTCGGCCTGCTGGCTTTCCTCGGCGTGATCGTCGTGTTCTGCGCCGGTTTCGTCGCGGCGTACAGCCAGATCATCGGCCCGTACGGCGACATCGTCTTCAGCGTCGACGACAGCGGGACGTCCGTGGTGCCCTGAGTCTCCACATCTGACGGCCTGTCAATTACCGTGCGCGTCCATGGACTCCAGGGCGAGCACGGTGGCGGAACTCATCGCCGCCCGGTGGGGCGACCACCGGCCGGGACTGTGGTGCGAGGATCGGGCGCTGACCCACCACGAGGTGGCGGCGGGCGCCGCGGCCCGGGCGGCACTGCTCGCCGATGTGCTTCCCCCGGACGCCGAACCCCACATCGGGGTGCTCCTCGACAACACCCCCGAGTTCCCCCTGTGGCTGGGCGCGGCGGCCCTGGCCAGGGCGGCGGTCGCCGGCGTCAATCCCACCCGCAGGGGCGCCGAGCTCGCCCGCGACATCCTGCACACCGAGTGCCGCCTCCTGGTCACCGAGCGGGCGCACCTGTCACTGCTCAAGGACCTGGAGCTGCCCGGCCTGCGCCTCCTGGTGACGGACGAGACCGGCTACGCGGATGCCCTCGCCCCCTACGCGGACGCCCAGCCGGACGCCTCCAGCGCCACCCCGCACGACCGCTTCCTCCTCTACTTCACCTCCGGCTCGACCGGCGCGCCCAAGGCCGCACTCTGCTCCCAGGGCCGCCTGGCGGCCGCCGGACGCTCGCTGGCCGGCCAGTTCTCCCTGGGCACGGAGGACGTGCACTACCTCTGCATGCCGATGTTCCACGGCAACGCGGTGATCGCGGGCTGGGCACCCGCGCTGGTGACGGGGGCGGGCGTGGCACTGCGCCGGCGCTTCTCGGCGTCCCGCTTCCTGCCGGACGTACGCCGTCACGGGGCGACCTACTTCACCTACGTCGGCCGGGCGGTCCAGTACGTCCTGGCCACCGAGCCGCGCCCCGACGACCGCGACAACCCGCTCCGGCTGGGTTTCGGCACGGAGGCCGGCGCGGTGGACGCGGCGGCCTTCGAGCGGCGGTTCGGGGTGCGGCTGGTGGAGGGGTACGGCTCGTCGGAGGGCGGGGCGGCGGTGCAGTGGTCGCCGGGGACACCGCCGGGCGCGGTCGGCCGGGCGGCACCCGGGCTCGTCGTCCTCGACCCGGAGAGTCGCGCCCAGTGCCCGCCGGCCCGCTTCGACGCGACGGGGCGGCTGCTCAACGGGGACGAGGCGATCGGCGAACTGGTCAACCAGGGGCCCAGCCCCTTCGAGGGCTACTGGCGCAATACGGCGGCGGAGCGGGAGCGGCGCAGGGACGGCTGGTACTGGACGGGCGACCTGTTCTACCGGGATGCCGACGGCTACCTCTACTTCGCCGGCCGCACCGACGACCGCCTCCGCGTCGACGGGGAGAACCTGGCCGCGGCGATGATCGAGAACATCCTCGCCCGGTACGAGGGGGCCGACGCCGTCGCGGTGTACGCGGTGCCGGACCCGGTGACCGGGGACCAGGTGATGGCGACGATCGCCGGGACCTTCGATCCGGAGGCGTTCGCGCGGTTCCTGCTCGCCCAACCCGACCTGGGGACGAAGATGGCGCCCCGGTTCGTGCGGGTGGCGGGGCGGATGCCGGTGACGGCCACGAACAAGATCCATCGGGCGGCGTTGCGGAAGGAGGGCCTGCGCTGCGCGGATCCGGTGTGGTGGAGGCCGCCGGGGGAGCGCGCGTACCGCCTGCTGACCAGGGAGGATCTCGAACACGCCGAAGGGCCTCCCGCTCCCACGAGAGGCCCTTCACCGGTGCGCCGCCAGGGACTCGAACCCCGGACCCGCTGATTAAGAGTCAGCTGCTCTAACCAACTGAGCTAGCGGCGCATGACTCCCGCCGACCGCGTTCGCATCGCGTTCTCGCGGCTGGCGACGGGAAAAATAATACCTGGTCCCGAGGGGTGCTTCGGACCACGCCCCGAGGCCGCATCCGACCACCCGGCGCGGCCCTAGATCGCCATGGACAGCAGGACCGGTGCCGCGTTGCGGTTGAGGGTGTCCGCGGCCTGGCGGAGCCGGTGGGCGTGCTCGACCGGGAGGGACAGGGCCAGGCAGCCCACGGAGGAACCGGCCGTGACGGGGACGGCCGCGCAGACCGTGCCGACCGCGTACTCCTGGAGGTCCAGGACCGGCACGGTGGGCGGCTGGGACTCCAGCCGGGAGAGCAGCAGCCGGTCGCTGGTGATGGTGCGCGAGGTGAGGCGGGCCATCTTGTGCCGGGCGAGGTGGTCGCGGCGGCCGGCGTGGTCGAGCTGGGTGAGCAGGCTCTTGCCGATCGCGGTGGCGTGGGCCGAGGAGCGGAAGTCGACCCACTCGTTGACCTTGGGCGTGGCCGGGCTGTCGGCGTACTGGGTGACGCTGATCTCGCCGTCGACGTACCGGCTCATGTAGACGGCGGCGCCGACCGAGTCGCGCAGCCGGTCGAGGGTGTGCTGGAGCTTGTCGCGCAGGGCCTGCTCGCGGTGCTGGGCGGAGCCGAGGCGGGCCAGCGTCTCGCCCGTGACGTACGCGCCGTCGGCGATCTGCTCGACGTAGCCCTCACGGCGCAGCATGCGCAGCAGCGCGGTCAGCCGCCCCGGTCCGATGCCGGTGTGCCGGGCGAGGTCGGTGTCGGTGACTCCGGTGGAGATCCGCGCCACGGTCTCCAGGACACGCAGCGCTTCCTGGGCCGAGTGGTACGGGGTGGTCGGCGGCTCGTGCTTCAGCGCCACGGTGGTCTCCCCCTGCGCTTGCTGTTGGGCCGTGGATCCGGACAGCGAATCCCCTCCACGATAACCGGCAACGGATCTGAGGAGAGCGGGGGTTGACAAGATTCCCGGGCCCCCGGACTGGGGCATCGACCCTCTGGCATATGCCAGAGGCATGCCCCAGTCATCGGGCCCGGACGTTCCGCCTGGTCACGCGTTGTAGTCAGAGCACCGCGCTGAGGAACTCCCGCGTGCGGTCCTGCTCCGGCTCGCTGAAGATCTTCTCCGGCGGGCCCGACTCGATGACCCGGCCCGAGTCGAACATCAGTACCTGGTCGGAGATGTCCCGGGCGAAGTTCATCTCGTGCGTCACGCAGAGCATCGTGATGTCCGTGGAACGGGCGATGTCCCGCAGCACGTCGAGGACGCCCGCGACCAGCTCCGGGTCGAGCGCGGAGGTCACCTCGTCCAGGAGCAGCACCTGCGGTCGCATCGCCAGCGCCCGGGCGATCGCCACCCGCTGCTGCTGCCCGCCGGACAGCTGCGCCGGGTGCTTGTCGAGGTGGTCGGTCAGCCCGACCAGCTCCAGCAGCTCGCGCGCCCGCTCCTCGGCGGCGTCCTTCGACATGCCGAGGACCGTGACCGGGGCCTCGGTGATGTTGCGCAGGACCGTCATGTTCGGGAACAGGTTGAACTGCTGGAAGACCATCCCGATCT
>NZ_WWIQ01000053.1:1329-51768 GCF_009862985.1 Streptomyces sp. SID5464 | reverse complement strand
GGTGATGTTGCGCAGGACCGTCATGTTCGGGAACAGGTTGAACTGCTGGAAGACCATCCCGATCTTCTTGCGGACCTCGCGCACCTGCTTCTCGGGCGCCGGGAACAGCTGCTCCCCGTCCACGGTGATCGTGCCCTCGTCGGGCTTGAGCAGCGTCATCAGCAGGCGCAGGATCGTGGTCTTGCCGGACCCGGAGGGGCCGATCAGGGTCACGTGCTTGCCGGCGTCCACGGAGAAGTCCAGGTGGTCCAGGACCGTGTGGTCGCCGAACCGCTTGGTGACCTGCTCCAGCCGGATCAGCTCGCCGGTGCTCCTGGCGGGGTTCGTCTCGGGGTTGGGGAGAGTGTCAGTGGACAAGGCGTCGCTCCAGGGCTCGCAGGAGAAGGGAGGCCAGATAGGAAATGACGATGAAGGCCACGCCGATCACCGTCAGCGGCTCGGTGAACTGGAAGTGCTCCTGCGAGAACAGGCGCGCGTGGCCGAGCATCTCCAGCACGGAGATCGCCATCAGCATCGGCGTGTCCTTGAGCATCGCGATGACGTAGTTGCCGAGCGCGGGGACGACCCGGCGCACCGCCTGCGGCAGGATCACCGCGGTCCACGTCCGGCGCAGCGGCAGGTTCAGCGCCGTCGCAGCCTCCCACTGGCCGACCGGCACGGCCTCGATACCGGCCCGGTACACCTGCATCGTGTACGTCGAGTAGTGCAGCCCGATCGCGAAGACGCCGGTGGTGAGCGCCGAGAAGGTCACGCCCCACTCGGGCAGCACGTAGTAGAGGAAGAACAACTGCACCAGCAGCGGGGTGTTGCGGACGAACTCCGTGACGGCGCCGACCGGCCAGGTCACCCAGCGCGTCGGCAGCCGCATCAGCAGCGCCCACACCAGGCCCAGCACGAACGAGATCAGCGAGCCGATCACCAGGATCTGCAGGGTGACCAGCAGACCCTTCCAGAAGTCCGGCATGAAGTCGGAGACCGCGCTCCAGTCCCAGTTCATCGGACCGCCTCCACCACGACCGGCTCAGGCGCCCGGGTCTTGCTGTCGGGCTTCTTCCCGACACCCGCCTTGAGCCTCTTCTCCAGCCCGCGCATGACCCGGGTGAGCAGGAAGGCGATCACGAAGTAGACGATCAGGATGTACGTGTAGATCTCCGCGCTCTCCTGGAGCGCCAGACGCACCAGGTTGCCGCTGAACGCCAGGTCGCCCATGCCCATGATCGACACCAGGGCGGTGCCCTTGAGCAGCTCGATGAGCAGGTTGGAGAACGGCGGGATCATCTCCGGCACCGCCTGCGGCAGCAGGATCAGCTTCATCCGCTGCCAGGGCGTGAAGCTGAGCGCGATCCCGCCCTCCCGCTGCGCCGGGTCGACCGCGTTGAGCGCGCCGCGCACGATCTCGGAGCCGTACGCCCCGTAGGTCAGGCCGAGCGCCAGGGTGCCCGCCCACAGCGGCACCAGCTGCCAGCCGAAGGCCGGGGGCAGCACGAAGAACACCCAGAAGATCATCACCAGGGCCGAGGTCCCGCGGAACACCTCGGTGTAGAAGCCCGCCAGGAAGCGGACGATCCACAGCCGGTGGGTGCGCGCGACGCCGACCACGAAGGACACCGCAGCGGCCAGCAGCGCGCTGCACACGAGCAGCTGGATCGTGACCCAGACGCCCTTGAGTACGAGTTCCCAGAGTCCCGAGGTCATCCGCCGCAGAGCTCCTTCGCGGTCAGGTCCGTCATCTCCGCCTCGGTGAAACCGAAGGGCTTGAGGATGCGGAACAGTTCGCCGCTCTTCTTGAGCTTGCGCAGCTCGACGTTGAAGGCGTCGCGCAGCTTGGTCTCGGTCGGCCGGAACGCGAAGGCGCCGCCGTCGACGTGCGGCTTGCCGCCCACGATCGGCTTGAACGGCGCGGTGGCCTCCGCCTTGGCGGACTTCTTCACCACCTCGCGCACGGTGAGCGCCGTACCGGCGAACACGTCCACGCGGCCCGCCTCGACGGCGTTCAGGCCCGCCACCTGGTCCGGGACGATGAGGATGTCGCTCTCCTTGTACCCCGCCTCGACGGCGTACTGGATCTCGGCGTACCCGGTCCCGGTGGCGAACTTCGCCTTCTTCCCGACGACGTCCTTGTAGCTGTGCAGCCCCTTCGGGTTGCCCTTGCGCACGATGAACGCGTCGAGCATCTGGTAGTCGGGGTCGGCGAAGATGACCTGCTCGCAGCGCTCGGGGTTGACGTACATCCCGGCGGCCACGACGTCGAACTGCTGGGAGTTCAGGCCCGGGATGAGCGAGCCGAACTCGGTCGGCACGGGCTGTACCCGGTCGACGCCGAGACGCTTGAAGATCACCTTGGCCAGTTCCGGTGCCTCACCGGTCAGCTCGCCGTTCTTGTCGATGAAGCCGAACGGGATCTCACCGGCGATGCCGAGGCGGACGACGCCCGCCGCCCGGAGCCGGCCGAGCAGGTCACCGCCCTCGGTGCTCGACGCCGTGGCCACACGGCTGCATCCGGCGGCGCCCAGCGCGCCGAGCGCCGCGACCCCCGCGAGCAGCGACCGGCGTGTGGGCCTGGAGGCGGCCTGGGATATGGATTCCGGACTTCTCAGTGGGCTTCTCTGTGGTGGAGCCATGGGCGCGCGGCTACCCGACCGCATCCGAGTTATGCCGATCTTTTCAAGCCCCGCACGTCTCCCGGTGCGCCCTTGACCGCGGGGGCGGCGGGCACTCCCATGGAGGCATGGCTGATCGCTATATCGAAGTCTCGCTGGTCAAGCGCGACGTGACCTGCAGGGCCAGGCTCCTGGACGACCGCGCACCGATCACCTGCGCGGCCGTCTGGGATGCCCTTCCGCTGGCCGGCGACGTCTACCACGCGAAGTACGCACGCAACGAGATCTACGCCCTTTTCCCGCCCTTCGCCGAAACCGAGCCACCCCTGGAAAACCCGACCATCACCCCGATTCCCGGCGATCTGTGTTATTTCACCTTCGCCGGGGCGGAGTTGGGGACCAAGGCCTACGGATACGACCGCGAGGTCCGCGCCGGGACCACGCTCGTCGACCTGGCCCTGTTCTACGAGCGCAACAACCTGCTGCTGAACGGCGATGTCGGCTGGGTCCCCGGCATCGTCTGGGGCCAGATCGTCGAGGGCCTGGACGCCATGGCCGAGGCGTGCAACGACCTGTGGAGGTCGGGAGCGGCGGGGGAGACGCTCAGCTTCCGGAGGGCCTGAGCCGGCCGGCGGACGCCACGCCGGCCTCGTACAGCGCGTGGGCCGCCCGTAGCACCAGATCGTCCCGGTGCCGGGCGGCCACGAGCTGGAGGCCGATCGGCAGGCCGTCCCCGTCGGCACCGACGGGCACGCTCGCCGCGGGCTGCTGCGTCATGTTGAACGGGTAGGTGAACGGTGTCCAGCCCGTCCAGCGCCGATGGCCGGATCCCTTCGGTACCTCGGCGCCCGCTTCGAACGCCGTGATCGGCAGGGTCGGCGTGACGAGCAGGTCGTAGGTGTCGTGGAAGCGGCCCATCCGGCGCCCCAGGTCCATCCGGACGTCGACCGCGGCCAGATAGTCCAGCGCCGAGTAGCGGGCGCCCTGTGTGCAGATCTCGCGCAGGCCCGGGTCCAGCAACGCGCGCTGGTGCGGTCCGAGGTGCTCGGTCACCCGGGCCGCCCCGCTGAACCACAGGGTGTGGAACGCCTCCACCGGGTCGGTGAGGTCCGGATCGGTCTCCGTGACGTAGGCACCGAGCTCCGCCAGCCGCTCCACGGCCCGCCGCACCGCCGTCGCGACCTCCGGGCGCACCGCCACCTGCCCGCCCAGCGACGGCGAGTAGGCGATGCGCAGCCCGTGCACCCCGCCCGTCAGGCCGTCCGCGTAGGCACCGGGCGGCGGGGCGAGCGCCGACCAGTCACGCGAGTCCGGGCGGCCGATGACGTCCATCAGCAGCGCCGCGTCCGCCGCGTCCCGGGTCATCGGCCCGACGTGCGCCAGCGTGCCGAACGCGCTCGCCGGGTAGAGCGGCACCCGCCCGTACGTCGGCTTCAGCGCGAAGATCCCGCAGAACGACGCCGGGATACGGACGCTGCCGCCGCCGTCCGTGCCCAGCGACAGCGGCCCCGCGCCGAGCGCCACGGCCGCCGCGCTGCCCCCGCTCGACCCGCCGGCGGTGCGCGTGGGGTCGTACGGGTTGCGCGTCACCCCGTTCAGCGGGGAGTCCGTCACGCCCTTCCAGCCGTACTCGGGGGTCGTCGTCTTGCCGATGAAGACCGCCCCGTGCTCCCGCAGCCGGGCCACCGACGGGGCGTCCTCGTCCCAGCGCCCCGCCGGATCCACGGCCTTCGACCCGCGCAGGGTCGGCGCGCCGCGCAGCAGCAGGATGTCCTTGACCGTGACCGGCACCCCGTCCAGCAGTCCCTGTGGCTCACCGCGCCGCCATCGCTCCTCCGACTCCCGGGCCCGGGCCAGCGCGTCCTCGGCCGTCAGCCGGACGAAGGCGTTCACCTCCGGCTGGATCGCCTCGGCCCGCTCCAGCGCCGCGCGGGTCGCCTCCACAGGGCTCCACTCGCCCTTGCGGTAGCCGTCGAGGAGCCGTACAGCGGTCAGCTCGGTGAGCTCGGTCATCCACCCTCCAAGGAACGTCAGTGTCCGGGTACGTACCCACGCTGCTTGTCGACCACGTTCTCCAGCGGCTTTCCCGCCGCCCAGAGCTCGAACAGCTCCACGAACTGGGCGCCGAGTTCGTCCCGCCAGCCGACGATGTCGCCGCTCATGTGCGGGGACAGGATCAGGCCCGGGACCTGCCACAACGGGCTCTCGGGGGTCAGCGGCTCGGACTCGAAGACGTCCAGTGCGGCGCCCGCGATCCAGTGCTTGGCCAGGGCCTCGGCGAGTGCGTCCTCGACGACCAGCTGGCCGCGGCCGACGTTCACGAACCGGGCGGACGGCTGCATCACGCCGAAGCGGCGGGCGTCGAACATGCCGTGCGTCTGCTCCGTGAGCGGCGCCGCCGCGATCACCCAGTCGGCGCGCGCCAGCAGCCGGTCCAGATCCTCCGGGCCGTGCACGCCGGCGCGCGGGGCGCGGCCCACGAGCGCCGTCGTGATGTCCAGCGCCCCCAGCGTGCGGGCGATCGCCCGGCCGATCGGCCCGGTGCCGACCACGACGGCCCGGCTCCCGGCGACCTTGTGCGACTCGCGGTGCCGCCAGGTCCGCTCCCGTTGCAGCTCCAGCGTGCGCGGCAGGTCCTTGGCCATCGCCAGCACGAGCGCGGCGACGTACTCGGCGATCGGCTGGTCGAAGATGCCGCGCGCGTTCGTCACCACGGTGTCGGAGGCGGCGAGTTCCGGACACATCAGGTGGTCCACACCGGCGCTCGCCGTATGCACCCAGCGTGGCCGTGGGCCCTCGCCCGGCCAGGCGTCCCGCACGGCGCGCGAGGTGAAGTCCCACACCAGGAGTACGTCCGCACGCGGGAGGCGTGCGGCGAGACCCTCCGCGTCGGTGTGTTCGATACGCGCGTGGCCGGTGAGGCGGCCGAGGCGGGGGAGGGGTTCGGCGTCCAGGACGAGCAGGGTGGGGGTGGGCATGAGCAGCCGTTTCTCCAGCCGTGCGGCGGGGGCGGCCTGCCTTCGGGGAGGCGGCCGGTGACGACGAGTTAACACGGTGTTGACCAAGGAATGATCCGGGCGGATTGACCACGCTCGCACCCGAACCTACCGTCGTCAACACGGGCGTTCCCACGATCCGTTGCACACTCGTTGCCCAGTGTGAGGCCGGTGCCCTGCTCATGGACGTCTCATTTCTCGGCGGGCCCAGCCCGCAGCGCGGGGTCGGCGTCGTCGCCCCCTTCGACTTCGCACTCGACCGCGAGCTGTGGCGCTGGGTGCCGGACGAGGTCTCCCTGCACATGACACGAACACCGTTCGTGCCGGTCGAGGTCAGCCTCGATCTCGCCCGCATGGTCAGCGAACACGAGACGCTGAGCGAGGCGGTCCGCACCCTCAACGCGATCGCCCCCGAGGTCATCGCCTACGCCTGTACGTCGGGCAGTTTCGTCGGCGGCGTCATGGGCGAGCGCGCGATGTGCGAGGCGATGAGCCGGGCGGGCGCCGTACCGGCGGTCACCACCTCCGGCGGGCTGCTGGAAGCCCTGGTGGAGCTGGACGTACGGCGGGTGGCGCTGGTGACGCCCTACACGGTGTCGGTGACGCAGTCGCTGGAGGCGTACGTCGCCCAGGCCGGCGTCACGATCTCCGGCTGTGCCTTCATGGGCCTGACCCGGCACATCTGGAAGGTCCCCTACCGGGAGGTGGTGGACATGGCGCGGCAGGCCGTACGCGACGACGCCGACGCCCTGTTCATCAGCTGCACCAACCTGCCCACCTACGACGTCATCCCCCAGCTGGAGGCCGAACTGCGCATCCCGGTGATCTCGGCCAACCAAGTGACGATGTGGGCGGCGCTGCGCCGACTGGGTACCCGTGCGGTGGGACCGTATCAAGCGCTGATCAATCCGGAGGCGCGTGCCGGTCTCGGATCGCCGGGGGTGGACCCCGGCCCCGTCGTGCCGGAAGAAGAGCAGCAGCAGGAAGGCTGGACATGACAGCACTGGGATTTCTCTACCCGGGCCACTCCGCCGAGGACGACTATCCGCGCATCGAGCAGCTGCTGGGCAGCGACATCCGGGTGGACCTGGTGCACACCGACATCGGTGAGGACGCGCACCGGGTGGACGCGCTGCTGGAGATGGGCTCGGCCGGGCGACTCGCGGCGGGCGTCCAGGAGCTGCGGCACGCCGGCGCGGACGCCGTGGTGTGGGCCTGCACCAGCGGCAGCTTCGTCTACGGCTGGGACGGCGCGCAGGAGCAGGTGCGCACCCTGGCGCAGACGGCCGGCATGCCGGCCTCCTCGACGTCCTTCGCCTTCGTGCACGCGGTGCGGGAGCTGGGGGCGCGCCGGGTCGCGATCGGCGCGACGTACCCGGACGACGTGGCCCAGTTGTTCGCCGAGTTCCTGCGGGCGGACGGCGTCGAGGTCGTCTCGGTGAAGAGCTCCGGCATCATCACGGCCGCCGAGGTCGGCACCTGGGGCGAGGCGGAACTCCTCGCCCTGGCCCGGCACTCCGACCACCCCGAGGCCGAGGCCCTCCTCCTGCCCGACACGGCCCTGCACACGGCGGCTCACATCCCGGCCCTGGAGAAGGAGCTCGGCAAGCCGATCCTCACCGCCAACCAGGTCACGGTCTGGGAAGGCCTCCGCCTGGCGGACCGCCGCGTGAACGCGCCGGAACTGGGCGCCCTGTTCACCAGGGAGCCGATCGTCCAGGTGTGAGACCGCCCTGCTCGCCCCCGACGCCCGGAATCGGTCCCACCTCTTCGGCGGGGCGGATCCGGGCAAAGGGGGTGAACAGCCCGCC
The DNA here is from genome assembly GCF_009862985.1 of Streptomyces sp. SID5464. Taxonomy (NCBI): domain Bacteria; kingdom Bacillati; phylum Actinomycetota; class Actinomycetes; order Kitasatosporales; family Streptomycetaceae; genus Streptomyces; species Streptomyces sp. SID5464. Next base: position 44,361 of record NZ_WWIQ01000053.1, on the reverse strand, counting down.
AGGAGGTGAGGAACCTTCAACTCCGCCGCCTCGCAGCGCGCTTGAGTTGACCGAAAGCGCGTTCCCCTTCAGTCGTCCACCCCGTGCACACTGGCCACGTCCGCAGCCAGTCTGCCGTGAAGGACGGTTCCCGATGGCCGAACCGGGTCGGTCCAGATTCCAGGCAAGCGCTGTCCACCTGTCCGGGTGCCTGCTGTGCTGGAGCCTGGCCGCAGCGATGATCACCGCCGCCGTGGACGCCGTCCTCCATCCGCAGGCCCGCTGGTGGGGTGCCGTGTGGTCGCTGCCCTGGTGGCTCGCCTGTGGGGCCGCCCTCGCGTGGATCGTGCTCCGCGTCCGAGAGAAGGCCGCCCGGCGGCCCCCGTACGGCGGAACGCAGAGCGACTGGGAGCGGGCCGCTTGATCCCGCGGCGCCTCCCGGGCCGACCCTGCGGCACCTCACGGGAATAACCGGAGACAGTCCCCTGTTAGGGCCGGAACGACAGCACCCGGCCCACAGCAGGAGGCACCCCACCGTGGCGGCAGACGAGATACGCGGCGCAGCGCAGGGCAGCGCCCCCGTCCCCCTCTCCGTACTGGACCTGGTCACCGTCGGTGCCGGCCGCACCGCCTCCGACGCGCTGCGCACCAGCGTCGAGCTGGCCCGCCTCGCCGAGGCCCGCGGCTTCCACCGCTACTGGGTCGCCGAGCACCACTCCATGCCGGGTGTGGCGTCGTCGTCCCCGGCCGTGATCCTGGCCCACCTCGCCGCCCACACCGGCCGCATCCGCCTCGGCTCGGGCGGTGTGATGCTGCCCAACCACGCCCCGCTCGTCATCGCCGAGCAGTTCGGGACGCTGGAGGCCATGGCCCCGGGCCGCATCGACCTCGGGCTCGGCCGCGCGCCGGGAACGGACGGCGCCACGGCCGCCGCCCTGCGCCGCACCGACCGGCTGGGCGAAGGCGCCGACGACTTCCCGCAACAGCTCGCCGAGCTGACCCGGTTCCTCGACGACGACTTCCCCGACGGGCACCCCTACCGCCGCATCCACGCCGTACCGGGCCCGGTCCAGGCCACGTCCCCCGGCGGTGTCCAGTCCCCGCACCGCCCGCCCGTCTGGCTGCTCGGCTCGTCCGGCTTCAGCGCCCGCCTGGCCGGTGCCCTCGGACTGCCCTTCGCCTTCGCGCACCACTTCTCGGCGCAGAACACCGTCCCGGCCCTGGACCTGTACCGGGAGTCCTTCCAGCCGTCCGCCGTGCTCGACGAGCCGTACGCCCTCATCGGCGTCTCCGCGCTCGCCGCCGACGAGGAGAAGGAGGCCCGCCGTCAGGTGCTGGCCGCCGCCCTCAGCATGGTCCGGCTGCGCACCGGACGCCCCGGCCTCGTGCCCACCCCCGAAGAGGCGGCGGCCTACGAGTTCAGCCCGATGGAGCGCGACTTCGTCGACTCCTGGAACGCCAACGTCATCCACGGCACCCCGGACGAGGTCCGCTCCGGCCTGGACGACCTCGCCAAGCGCACCGGCGCCGACGAACTGATGATCACGGCCAACGCGCACGGCGGCGACGTACGCGTGCGCTCCTACGAACTCATCGCCGACGCCTACGGGTTGCCGACGCCCGCCTGAACGCCGGGTGTGCCCAGCAGCTCGGAGATGCGATCCGGCGGCACCGGACGGGAGTAGAGCCAGCCCTGTCCGGTGTCGCAGCCGATGCGCCGCAGCCGGGTCGCCTGGGCGGAGGTCTCCACGCATTCGGCCGTGACGGTCAGCCCGAGCCGGTGGGCGAGCTGGATCATCGCCTCGACCACGACCTCGTCGGCCGGGTTCGGGCGGGTGGCCGTGCTGTCCCGGTCGTCGTACTGGAAGCCGCGGACGAAGGTGCCGTCCAGCTTCAGTACGGACACCGGCAGGCGGCTGAGGTAGGCCAGGTTCGAGTAGCCCGTGCCGAAGTCGTCGATGGCGATGCGCACGCCCATGTCGCTGAGGGCCTTCAGGGCCTGGAGCGGCCGGCCGGCCGAGCCCATCACCGCCGACTCGGTGAGCTCCAGCTGGAGCAGGTGCGGTGCGAGGCCCGTCTCGGCCAGGGTCTCCGCCACGTCCGTCACCAGGTCGGAGTCCCAGACCTGACGCACCGCCACGTTCACGCTCACGAAGATCGGCGGCTCGTCGGGGTGGTCCAGCTGCCAGCGGCGGGCCTGCCGGCAGGCCGTCCGCAGCACCCAGCGGCCCAGCGGAACGATCGAACCGTCCTCCTCGGCAAGTCCGATGAACCGATTCGGCGTCAGTATGCCGAACTGAGGATGGTTCCAGCGGATGAGCGCCTCGACCCCGTGCAGCCGGTCGTCCTCCATGCCGACCAGCGGCTGGTACTCCAGTTGGAACTCGCCCCGGTCGATGGCCGGCCGTAGCGTGGAGGCGAGGGCCTGGCGGGTCATGCGGTGGGCGTTGCGCTCCGGGTCGAACAGGGTCCAGCGGGCCTTGCCGTCGGCCTTCGCCCAGTACAGCGTGGTGTCCGCCGCCTGCATCAGGGCGGTCGGGGTCGTCCCGGCCGCGTGCCGCTCCACCACGCCGATCGACGCCGAGACCGACAGCCGCTGCCCGCAGATGTCGAACGGGTCCTGGATCGCCTCCAGCACCGACTCGGCGAGCTCGGCCAGTTGCTCGGTGCCCGTGGAGTCCTCGACGAGCAGCGCGAACTCGTCACCGCCGAGCCGGGCCACCAGCGGGATGCTGATCCGGGAGTGCCCGGCCTCGTCCGCGCAGCGCGTGAGGCGCTCGGCGACGGCGGCCAGCAGCCGGTCGCCCACGCGGTGGCCCAGGGTGTCGTTGATGGCCTTGAAGCCGTCCAGGTCCAGGTAGCACAGCCCGATCCGGCCCGTGCCGCTCTGCTCGTACGACTCCGCCTCCAGCGCGGCCGACAGGCGTTCGAAGAACAGCGTGCGGTTGGGCAGCCGGGTCACCGGGTCGTGCATCTGCAAGTGCCGCAGCCGGGCCTGGAGTTCGCGGCGGGAGCTGATGTCGGCGACGGACAGCAGGACGGCCCGGTCCTCGGCGGGCAGCGGGGCGACCGTCACCTGCACCCACAGCGAGTGCCCGTCGGGGTGCTTGAGCCGGCGCGTGCAGCGCAGCCGGGACTGCCGGCCGCGCAGCACCTCGCGGTACGCGTGCCAGGTGCGGGCGTCGGAGGTGAGGTCGACCAGGTCGGCGGCGACGGCCCCGGCCAGCTCGTCCGGGGCGGTACCGAGCAGCGCGGCGAGCGAGTCGTTGGCGCTGACGACCATCCCCTCGCGGTCGACGACGGCCATGGCGAGCGGGGCGGCCGTGAAGACGGAGCGGTAGGGCGGATGCGCCGGGGGCTCGGTACGAGGAGGCGTGTCGATCTCACTCTCTGTGACGACCGGCCGGTCGAGGTCTGTCGCGGGCGCCGGCCCTTCGGAGGTTCCGCTCACCGCTCGCTCCCGCATGTATTCGATCTCTGTCCGTGCAGGAAAGGTCAGGAAAGTGTGCCGATCATAGAGGCTGGCCCCAGGGCCTTCCAGCCGGTGTCCAGTGTTCCGGACCAACCCGCCCTTCTGCCAGATCGTTTCTGCTCACGCCTGGACGGCTTCTTCAGGCCCCCGACCAGTTGTGACGTTCTGTGAGTGCTTCTCGGGTGTCGACGTCCGCGAGCTTTCGGCTTCTTCACCCGACTGGTGCAAGCAAACAGGGCGCAGTACGACAAATCATCACAGGCTGGGTGCGGTGTCCCGCGAACCGTACCCGGAGGTACTCGTGCCGCGTCAGTTCCCGCGCGCTCGACTGCGCAGCACCGCGGCCGTGTTCACCACCATGTCCGCGCTCGCCGCGACCTCCCTCGGTGCCGGCCCGTCGGCCGCCGAGCCCGACTCGGCCGCGCCCTGCGCCCTGACCCGCACCGACGCCCACCACTCCGAGGGCCTGGACACCTGGAACGCCGCCTATCCGCGCCCGGGCCGGGCCCTGGACGCGGTCATGGTCTTCCTGTCCTTCCCGGACGCCCACCCGCTGACCACACCGCAGGAGCTGACCGCCGACCACTTCCCGGCCACCACCCGCTTCTTCGAACGCGCCTCCTACGGCCGCTTCACCCTGCGCCCGCACCCGCTGGGGCACTGGATCCAGATGCCGCAGCCGTCCACGGCGTACGACATACAGCGCGACTGGAGCACCGCGCACCGGGCCGCGTATCTGCGGGACGCGCTCTCCGTGGCCGACCCGCAGGTCGACTTCTCCCGCTACGACGTCGTGTACTTCGTCGCCGACCCGGACGCGCCCGGGGTGGACTCCGACGCGACCAAGGTGGTCAACCTCACGACTCCGATGCGGGCCGACGGCACCGATCTGCGCCGGGTCGTCACGGTGTTCGAGCAGCATCCACCGGACCGGCTCGTTCTCGCCCACGAGACCGGGCACGTGTTCGATCTGCCCGACCTCTACCACCGGCCCGTGGACGGCAAGGGCGACTGGGACACGCACGTCGGCGACTGGGACCTGATGGGCAGCCAGTTCGGACTGGCGCCCGATCTGTTCGGCTGGCACAAGTGGAAGCTGGGCTGGCTGGACCAGCGGCAGGTGCGGTGCGTACAGGACGCCGGGCCCGCCCGGCTGACCCTGGAGCCGCTGGCGGCCGGGCCCGGGGTGCAGGTGGAGGGTGCGGCGGGGGCGCCGGCCTTCGGTCTCGGGCGGGGCGTCAAGCTCGCGGTGCTGCGGACGGGCCGCGACAGCGTGCTCGCCTTCGAGGCGCGCGGGCCGGTGGGCAACGACGTGACCGCGTGCCGGCAGGGGGTGCTCGTGTACCGGGTGCGGGGCGGGGCGCAGTCCGGGAGCGGGCCGATCGAGGTGATCGACGCCCACCCGGGCACCGAGGCGTGCTGGGAGGACTCGGTCTACCCGCCTCTCGCGGACGCGCCGATCGGCCCCGGGGAGAGCTTCACCGTGCCGGGGGAGGGCGTCCGGGTGGAGGTGGAGGGACGTACGGCTTCGGGGGCCTGGACGGTGAAGATCGCGGTGGGGCGTTGACGGCGTCCTGGGCATGGCGAAGGGCCCCTCGCTCTCGCGAGGGGCCCTTCACTGTCTGTGCGCCGCCAGGGACTCGAACCCCGGACCCGCTGATTAAGAGTCAGCTGCTCTAACCAACTGAGCTAGCGGCGCCTGCTGACGTCGTAGACCTTAGCACCCTGGTCGGCGGGAGGAAAAATCGATATGCGCACGGCCGAACGGGCCGCCCGGACGGCCGCCCACAGCAGTACCTCGGGGCCGGGCAGCCAGGGCTGGCGGGTGTCCGGGGCGACGAGCCAGCGGGCGCCGGAGCGGCTGGGGGAGGCGTCGTCCGCCGGTGCCGGGACGGTCACCGCGTCGCCCGTGCCGTGGCACAGCAGGGGCGGGACCCCGTCCGTGCGGCCGAGGTCCCCGGTGTCCCCCTCGCGCCTGCCCCACTCCTCCCACTCCAGCAGCGCCGGCAGCCGCTGGGCCGTGCCGGGCGCGGCGAACAGCAGCATCCGGCCGCGGAACTCGGCGACCGGCCCCGAGCCGGGCCCGTCGTCCCACAGCCGGTCGAGCATCCGCCGGCCGAACATCGCGGGCGCGCTGACGACGTCGAAGACCGCCCCGCAGGGCAGGACGACCGGCGCGGCCGGCCGCTCCTCCCAGAGGGCGAGCGTGCTCCGCGGATACGTTCCTGCCGAGGCGAGCCAGGCGGCCCCGTCCGGGGTGACATAGGAGGCGTTCCATGCGCTGCTCATGGCACCAACATCTACCGGCTGTGAACGCGCGGTTCCCGAGGGTTGCGGGAAATCGGGACAGGAGGGGGTGGGAGGGAGTATCTTGCCCGCCTGGCATATGCCACGGAGATCGGCAAGGCGGCGCAGCGCCCGGGTCTCAGACCGGGTCGACGGGCCCCCGGCCCTCGCCGCCGCCCCGCATCAGGTCCCGTCCGAACTCGACCATCTTCTTGGCGTAGTCCTCGGTCCACTCGGCCCGCTCGGCGATGTCCGCGGTCGTCAGCCGGTCGAACCGCCGCGGATCGGCCAGCTGCGCCGCCGCGATCGCCTGGAACTCCAGTGCCCGGTCCGCCGCGGCCCGGAACGCCAGCGTCAGCTCCGTCGCGCGGGACAGCAACGCGCGGGGATCGTCGATCGACTCCAGATCGAAGAAGTGCTCAGGGTCGGAGGCCGCCTCCGCGGGCTCGAAGAGCAGGGGCGCGGGGCGTAGCCGCGGTTCGTTCCGACGCGGCGTGGGCTCCGCCATGTCTACTCCTCCTCGTACGTCGCGCTGACCCTCCCGGTGGAGTGGGCCACCGTCCATTGTCTCGCGGGCGCGCAAGTGGGCATCGCGGTAGTGGGTACGGCTGCGACACCACCCGGTGTTCGTCACGGCTGCCAGGACACGCGATGTTCGGCCAGATGCGCCAGCACCGCGTGATTCGCCTCCCACCCGTCCGGGCTGCTTTCACCGGCCGCCTCCGGCGGCGTGCCGGCCTCCGGCCGGCGGGGGCGGGGTGTCCGCTGGTGTGGATCATGGCCGCCACAGCACCCGGTGTTCGTCACGGCTGCCAGGACACGCGATGTTCGGCCAGATGCGCCAGCACCGCGTGATTCGCCTCCCACCCGTCCGGGAACTTCACCACGGTCCCCAGCTGCACCGGCTCCGTCGACGGATAGTCGTCCAGGAGGTCGGTCACCCCGGCGCGGCAGACGACGATGCAGGCGTGCCGGTGGCGGGAGGCCAGGACGCACAGGCGGCCCGTCTCCAGGTGGAAGGCCGTGGCGTCGGGGCGGCCGGAGAGGGGGTGCAGGACCACCGTGACGTCGTACTCGCGGCCCTGGAGCCGGTTGGCCGTGTCCACGACCACGTCGGTGACGCCGAGGTCGGCCAGGGCGGCACGTACCGCCGCCGCCTGGTCGCGGTGGGCCGTGCCGACGGCGATCCGGTCCGCGGTGAGGGGCGTCGGGTCCGCTGAGCGCTCCGAGGTCGCCGCGCCGCCCCGGTCCAGCAGGCGCCGTACCACCGTCGCCACCGCCCGTACCGCCTCCGGGTCCGTGCGCGGGGTGTGCCGGGCGGGCAGCTCCAGCAGGCCCCAGCCCGACTCGGCCGCCTCGTCGATCACCCGGTCGGGGCCGGAGCCGTCCGACGGCACGGCGAAGGAGAGGCGACGGTCGCCGTGGCCGGTGCCGCTGCGGAACGGCGTGTAGGGGTAGAAGGCGTCCGAGACCAGGGGAGCGGCGGAGGCCGGGAGCCGCCAGGACACCGGCAGACGGTGCTGGGGCAGGTCCGGGTTGTGCGCGAGCAGCGTCGTCACCGCCGAGGCCGACGGGTCGTAGGTGAGCCCCGCCCACTGCTCGCTGCCGACGATCGCGAACGGGTCGAGCTGCCCCGGGTCACCCACGAACAGCGCCCGCTCGAACAGCCCGGCCACGGCGAGCAGCGCGTCCGAGCGCATCTGGTACGCCTCGTCGACGATCGCGTACCGCCACGGCTCGTCGGCCTTCACATGCGCCCACTTCGCCGCCGTCGAGATCACCACGGCCAGCCCGGCGAGATCGGCCGCCTTCGCCGACTTGCGGACGTTCTCCAGGTCGTCGAGTGCCTTGTCGTAGGGGTCGGCGTCACTGCTGTGCAGCCGCCCCACCGGCAGTTCGGGGTTCTTCTCGGCGAGCCGCAGGACCAGGTCGTCGACCTGGGCGTTGGTCTGCGCCACCACCATCAGCGGATGGCCGGCCGCGGCCAGTTCCAGGGCCGCGCGGACCACGAGCGTGGACTTGCCCGCGCCGGGCGGGGAGTCGACGACGACACCGCGCGCGGTGCCGTGCAGCGTGTCGTGGAGGATCGCGTCGGTGGCCTGGGCCGCGGCGGCAGAGGGATCGAAGAGCGTCGTCACAGCAGGTCCTCCGCGGTCACCGGGTCGGCGGCCTCCAGGGTCGCCTCACCGGGCGGCCCGCCGTGCGTCCAGGGTGTCTCCTCCGGGTCGGGCAGCTTCGCGCCGCCCCGCTGCTCGTGCTCGAAGAGCGTGAAGCAGACCCGGTCGCCCTTCTCCGGCACCGACCCCGGCTCGGGCTCCTTGCCGCGGCCCATCTTGTCGAGGATCCGCAGGACGACGTACGCGCCGTCCTCCTCGGCCCCGACGAACTCCGCCGACTGCGGCTTCCCGGCCAGCGACCGGTACACCTTCGTCCGCTCCCCGAGATGCGGCCTGTCGTCCGTGTGGACCGTGACCAGGGGGCGCGGGCTGGGCCGCTTGCCCTCGCTGTACGCCATCACGACGTCCGTGACCTCACCCGCGAACGCCTCCCCGGACAGCCGCCGTCCCGCCATGACCAGCGGGTCGTCGAGAGCCTCCTGGGCCTCCAGCCGGGCCTGCTCGCGCTCACGCGTGGCGAGCTTGTTCGCCGCCGTGACCGCGTCGTCGCGGCGCGGCTGGGGCGGCTCGCCGGCCAGGACCCGGTCGCGGTGGCCCGTGAAGGACCAGCGGTCGCGGGTCCAGCGCTCCTCGACGTGCGCCCCCTCGGGCAGCTCCCGCAGCAGGTCCAGTCCCTGCCACACCTTCTCCCAGGTGGGCCGGGTGCGGCTGAGCACCAGGTCCCGGATCTCCCGCTCGGCGGCGGTCAGCGCACCGAGCCGGTCGTCGGCCTCCAGACCGTCCTCGGCGGCGGCCAGGGCCGTGCGGGCACGGTCGTAGCGCTCGATGGCCGGGGCGAGCAGCTTGTTGTCGAACGCCGGGTCGGTGGCGGGACCGGCCGGGGGACACGTCAGCTGGCCCTTCGCGTCCCGCTCCAACTCGGCCCGCAGCGCCGCCTCGGCGCCGGTCAGGCCCTCCGGCGGATCGATCCAGGCGAGGAGCGCCCCCAGGTGCTGATCCTCCAGCGTGGACTGCCCGGTCGCCCAGTGCCGTCCCAGTACGTCCGTCATGGCCAGCAGCAGTGAGGAGCCGGGCACCCGGGCCCGCTCCCCGAAGTGCGTCAGCCACCGCCCGAGCAGCGGCACCCGGGGCGGCGCCGGATACGGAGCCTCCGGCTCCTGCTCGGCCGTCCGCCGGAATCGCATGGAGCGCCCGAGCAGCCGCACCAGGTCGATACCCGCCCGGCTCGGCACGATCAGCTGCGGCGCGTCCGCGCACAGGTCGACCTCGACCTTGACCCGCTTGCCGGTCTCCGGGTCGGTCTCGGTGCGCTCGGCGGCCTCCACGACCTCGGCGTACGCGTCGACGTACGGCAGCACCACGTCGGCCAGTTCGGCCAGGAACGCGAACCTGAGGTCGCGGTCGCGGGGCTGCGGGACGACCAGCAGACGCGGCGCGTCCCGGTCGGTGCCGACCAGCGCACCGAGCGGGGCGCCGGCCTCACCGGCGGTGGTGAGCGGCACGAACACCAGCGGGTGGTCGGACAGGTGCCGGTGCCGGACCGTCGCGGCGGGCTGGGCGCGGCCCGTGCTGACGGCTTCGAGGCGGGCCAGCGTGGAGATCAGCGACACGCCGCCTCCAGTGCCTCGGCGCGCAGGGCCGCCGCCCGCCTGAGGGCCGACACCGCCGGGTCGCCGGGGTCGCCCGCCTCGCCGTGGGCCGCCGCGAGGACGTCCTCCACGGTCGTCAGCCCGCCCAGCTCCGCCCGCACCGGCCGCCCGAGCGAGGTCACCGCGCCCGTCTCGCGGGAGCGGGCCCGGCAGTGGAAGGCCAGCTCGCACGCCGACAGGCACTCCGGCGCGTACGTCGCCGGAACGGACTCGACGGCGGCCGTCAGCTCGTCGGCGGGCAGCTCGGGGGAGAAGCACGTGCCCTCGGGGAGCGCCTCGGCGATGTCCTCGATGCGGGTCAGCCGGTTCAGCTGGCGGGCCGTCACCGCACGCTGCTTGCGGATGTCCACGGCGGACGCGGCCGGCAGGTTGGAGAAGTCCTTGGGGCAGACGAGCAGGATCCGGTGCCGCACACGCGGGGACGGAGCCCTGTCCTGAACCCGGGCCGCGACCTCCTCCAGCGCCAGCACGTACACCGCCGCCTGCCGGGCCGCCGCCCCGACCTTCGCCGGGTCGGCCGAACCGTCCAGCAGCGGGAACGACTTGATCTCGACCACGGTCCAGCTGCCGTCCGGGTGCACCACCACCGCGTCCGGCTCCAGGAACGCGGGCGAGCCCGCGACGTCCAGCGCGAGCATCGGGTGGTCGAGCAGCGTCCACGCGCCCGGGTGCGCGGTGGCCTCCCGCAGCTCCAGCGCCGTACGGGCCGTACGCCCCTGGGGACCGGTGGCGGTCAGGTCGGGCACGCGCGCCTCGGCGGGCGGCTCGGCGGTCCGGTCCAGCTTCTCGTGGACCAGCCGCAGCAGCTCGGCGCCGCCGTCGGCCTTGACCTTCGCCTCGAAGGCGTTGCCCCGCGTGAGCGCGAACTGGGACTGCCCGAAGGCCGACGGCGAGCCCAGCGCGCTCGCCAGCGCCGCCTTGTTCACCCCGGCGCCGTCGAGGATCGCTCTCCGCGCACACCCGGGGTTGGCGGCCAGCGCCGCCAACGCGCGCGCGTCCAGGGCCTTCGCCGGTACGTCGGGACCGCGCAGCTCAGCGAGCCGGTGCCGGAGCGCCGTCCCCCGCGTCCTTGGGGGAGGCACTCGGCTCGGCTCCCGCTCCGAACCGCGACTCGCGCTGCCGTGGAATTCGCTCACCCGCGGAAGTCTGGCATCCGGCACTGACAATCGGGGAACCTGCGGCCGGAGATGCCTCCGTGACCGGCGCGGCACGCGGCACGAAACGCGCCCCGACCCGGTCCGCCGTGCGCATCACGACCGGCGCCAGCAGCAGTCCGACACCCATGACGGCCGCGCCCGCGACCGCGTCGAGGAAGTAGTGGTTGGCGGTGCCCATGACCACGATCGTCGTGATCAGCGGGTAGGCGACACCGGCGGCCTTCGCGGTGCGCGTACCGCCGTAGCGCCAGAGCATCACTCCGCACCACAGTGCCCAGCCCACGTGCAGGCTCGGCATGGCCGCGTACTGGTTGGTCATGCCGCCCATGCCGCGCGGCGCGCTCGCCGCGCCGCCCCACCAGCCGTAGGAGCTGTACTGCGCCATCGTGTCCACGAAGCCGTGGCTCGCGTCGAGGAGCCGGGGCGGGCAGGTCGGCAGCAGTGTGAAACCGATCAGGCCGATGAGGGTGGACGTCATCAGCCAGGTGCGCGCGGCGCGGTACCGCACCGCGCGGGAGCGGAACAGCCACACGAGGATCGCCGGCGTGACCAGGTAGTGCAGCGACGCGTACCAGAAGTCCGCCGGTATGCCTATCCACGCCTCCTGGGTGAAGAGGCGGTTGAGCGGGTGCTCGAAGTTGAGATACAGCGCCTTCTCGGCGCGCAGGAGCGCCAGGCCGTTGTCGACCGCCCCGGACACGTCGCCCCGGGCGAGGAGCCGGCCCGCCGTGTAGCACGCGTACACCAGCAGGATCAGCGGCAGCTCCGTCCACCAGCGGAGCCGGAGCGCAGGGGCCGCCTCGGTGCCCGGTGTCTCGGTGTGCGGCATCCGATCGCCCTCCCCCTTCGTCTCCACGCGGCGCCCGGCCGGTCGGTCGTGCCACTTTACGGCGTACGTGCGCGCCCTGGGGGCGCCCTCCGGACCTCAAAGACGCAGAGATCGCCCCCCGGGTTGCCCGCGACCAGCGTGCGCGATGATGGTGGAGTTCCGCTCGCGTTTTTCTCCCGGAAAGGTCCCCCATGGCTCCGCGCATCCTGCTGGCCCGGCACGGACAGACCGAGTGGTCGCTGTCCGGCAAGCACACCGGCAGGACCGACGTGCCGCTGCTGGAGGAGGGCCGGCGCGGGGCCAAGCTGCTCGGCGAGCGCCTGCACCGGGCGCCGTACGACGGCCTGCCCGGCGTCGAGGTGCGCACCAGCCCGCTGGCACGCGCGCGTGAGACCTGCGAACTGGCCGGCTTCGGCGACCGCGCGCGGGCGTGGGACGCGTTGCTGGAGTGGGACTACGGGGCGTACGAGGGCATGACGCCGGCGGACATCCAGGCCGTCCGGCCCGGCTGGTTCATCTGGCGCGACGGTGTTCCCGAGGGCGAGACCCTCGCCGGGATCACGGAGCGGGCGGACGAGGTGGTCTCCTGGGCGCGCGCCGAGGACCGGGACGTCCTGGTCTTCGCCCACGGGCACATCCTGCGCTCCATCGGGGCGCGGTGGCTGGGCCTGCCGATCGACTTCGCGGCGCGAATACGGCTGAATCCGACGTCGCTGTCGGTGCTCGGGTGGGCTTACGGGGAGCCGGCGATCGAGAGCTGGAACGATCTCGGCCATCTCGTGTAGCCGTGCCGCCCGCCGGGACGTGTGCCGTCCCGGCGGCACGACTGCCCGCCGCTAGGTCATCCTCGGCGACGACGCGTGCCTCTCCAAGAACGCCGACACCCCCGAAGTTCGCCGGTGTGGTGACAACACCCGTGCCGTAGCCGCCAGCATCGTCTGGATCCGGGACGACTGGACCTCCTCCAGCAGATCCAGCACCCGCATCCCCGCCACGGCGGCCTCGTCCGGCCGACCGCCCCGCGCGAGGTCGTCCGCCAGCTCCGCCGTGTACAGCGCGATGTTCCGCGTGAAGTGCGGATCCTGGAGCTCCGCCGCCCGCCGCGCGTGCCGTGCCGCCCGGGGCCAGTCGCCGAGCGTGGACCAGCACTGCGCCTCCAGGCCCTCCAGTTCGGCCTCTCCGTAGAAGGACATCCACTCGGGGTCGGCGTCCGAGGGGCCCCGATCGAAGAGGGCATGGGCCCGGGCCAGCGCCTGCTCGCAGCCGGCGCGGTCGGCGAGGCCCGCCCAGCCGCCCGCCTCGCGCAGCGCGAGCAGCGACATCAGCCGGGCCGAGCCCACGGGCCGGGCTACACGCTGCGCGGCCTGGGCGGCCCGGACCGCCTCGCGCGGCCGGCCCGCGTCGCGCGCGAGGAAGGCCGTGTTGCAGAAGGCGTGCGCCTCCAGGCCGGGATCGCCGGTCATCCGGGCGGTCGCCAGCGCCTCCGCGTAGTGGGAGCGGGCGTCGTCGAAGCGCCCGGAGTCGTGCGCCAGCCAGCCCACGGAGATGGCCAGTTCACCGGCGCCCGAGTAGAGCCGGTCCGCCGTCGTCTGCCGGGTCGTACCGGCGTCCAACAGGGCGTAGGCGGCACGCAGCGGGGCCGCGGCGCGGCGGTAGAGGCCATCGGCCCCGTGCCGGTCGTCGAGCAGCCGGATGCGGCGGACGGCTTCTTCCAGGGCGCCCGCGTCACTCGCCCCGGCGCGGCGCACGGGGCGCTGTGCCGCCGCGGCGTCGAGGGCGAGGCCGACGGGCCCCAGCGAGGCGGCGGCCACCGTGGCGCCCCCGCCGGTCATGAATGCGCGACGTAGCACGTCGCTCTCCTCGTAGGTGTCGTGCGGGTGGTACGGGTCGTACGGGTTCTGCGTTTCATACGGCTCGCACGCCCCGCTGGTCTCAGTCGTGGCGTTCGCCGGGGGGTTCGCGGTGCACATCAGGGGCGCGTCCTCGGTGTCGCGCGCCCGGCGTCCGCGTACCGACGAGCGGGGCGCGAACCCCAAGTCGGTGAGTGTGCGGCCAGGAAACATGTGCAGGAACACCCGTTCGTACGCGTAGTTGGGGCAGCGGATCTCGCCCGCCTCGACCCGGCCGATGTACCGCGCGTCACAGCTGACCTGCTCGCCGATCTCCAGAGCGGCCCGGCGGATCGCCGCGGCGAACTCGGCCGGCGAGCGCTGTCCGCGCAGGTGCCGGAAGGCGAGGTTGGGCCGCGGTGGCCGGTTGGGTTGAGACGAGGTCACCGTTGACGACGCCATGGCCGGGTCCTCTCGTGCGAACCGTCGAACCATGCCGGGTTTGGGGCGAGTTGTACGCATTGTCCCGTATGGTCTGCCCCGTGTCCGGCGAGCAAGAACGTACCTGCTGTGCCGGAGTCCTCACGCTGGGTTTGGCTACAAACCGGATATCTCATCCGTGATCTGCCATGAAGTGCCATCCTTTGCGGCTGACTTCCGCCGTAGCCGTTGACGGTCTGCCGCGTTGAACCCTGTGGACCGGGAGGCCCCCGACTCCCGACCGCTCGTCCAAGCAGGGGTTCCGTGGTGGAGGCCGGGATGGAGACCAGCCAGATCAACGATCCTCGTACACCGCCGAGCAGGCCGCCGAGCACGCCGCCGGCCGGCTGTGATGTCGTGACCGTGCCGGCACGGCAGGGGTTGGAGGCGGTCGACATCCTGCGGCGCGGGACCGGGGAAGCGGTCGGGCCCGTACTGCACGACGACGGCGGTGCCACACTGGGCTTCCTCGTGCCGCCGGGGACGGCCGCGGCGTGGGACGTGCCGGGGAGCACGTGCACGGGGACCGACGGACGCGGACTGCCCCTGGCCCCCGAGTCTCCGGTGGCGGGCTCGGACTGGCTGCTGCCGCCCGGGGAGGCGGACCTCGCGACGGACCCGGCGGTGCTGCGCAAGGCCCTCGGGGAGGCGGCCCGGACCATCAGGGCGGCGGACGGCTGCCGCTGAGGCGCCGAGGCACCGCCGCCCGGGGGAGCGTACGTCCTGCTTAACAGGCCGCCCCCGATAATGACCCAATGGGAAAGTCCAGGAGCGGCCGGCGCAGGCAGGCCGGTGCGGAAGCCGTCGTCGAGAGCGTCGACGGCGGGCTCGCCGAGCTCATCCCCGACCGCGACCGGGCCCGGGGCTGGACCCTGGTGATCGACGGGGCCCCGCAGTCGCACGTCGACCTGGACGACCCGGCGTACCTGTCCTTCGAGTACCAGCGCCGGCTCGGGCATGTCATCGACCTCGTCGCCCCGCCGGGCCGGCCCGTGCACGCCGTGCACCTCGGCGGCGGCGCGCTCACCCTCGCCCGCTACGTCGCCGCCACCCGGCCCCGCTCCACCCAGCAGGTCGTCGAACGGGACGCCGCCCTCGTGCAACTGGTCCGCCGCCGACTGCCGTTGGACGCGAACGCGCGCATCAGGGTGCGGTCCGTCGACGCCCGCGAGGGGCTCGCCAAGGTGCCGGACGGCTGGGCCGACCTGGTCATCACCGATGTGTTCAGCGGGGCCCGCACCCCGGCCCATCTGACCTCGACCGAGTTCCTCGACGACGTACGCAGGGCCCTCAAGCCCGGCGGGATCTACGCCGCCAACCTCGCCGACGGGCCGCCGCTGGCCCACCTGCGCGGCCAGATCGCCACCGCCGCCGCCCGTTTCGAACAGCTCGCGCTGGTCGCCGACCCGACGGTGCTGCGCGGCAAACGCTTCGGGAACGCCGTCCTGGTCGCCTCCGACCAGCCGTTGCCCGTCGCCGAACTGACCCGCCGCGCCGCCTCCGACCCGCACCCCGGCCGGGTCGAGTACGGCAGGACCCTCACCGACTTCACCGGCGGGGCCGCACCCGTCACGGACATCGCGGCGGTGGCGTCGCCCGCGCCGCCCGCTTCGGTGTTCCGGTGAGCCCGTACGGCACTCAGTAGGTCCCGATCTCCACGCGCGGCGGTCCGTCGTGCCAGGTGCAGAACACCGACACCCGGTCCGCGCCCGAGGAGAACTCCACGCGGATCCACGACTCCGTCTTCCACACCTGCATCGACCAGCCCGCACCGGGAGTGGCCGAGACGAGGGACGCGGAGGTCCTGCCCAGGTCGAAGACAGCCCGGCCGCCGTCGGTGTCGTAGCTCTTGACCTCGCCGGCGGCCGTGGAGGTGGCGGCGGGGGAGGGACTGGGCGGTTGTGTGGGGGGCGGGCTCGGCGTTCTGGCCGCGGGCGGTGCGCTCGGCGTCCGGCGCGGTCGCGGACTCGTCCGTTCCGACGGCGTGGCCGGGGCCTTCGACTCCTGCCTGGACGCTTCGGCCGCCTTGATGGGCAGGGCGCGCGGCGGGTCGTAGGCCGTGCCCGCCAGCACCGTGTGGACACCCCACCACGACAGCGTGACCGCCGCGCCCGTGGCGAGCAGCCAGGCCAGTACGTGCACGAGTCCTCTGCGCATCGCCGGTCATACTGCCTCACGTGTCCCACGCGTTGTCCCCGAACGGGAGTACGCGGGGGCCGGTCGTCCCCAGGCGGGGAGTTGTCCACAGGCCCGCACCCGGCTGTTCGAGATGGCGTACGGTGCGGCGCATGGCAAGTGTGCTCGTGGTCGAGGACGACCAGTTCGTACGCTCGGCGCTCATCCGGCACCTGACCGACGCCTCGCACACCGTACGCAGCGTGGGGACGGCACTGGAGGCGCTGCGCGAGGTCGCCCATGTCCGCTTCGACGTGGTGGTCCTGGACCTCGGGCTGCCCGATCTCGACGGGTCCGAGGCCCTGAAGATGCTGCGCGGCATCACGGACGTGCCGGTGATCGTCGCCACGGCCCGGGACGACGAGGCGGAGATCGTCCGGCTGCTGAACGCCGGGGCGGACGACTACCTGACCAAGCCCTTCTCGGTCGAGCACCTGTCGGCCCGGATGTCGGCCGTGCTGCGCCGCGCCCGCTCCGGCGCGGGAGAGGGGGAGGTGTCGGTGCTCCGGGTCGGCGGCCTGACCGTCGACCCGCTGCGCCGCCGGGCCGAGCTGGACGGTGCGCGGCTCGACCTGACCCGCCGCGAGTTCGACCTGCTCGCCTTCCTGGCCCGCCGGCCCGGTGTCGTCGTCCCCCGCAAGGAACTGCTCGCCGAGGTGTGGCAGCAGTCGTACGGCGACGACCAGACCATCGACGTCCATCTGTCCTGGCTGCGCAGGAAACTGGGCGAAACTGCCGCGAACCCCCGCTATCTGCACACCCTTCGGGGCGTCGGTGTGAAGCTCGAACCGCCGGGGGCGGAGGCGCCGCGATGAGGTGGGCCCTGGTCAAGGTGTCGCTGGCGGTGACCACCATGGTCGTGCTCGCCTTCGCGGTGCCGCTCGGACTCGTCATCCGCGAGATGGCCCGGGACCGCGCCTTCTCGGGCGCCGAGCGGGAGGCGGCGGTCGTCGCCCCGGCGTTGTCCATCACCACCGACCGCGACCAGCTCGAACGGGTCGTGGCCGCTGCCGGCTCCGACGCCGGGATGGCCGTGCACATACCGGCGGGTGACGGCCAGGAGGCCCTGGAGCTCGGGCGGCAGCGCGCCGCCGACGAGGACATCGCGGCCGTGCGGAAACTGGGCCGCGCCTCCACCACCGGCGTCGCAGGCGGCTCGACGCTGCTCCAGCCGGTCGCGCTCAGCACCGGCGAGATCGCGGTCGTCGAGGTGTACGTGCCGGAAGCCGAGGTCACCAACGGCGTGGGCACGGCCTGGGCGGTGCTCGCCGGGGTCGGTGTCGCGCTGGTCCTCGGCTCGGTCGCCGTCGCCGACCGGCTGGGCGTGCGGATGGTCCGGCCCGCCAAGCGCCTGGTCGAGGGGGCACGCGACCTCGGGGAGGGCGGGCTCGGCGCGCGCGTGCCCGAGGAGGGCCCGACCGAACTGCGGCTCGCCGCGGTGGCGTTCAACTCGATGGCCGACCAGGTCGTCCAACTGCTGGCGAACGAACGGGAGCTGGCGGCCGACCTGTCCCACCGGCTGCGCACGCCCCTGACCGTGCTGCGGCTCAACGCCGCCTCGCTCGGCGAGGGACCGGCCGCCGAGCAGACCCGGACCGCGGTCGAGCAGCTGGAGCGTGAGGTCGACACCATCATCCGTACGGCCCGGGAGGCCAAGCCGCAGACGGCCGCGGCCGGTCCGGGTGCCGGGTGCGACGCGGCCGAGGTGGTGCGGGAGCGGATGGCGTTCTGGTCGGCGCTCGCGGAGGACGAGGGCCGCAAGTGGCGGGTGGCCGGGGCCGACCGGCCGGTGCGCATACCCGTGGCCCGCGCCGACCTGGCCGCCGCGCTCGACGCGCTGCTGGGCAACGTCTTCCGGCACACCCCGGAGGGCACCGCCTTCGCGGTCGACGTGCACAACGGCGAGGACGCGGTGATCGTCCTCGTGTCCGACGCGGGGCCCGGCATATCCGACCCACAGGCCGCGATGGCGCGGGGCCGCGGCTCCGGGAGCGACGGCTCGACCGGGCTCGGCCTGGACATCGTGCGCCGGCTCGCGGAGTCGACCGGCGGGGACGTGCGGATCGGCTCCTCGGTGCTCGGCGGGACCGAGGTGCGGATCTGGATCCAGCTGGACGGGCGGGCGCCGGCGAGCAGCAGGGGGCACCGTGGGCCGGTGCGGCGCCGGCGGCGGGGCGGGCTGGTCGCTGCATACAACCGCTCCCGCTCTCTCTGACGGCTGCCTCTCTCTTCGGCCGGTCCTCCCGGTCCCGTCCCAGGACCTGATCCTCCCAGGACGTCTGGTGTTCACGGGTCGGTCACATTTCGACAAATGAAGTCGACGGCCCTTGACGCATGACCGGACACACGGCTGTTATTGCGCCACCGTGTTCGGTCAAGTTGATTTCTGGTCGATTAAGACCGGATTTCACGCCACACCCTCGTGGCCGAACCCTGCCCCCAGGAGCCGTTCATGCACGACCTCTCTCCTTCCGGACTCTCCCTCACCGCTCCCAGCCGCCGCACTCTGCTGCGCGGCATAGGTGGCGCGGCCCTGCTCGGTGCCGGCATACCCCTGCTGAGCGCCTGTGGCGGCAGCGGCACGGCCGCCGACCCGAAGACGGTCAGCCTCGGCTCGAACTCCTCGGACGCGGTGCCGAAGAAGGCGTTCGCCGAGATCTACGCCGCCTTCACGAAGAAGTCCGGCATCAAGGTCGACGTGAACACCAAGGACCACAACACGTTCCAGGAGCAGATCAACTCCTACCTCCAGGGCACGCCCGACGACGTCTTCACCTGGTTCGCCGGCTACCGCATGCAGTTCTTCGCGTCGAAGAAGCTGGCCACCCCGATCGACGACGTGTGGCAGAAGATCGGCGGGAACTTCCCCGAGGCGATGAAGAAGCTCAGCAAGGGCGAGGACGGCAAGTACTACTTCGTGCCGCTGTACACGTACCCGTGGGCGGTCTTCTACCGCAAGAGCGTCTTCGCCCAGCACGGCTACAAGGTCCCCACCACCTGGGACGACTTCGTCGCCCTGTGCAAGCGGATGCAGAAGGACGGGCTGGTCCCGATCGCCTTCGGCGACAAGGACGCCTGGCCCGCGATGGGCACCTTCGACCAGATCAACTTCCGCACCAACGGCTACGACTTCCACGTCGAGCTGATGGCCGGCAAGGCCGCCTGGACCGACCCCAAGGTGCGCAAGGTCTTCGACCACTGGACGGAGATCCTCCCCTACCACCAGGACGGCGCGGTGGGCCGCACCTGGCAGGACGCGGCCCAGACCCTGGTGGCGAAGAAGGCCGGCATGTATCTGCTGGGCACCTTCGTCGGCCAGCAGTTCACCAACAAGGCCGACCTGGACGACCTCGACTTCTTCGCCTTCCCGGAGATCGACCCGCAGTTCGGCCAGGACACCGTCGAGGCGCCCACCGACGGCTTCATGCTCTCCAAGGCCCCGAAGAACCACGACGGCGCCGTCAAGCTGCTGGAGTACCTGGGCACCCCCGAGGCCGAGCAGATCTACCTCAAGGCCGACTCGAGCGTGGTCGCCGCCTCCACCAAGGCCGACACCGCCTCCTACACCGCGCTCCAGAAGAAGTCCTTCGAGATGATCTCCAGCGCGAAGAGCCTCACGCAGTTCATGGACCGCGACTCCCGTCCGGACTTCACCTCCACGGTGATGCAGCCCGCGCTCCAGAACTTCATCCGCAACCCCAAGAACGTCGACAGCATCCTCTCGTCGATCGAGCGTCAGAAGAAGACGATCTTCGCGTCCTCATGAGCACCGACACCTCCACCGAGAACCCGGAGACGGTCCCCGCGCCGTCTCCGGGCGCCGCTCCCGCGAAGAGCTCGACGGGCCACCGTCGCCTGCTGACCCGCCGCGACCGCATCACGCTCGGCCTGATGGCGGGCGTGCCGACGATCCTGCACGTCGCCCTGGTGTGGCTGACGGCCCTCGCCTCCATCGCGCTGGCCTTCACCACCTGGGACGGCATCGGCTTCGACTCCATCAAGTGGGTCGGCCTGCAGAACTTCAAGGAGCTGTTCACCAGCAACCCGCAGTTCTGGCCCGCCGTCGAGCACAACGTCATCTGGTTCGTCGTGCTCATCCTGCTGCCCACGCCGTTCGGCCTGTTCCTGGCCGTGCAACTGGACAAGAAGATCCGGTTCAGCCGCGTCTACCAGACCGCGTTCTTCCTGCCGGTCGTGATGTCGCTGGCGGTCATCGGCTTCGTCTGGCAACTGATCTACAACCCCGACACCGGCCTGATCAACAGCCTCATCGGAGCCAACAAGCCCGGCCACTACATCGACTGGATCGGCGACCCGGACCTCAACCTCTGGGCCATCCTGGTCGCCGCCTCCTGGCGGCACGCCGGCTACATGATGATCCTCTACCTGGCCGGCCTGAAGAGCGTCGACCCGGCCCTGCGCGAGGCCTCCGCGCTGGACGGGGCCAACGAGTGGCAGACGTTCAAGAACGTCGTCTTCCCGACCCTGCGGCCCACCAACACCGTCGTCCTGGTCGTCACGATCATCGAGGCCTTGCGCGCCTTCGACCTGGTCTTCGTCTTCAACAAGGGCGCCCAGGGCACGGAGTTGCTGTCGATCCTGGTGACCAACAACATCATCGGCGAGTCCAGCCGGATCGGATACGGCTCCGCCATCGCGGTCGTCCTGCTGGTGATCTCGCTCGCGGTGATCATCCCGTACCTGATCGCCACCTTCCGGAAGGAGCGGCGCGCATGAGCACCGTCGCCGACGCTCACAAGCAGCGCACCCCCGTCCGCCCCGCCCGGATCCTGCTGCACACCTTCCTCGTCGTCACGGCGCTGGCCTGGCTGGCGCCCCTGCTGTGGGCGCTGCTCGCGGCGATGCGGCCCTACTCGGAGACCAGCACGAAGGGCTATGTCTCCTGGCCCGACAAGCTGAGCTTCGACAACTTCACCGCCGCCTTCCAGCAGTCGGACATGCTCCACTACTTCGGCAACACGCTGATCATCGCCGTGCCGGCCGTGCTGCTGACGCTGCTGCTGTCGTCGATGGTCGCCTTCTACGTCAGCCGCTTCGACTTCCGCCTCAACCTGGCCCTGCTGCTGGTCTTCACCGCCGGCAACCTGCTGCCCCAGCAGGTCATCATCACGCCGCTGTACCGGCTGTACCTGCTGATCGACCTGCCCGGCATCACGATGAGCGGCAAGCTCTACGACTCCGCGCTCGGCCTGGTCCTGATCCACGTGGCGTTCCAGTCCGGCTTCTGCGCGTTCGTGCTGAGCAACTACATGCGCTCGCTGCCGCACGAACTGACCGAGGCCGCCCTGGTCGACGGCGCCTCCGTCTGGCGCCTGTACTGGCAGATCGTGCTGCCGCTGTGCAAGCCCGCGATGGCCGCCCTCGCCACCCTGCTGTCCATCTGGATCTACAACGACTTCTTCTGGGCCATCGTCCTGATCTCCACCGGCGAGAACATGCCGATCACCTCGGCACTGAACAACCTCTCCGGGCAGTACTTCACCGACCCCAACCTGGTCGCCGCCGGAGCCCTGCTCACCGCGATCCCCACCCTCATCGTCTACTTCGTGCTCCAGCGCCAGTTCGTCAGCGGCCTGACCCTGGGCGCCAACAAGGGCTGACCTTTCCGAAAGAGAGCACCGTGCACCACCCCTTCACGCCGCTGGCCTCCGTGCCCGTCGACCTCCGCCAGGCCCGTGTCCACGAGGAGGGCTGGCAGTCCTGGAGCCCCAGCGGCGCCTACGCCCTGGGCGCGGCTCCCCACCGTCCGGCCAACGCCAACTGGGCCACGGTCTGCTACCGGCCCGGCGTCACCGTCCCCGCCGGCGTCTTCCAGGGCGAGGGCCTGCTCGCGCTCGACCCCGGCGACGGCGCACCGGTCCGGCTGTGGGCGGCGGCCGAGCCGACGCGCGAGGTGCCGTCGATCCGGCTCGCCGTACGGGACGGGGTCGCGGAGGTCGGTGCCGACGGCCCGGTGAAGGAGTGGACGGGCGAGGACGTCCAGTCGGTGCTGCGCGACTGGGCGGGCAGTCTCGGACTGGACGCCCCGCGCCCGGCGCCCAGCGTCTGGTGCTCCTGGTACGAGTACTTCACGGACGTCACCGAGGACGACATCCACGAGAACCTCCGCGCGATGGACACCCTCGACCTGCCCGTCGACGTCGTCCAGATCGACGACGGCTACCAGCAGGCACTCGGCGACTGGCTGACCCTCTCCGGACGCTTCCGCTCCCGCGCCGGAATCGCCGACAAGATCCGCTCCCGCGGCCGCCGCGCCGGCATCTGGACGGCTCCCTTCCTCGTCGACCCGGCGAGCGACCTGGCCGCCGAACACCCCGACTGGCTGGTCCGGGACACCGCCGGCGGCTTCGCCCACGCCGGCCGCAACTGGGGCCACGACCTGCGGGTCCTGGACACCACCCACCCGGACGCGGCGGCGTACCTGACCGAGGTCTTCACGACCCTGCGCGCCGAGGGCTACGACTACTTCAAGACCGACTTCCTCTACGCGGGCGCCCTGGCCGGCCTCCGCCACGCGGACGTCGACCCCCTGACGGCGTACCGCGGGGGCATCCGCCTGATCCGCGACGCGATCGGCCCGGACTCCTACCTCCTGGGCTGCGGCGCCCCGATGCTCCCCTCCATCGGCCTTTTCGACGCCATGCGCGTCAGCCCCGACACGGCCCCGCACCGCCGCCCCGAGGCGGACGACTACTCCCAGCCGGGCCAGGACCCGGCCGAGTTCACTGGCGCGGCCCGCCAGTGGCAGCACGACCGCCTCTGGACCAACGACCCCGACTGCCTGATGGCCCGCCCCGCTGTCGAGACCCGCGAACAGTGGGCGGCACACGTGGAGTCCACGGGCGGCCTGATGGCCTCCAGCGACCGCTTGCTGTCCCTGGACGAGTGGGGCGTGACGACGACCCGCCGACTGCTGACACCACGCGGCGTCTCCTGACATGCCGGGGCGCGGCACTCCCCTATCAGTGCCGCGCCCCGTCCCCCCGCCTCCGCAGTGGCTAGACCGCCTCCACCTCCGGCAGCGTGCCCGTCCGGGCCGCCCGGGCGTACCAGTGGGCGCTGGACTTCGGGGTGCGTTCGAGCGTCGCGTAGTCCACGTACACCGCGCCGAAGCGCTTGCCGTAGCCGTACGACCACTCGAAGTTGTCCATCAGGGACCACAGGAAGTAGCCGCGGACGTCCGCGCCGTCGGCGATCGCGCGGCGGACCGCCGACAGGTGGCCGTGCAGGTAGGCGACGCGCTCCGGGTCGTGCACCCGGCCGTCCGAGTCGACCTTGTCGTCGTAGGCCGCGCCGTTCTCGGTGATGTACAGCGGCAGGCCCGGTGCCTCCCGGGTGTAGCGCATGATTAGCTCGTGCAGGCCGGTCGGGTCGATCGTCCAGCCCATCTCGGTGCGGTCGCCGGGCGTCTGGTGGAAGGCGACGTCGTCCGCGGCCGGCCAGGGCGAGTGGTCGCTGGAGCCGTGGCCGTCGGCGCGGGGTTCCTTCGCCGCCGGGTCGGCCGCCGAGACCAGCGAGGGCGTGTAGTAGTTGAGGCCCAGCGCGTCCAGCGGCTGGTTGATCAGCGTCAGGTCGCCGTCGAGGACGTGGTTCCAGTCCGTGAGCTCCGCCGTCGCCACGTACAGCGACTCCGGGTAGGCGCCGTGCAGGATCGGGCCGTGGAAGACGCCGTTGGCCAGGTCGTCGATCTTCCGGGCCGCCGCCAGGTCCGCCGGGCTCTGCGAAAGCGGCCTGACCACCGAGGAGTTGAGGCTGATGGCCACCGTGTTGCGGGCCGGCATCACCGACCGCAGCGCCGACGCGCCCAGCCCGTGCGCCAGGTTCAGATGGTGCGCGGCACGCAGCGACGCCGCCGGATCCGTCCGGCCCGGGGCGTGCACCCCGGAGGCATAGCCCAGGAACGCGCTGCACCACGGCTCGTTGAGCGTCATCCACTGCTCGACCCGGTCGCCCAGCGCCTCGCCGACGATCTGCGCGTACTCCGCGAAACGGTACGCCGTGTCACGCTCCGGCCAGCCGCCCGCGTCCTCCAGCTCCTGCGGCAGGTCCCAGTGGTAGAGCGTGACGGCCGGCCTGATGCCCTTGGACAGCAGCTCGTCGACCAGCCGGCGGTAGAAGTCCAGGCCCTTCTGGACGGCCGGACCCCGGCCGGTCGGCTGCACCCGCGACCACGAGACGGAGAAGCGGTAGGCGCCCAGGCCCAGCTCCGCCATCAGGGCCACGTCCTCGCGGTAGCGGTGGTAGTGGTCGACAGCGATGTCACCGTGGTCGCCGCCGGCCGTCTTGCCCGGCGTATGGCTGAAGGTGTCCCAGATCGACGGCGTACGGCCGTCCTCCCGCACCGCGCCCTCGATCTGGTACGCGGAGGTCGCCGCGCCCCAGAGGAAGGCGGGAGGGAAGGTCACCGCAGCGGCCGGGTTCTCGGAGTCAGGCATGGAAGCGCTCCCATTGGAGGTCGTGGAGAGGCGAGGGGGGAAGAGGGAGGGGGGAGGAGGGAGGAACAGGGGCCGGGGCGGCGCTGACCCGGCACCCTGGAAGAACCCTGGGAGAACGGACGAGGCGTCAGCCCTTGACGGCGCCCTGCATGATGCCGCCCACGATCTGCTTGCCGAAGATCGCGAAGACCAGCAGCAGCGGCAGCGTGCCCAGCAGCGCGCCCGCCATGATCAGGGACTGGTCGGGCGTGTAGCCGCGGCCCAGGCCCGCGACCGCGACCTGCACGGTCGGGTTGCCCATCTGGGTCAGCACCAGGAACGGCCACATGAAGTCGTTCCACGTCTGCACGAACGTCAGCATCCCGAGCACGGCCATCGCCGGCCGGGCAGCCGGGAACACCACGTGCCAGACCACGCGCCAGCTGCTCGCCCCGTCGACCCGGGCGGCCTCGATGATCTCGTCCGGCAGCGCCTGGATCAGGTACTGCCGCATGAAGAACACACCGAACGCGCTGACCAGCGAGGGGAAGATCACCGCCTGCAACTGGTCCGTCCAGTCGAGCTTGGCGACCATCATGTACAGCGGGATCACGCTCAGCTGCGGCGGCACCATCATCGTGCCGATCACGATCAGCATCAGCGCGCCCCGGCCCCTGAACCGCAGCTTGGCGAAGGCGAAACCGGCGATCGTCGACAGGAAGACGACGACCAGCGCCGAAACACCCGCCACGATCGTGGTGTTGAAGAACGCCTCACCCAGATTGGCTTCATTCCAGGCGATCTCCAGCTTGTCGAACAGGCCGGAGCCGAACCAGAACGGCGGCGGCGTCTGCGCGAGCCGCTGGTTGTCACGGGAGGCGGCGATCGCCGTCCACACCAGCGGGAAGAGCGAGACGATGGTGAACACGATGAGGATCGCGTAGGCGATCGGACCGCCGTGCAGCTGCCCGCCGGCCCGTGCCGACTTCGGCAGACGCGGGCGTTTGGACTCTTTCGCGGGCGCACCGGGCGGCGGCGCGTCGGGGGGCGTCACAGTCGTCGTCACGGCCACCACTCCTTAACTACTGGCGCGCAGCCGGCGCGAGATGACGTAGTTGACGACCCCGATGACGATCAGGATCAGGAACATCGTCCAGGCGATCGCCGAGGCACGGCCCAGGTGCTGGGCGACCCAGCCCTGCTCGTACAGATACAGACCGAGCGTCTGGAACTGGTGCTCCGCGCCGCCGGACGTGCCCTTGTTGGCGTCGAAGAGCAGCGGCTCGCCGAAGACCTGGCTCGCGCCGATCGTCGACACGACACACGTGAACAGGATCGTCGGTCGCAGTGCCGGCAGCGTCACGTGGATGAACTGCTGCCAGCGGTTGGCCCCGTCCAGCGCCGCCGACTCGTACAGGTCCTGCGGGATCGCCTGCATCGCGGCCAGGTAGATCAGCGCGTTGTAGCCGGTCCAGCGCCAGATGATGATCGACGAGACGGCGATCTGCGAGGGCCACTTGTCGTTCTGCCAGTCGACCGGGTTGATGCCGACCATGTCGAGCGCCCAGTTGATCATGCCGTAGTCACGGCCGAAGAGCAGCACGAACACCAGCGAGGCGGCGGCGATCGACGTCGCGTACGGCGCGAGCATCACGACCCGGAAGAAGGTCGAGGCCCGCAGCTTGTAGTTGAGGATGTGGGCGATGCCCATCGCCATCAGCAGCTGCGGGACGGTGGAGATGATGCCGATGGTCAGGGTGTTCTTCGCCGCGTTCCAGAAGAACTCGTCGTCGAAGATCCGGGTGTAGTTGCGCAGCCCGACCCAGTTCATGTCGGTCGGCGCGGTCAGCTCCACCTGGTGCAGCGAGGCCCAGCCCGTGTAGATCAGCGGGAACAGGCCGAACGCGATGAACAGCAGGAAGAACGGGGAGACGAAGGCGTACGGGCTCCAGCGGATGTCCCGCTGCCAGCGGCGGGACAGCCGGTCCCGGCGCCGGCGCTCCTTCTCCACGGCCGCGGCGTCCCCGGGCGGGCGGCCCGGGGCCGCGCCCCCCTCCACGGGGGGCGCGGCGGTGTCGTGACGGGTGGCCATACGGGTCACTGGTCCAGCTTGTTGTCGATGGTCTTGACCGCGGAGTCCCAGGCCTCCTGGGCGGACTTGCCCTTCGTGGCGAGGATGACGCCGTTGTCCGTCAGGCCCTGCATGATGATCTGGTCCTTCGGGCCGATCACCTGCTCCGGGGCGGCCTTGGCGGCCTCCGCGAAGACCGGGCCGATCTTCTGGTCACCGGTCATCTCGTTCGTCGCGCCGGTCACCTCGGGCATGGTGTAGGCGGACGGGGCGCTCGGGAAGCTGGCCTGCACCTTGAACAGCTTCGCCTGCTGCTCCGGCGCGGTCAGCCAGGTCACGAACTTCTGGGCCTCCTTCACGTGCTTGCCGCTCTTCGGCACGGTGAGGAAGGTGCCGCCCCAGTTGCCGCCCTTGGGCGCGGTGGCCACGGCCCACTTGCCGGCGGCCTCGGGCTTGGCGTTGCCCTTGATCGTGCCGAGCATCCACGGCGGGCAGGCGATCGCGGCGAACTTGTTGTTGGCGATCGTGGAGTTCCAGCCCGGCTGGAACTGCGTCTGCGACTGGACGAGGCCCTTCGCGGCGGCCTCCGCGGTCAGGTTGAAGGCGGCCTTGACGGCCGGGTTGGTCTTGTAGATGACCTTCCCGGAGGCGTCGTAGAACTTCTCCTTCTCGCTGCCCAGGATGGCCTGGATCAAACCGCCGGGGGAGTCCATGAAGAAGGTGCCCTTGGGGGCCTTGGACTTGTAGCGCTCACCGACTTCGACGAGCTTGGCCCAGTCACCGGCCCACAGCTTGCCGACCTCGGCCGGGTCGGTGGGCAGACCGGCCTGCTTGAAGAGGTCCGTGCGGTAACAGATCGCCATCGGGCCGACGTCGGTGCCGAGGCCGATCGTCCTGCCGTCCTTGGTGGTGGCCTGCTGCCACTTCCAGGGCAGCCACTTGCTCTTGTCGACGCCCGGAGCCTTCGACATGTCCTCGAGCTTGTCGGCCTGGGTCGCCGTGACCTCGGCGATGTTGGCGACTTCGACGGCCTGGACGTCCAGCAGACCGCTGTTCGTGGTGAGGTGGTTCAGCAGCGCCGGGTAGTAGTTCTCGTTCCGCTCGACGACGTTCTCGGCGATCTTGATCTTCGGGTTGAGCTTCTCGTACTCGGCGTAGAGGCCGGCTTCCTTGAAGCCCATGGTGCCGAAGAGCCCCACGGAGATCGTCGTCTTGCCGCCGCCGTCGCCGGACGAGGAACCGGAACTGTCGTCTCCGCCGTCGTCGGCACAGCCGGCCAGCAGCCCGGCGCCCAGCGATGCGACGGCCGCGACGACCATCGCCTTGCGGGCGGTTCGGATGCGTGCTCGCATGTCGTCCTCCTGTTGCCCTGACGTGCCGACCCCCCGGCCAACTGCATTGTTGGACCCGTTTTTACTCGCTGCGGCTCGGGTGGGGAACGTGCGGGTTGTGTATGTGTCAGGTACTGTGGGAGCGCTCCCACCGGTGATGTGTTGAAGGTTCTCCGGTCGGGGCGGGGGTGTCAAGGGACCGGACAGCGAGAGATGCGTTCAGTTATCGGGCTGTTAACTGGACCCGGGCCGCAGTTTGTCGCGGCCCCGGACGGCGGTATCAGGCCAGTCGAACCTGCCCCCCGGCCGAAGCGGAAGGCCGGGGGCGGCAGGCCTCGGCAGCGGTCACTCCAGCCGGCGAGCCTGTTAAATTCCAGGCCAGCCGCAGAGTGCGGGTGTGGACGGGAAGGCGGAGCCCATGGCAAGCCACGGAGCGCGGGGCCGAAGCGGTGGCCGGCCCACCCTCGAAGAGGTGGCGGCGCGCGCCGGTGTCGGCCGCGGCACGGTGTCCCGGGTGATCAACGGTTCGCCCCGGGTCAGCGACGCGACCCGTGCGGCCGTCGAGGCGGCGGTCGCCGAGCTCGGCTACGTCCCGAACACCGCGGCCCGCGCCCTGGCCGCCAACCGCACGGACGCGATCGCCCTGGTCGTCCCCGAGCCGGAGACCCGGTTCTTCGCGGAGCCGTACTTCTCGGACATGCTGAAGGGTGTCGGGGCGGAGCTGTCCGAGACGCAGATGCAGCTGCTGCTGATCTTCGCGGGCAGCGACCGCGAACGCCGCCGTCTCGCCCAGTACCTGGCCGCCCACCGGGTGGACGGCGTCCTGCTGGTCTCGGTCCACGCGGACGATCCGCTGCCCGACCTGCTGTCCCAGCTGGACATCCCGGCGGTGATCAGCGGCCCGCGATCGGCGGGGGAGACGCTGCCGTCGGTCGACTCGGACAACTACGGCGGCGCCCGGCAGGCCGTCGAGCACCTGCTCTCCCGCGGCCGCCGCCGGGTGGCCCACATCACCGGCCGCCTCGACGTCTACGGCGCCCAGCGCCGCATCGACGGCTACCGCGACGCGCTGAGCGACGCGGGCCACGAGGCCGACGAGGCGCTGATCGAGCCGGGCGACTTCACGGAGGAGGGCGGCAGCCGTGCCATGGCGGCGCTGCTGGAGCGCCGGCCCGACCTGGACGCGGTCTTCGCCGGCTCCGACGTCACCGCGGCCGGTGCCCGCCATGCGCTGCGCGAGGCGGGGCGCCGCATCCCCGACGACGTGGCGCTCGTCGGCTACGACGACTCCGCCATCGCCCGCCACATGGAACCGCCCCTGACCAGCGTCCGCCAGCCCATCGAGGAGATGGGCCGCCGGATGATAGACCTCCTCCTCACGGAGGTCGCCGACCGCCGCCCCCTGGCGTCCCGGGGGCTGGACCGACGGCAGGTGGTCCTGGCCACGGAGCTGGTGCCCCGGTCGTCGTCGTGACGCCGCATCCCCTGCTGGAGATCACCGAGGTCGCTCGGACCGAGCCGTATCTGCGCACGGTGGGCGAGGTCTTCCGGGCCTTCCGCGACCAGGACTCGGGCTGCGTGTCGTACGGGGTCCGGCTCGCCGACGGGGAACGCTGGTTCGTGAAGGAGGCGACGACCGACGCCGCCGAGCGGTCGCTGCACCGCGCCTGGGCCTTCCACCGGGCGGTACGGCATCCGGCGATCGTCCCCCAACTGCACCGGTTCGCCACGGGGGACGGACGTACGGCGGTGGTGCTGCCCTGGCGCCGAGGCGAGTCCCTGTACTCGCCCGCGTCGCTGCGGCACGCAGGTCCTCTGGCCCGCTTCCAGGACCTCCCCGTCCCCCGGGTGCTGCGGACCATCGGCCATCTCCTGGATGCCCACCTGGCGGTGGAGGCCGCGGGATTCGTCGCCGTCGACCTCTACGACGGCGCGTTCCTCTACGACTTCGACGCCGGCGAACTCCACCTGATCGACCTGGACGAGTACCGCCCGGGCCCGTTCGTGCTCCAGGCGGACCGCCTGCCGGGCTCACGGCGCTTCATGGCCCCGGAGGAATGGCAACGCGGCTCGACGATCGACACCCGCACCACCGTGCACGCCCTGGGCCGCGCCATTCGCCTCCTGCTGAACACGGCCGGCGAGAAGCCCACGTGGCGAGGGACGGCGGCCCAACTGGCGCTCGTGCAACGGGCCACGCGCACGGACCCGGCCGAACGCTTCACGAGCGTGGCGGAGCTGACGGCGGCGTGGCGCCGCTCGGCGCACGGAGCCCCGGGCACCGCCGCATGACGTCCACGCCGTCCGGCACGAACGCCCACCGCCGCAGCGCCTCCTGAAGCTCCCGCTCCCCGACCCAGCCGTGCCAGGCGATCTCGGCCGGGTCGGGAGCGAGGGGCTCGGCGACGACCGCCTCGTGCACGCCCAGCCAGTACGGGCTGATCGCCCCTCGCAACAGGAACTTGAAGACGAACCGCACCTGCACCCGAACCCCCAGCTCCTCGGCCAGCTCCCGGACCGCGGCCTCCTCGTACGTCTCCCCGACCTCGACGCCCCCGCCGACCAGCCAGTCGTAGTGGCCCGGGAACCGGGACACGTGCTCCGGCCTCCGGTACACCAGCACCCGTCCCCACGGGTCACGGCAGACCGTGGTCGCGACCCGGTGCAGCCAGCCGTGCCGGATCGCCTCGTCCCGGTCGACGACCCCGATCACCCTGTCCCGCTCGTCGACCCGCTCCACCGGCTCACCCATGGCGTCACGATCGCACAGAGGGACAGTCAGACCCTCGCCTCTGCCGGACGCCGGGCCAGGTAGACGGCCGCCGTCGACACCAGGACCGCCATGCAGGCGATGAAGACCAGGCCCGCGCCCTCCAGGCCGATCCGGTCCGTCAGAAGGCCGACGCCGATCACCGGGACCGAGATGCCGGCGTAGGCGACGACGAACAGCGTCGAGAGCACCGCCGCCCGCCGGTGCTCGGGAGACGCCCCGGCGACCTCGGACAGCGCGGCGCGGAACGCCAGGCCCTGCCCGGCGCCGCCGACGAGTGCGCTCAGGACCACCAGTGACATCAGGTCCCACCGCAGCGCGCCCGCGAGCAGGGCCAGCCCCGCGAGGAGTCCGGCGCAGCCCAGCGGGAGGGAGCGCCGCACACCGACCCCGCCGACCGCCAGTTGCCCGCCCGTCGACGCGAAGAACGCCAGCGCGACGACCAGCCCGCTCACGGCGTGGTCGTCCACGTGCAGGGACTCGGCGAGGAATTCCGGGCTGACCGAGGTGAACACCCCGAAGAGGGCGAACCCCGCGAACGAGGCGATCGCCGCGGGGGCGAACACCGCCCGCACCTGCGGGGGCAGCGCGGGGCGCTGCGGCCGGACGGCGCGCAGCGGTCTCCGCTCCCGTACGGTCTCCGCGAGCCGCAACAGGACGGCGGCCGACCCGGCCACCAGCACGAGGTGCGTGACGAACGGCAGGTACAGCGGCCAGCCGGCGTACTGCGCGAGCACGCCGGAGAGCAGCGGGCCGCAGCCCAATCCGCCCATGTTGGCGGCCGTCGCCACCAACGTGGCCCGGGAGGCGCCGCCGTCCGGGGCGAGTTCCATCACGTACGCCGTGGCCGCACCGGTGAACAGACCCGCGGACAGTCCTGACAGCAGTCGCCCCGCGTACAGCCAGCCCAGCCCGGTGGCGCACAGGAAGCAGACGGCGCTCGCCGCCGCGAGGCCCAGGCCGCACAGCAGCACCGGGCGCCTGCCCACGGCGTCCGAGGCGTTGCCGACCAGTAGCAGAACCCCGATGACCCCGAAGGCGTACAGGGCGTACACCACGGTCACCGTCAGCTCGGAGAACCCGAACTTGTCCTGGTAGAGGGGGTAGAGGGGAGTCGGCAGCGTGGTGCCG
Organism: Streptomyces sp. SID5464; assembly: GCF_009862985.1. NCBI lineage: Bacteria > Bacillati > Actinomycetota > Actinomycetes > Kitasatosporales > Streptomycetaceae > Streptomyces > Streptomyces sp. SID5464. The sequence continues at coordinate 12,650 of NZ_WWIQ01000053.1, read as the reverse complement.
GCCATGCACACGGCGAACACCGTCCCGCTGAGCACGCACGCAAGCCACCCTCGGCGCTCACCGTCCATGCCGCCGACCGTAAGCCCGGCCGCTGCCCGGCCCTGGACCGGCGCGCCAAAAGCATCAGCCGGTGGCTTCGACGCGAAGCCACCGGCTGATTACTCAGGGTGAGTGACGGGACTCGAACCCGCGGCATCCTGGACCACAACCAGGTGCTCTACCAGCTGAGCTACACCCACCACGACCGGCTTGGAGGTCAGTGATTTCCCCGACCGGCCGAGAAAAAGTGTACAGGGTCCGAAGGGGTGCTCGCGCCCGGCTTTCGCGGCGCCCCTCCGCGGGCCCCCGGCACGGCTACTGCGCAGGCAGCACGTGCTTCGCGGCGATCTTCCTCGCGGTGTCCGAGTCGGGCCCGGGCTGCGGGACGAAGACGGCCTCGCGGTAGTAGCGCAGCTCGGCGATGGATTCGCGGATGTCGGCGAGCGCCCGGTGGTTGCCGTTCTTCTGCGGGCTGTTGAAGTACGCCCGCGGGTACCACCGGCGGGCCAGCTCCTTGATCGACGAGACGTCGACGATCCGGTAGTGCAGGTAGTCCTCCAGCGTCGGCATGTCACGCAGCAGGAAGCCGCGGTCCGTGCCGACGGAGTTGCCGCACAGCGGGGCCTTGCCCGGCTCCTTGACGAACTCCCTGACGTACGTCAGGACCTGCTCCTCGGCGTCCTTCAGCGTCGTGCCGTCCGGCAGCTCGGCGAGCAGCCCGGACGAGGTGTGCATCTGACGCACCACGTCCGGCATCGTCTCCAGCGCGCGGTCCGGCGGCCGGATGACGATGTCCACGCCCTCGCCGAGCACGTTCAGCTCGGAGTCGGTGACGAGGGCGGCCACCTCGATGAGCGCGTCGTCCGACAGCGAGAGGCCGGTCATCTCGCAGTCGATCCACACCATGCGATCGTTCATGTGTCTCACCTTACGGTGAGCCGCCGCGGGCCGGACCGGCCGTGCGGTGACCTCGTGGCCGGCGGCGCGCCTGCGTGCCGAAACGGCACCGGGCCCGCGCGGAGGCTCACCTCCCCGCGGGCCCGGTCACCGGCTCACGTCGCGCTGCGCTGCCCCGGCAGACTCGCCCGGCTCGGCACGTAGGCCTCCCGCCCGTTGTCCGACGCGGACGACGCCGACGCGGACAGGGCCGGGGACGATCCGACCGCGCTCGCCGCCGCCGTACGGCGGGACTGGAGCGGGACGGGGTGCTCCGGATGCAGCGAGGCGGGCGCCTGGCCCGGCTGGCCGGGATGCCCCGCGGGCCCGGACATGCCGGACCCGGGACCGCCCGGTGCGGCCTCGGTGTCCTGCGGCCGCTCGCCCTGCGGGCGCCGGGCGCGGTACGCCGCCCGGTAAGCGGCCGGCGACGAGCCCAGCTGGCGGCGGAAGTGTCCGCGCAGGGCGACCGGCGACCGGAAGCCGCAGCGCCCCGCCACCTCGTCCACCGAGTAGTCCGACGTCTCCAGCAGGCGCTGCGCCTGGAGAACCCGCTGCGTGATCAGCCACTGCAGCGGCGCGCTCCCGGTCAGCGAGCGGAAGCGGCGGTCGAACGTACGACGGCTCATGTACGCGCGTGCCGCCAGCGTCTCCACGTCGAACTGTTCGTGGAGGTGCTCCAGCGCCCAGGCGACGACCTCGGCGAGCGGGTCGGCGCCGATCTCCTCCGGTAAAGACCTGTCGAGGTAGCGCTCCTGCCCGCCGCTTCGGCGCGGGGGCACGACGAGGCGCCGGGCCAGGGCCCCTGCCGCCTCGTTGCCGTGGTCCGTGCGCACGATGTGCAGGCACAGGTCGATGCCCGCGGCCGTGCCCGCCGACGTCAGCACGTCGCCGTCGTCGACGAACAGCTCCCGCGGATCGACGTGCACCGACGGATAGCGCTTCGCCAGCGTCGGCGCGTACATCCAGTGTGTCGTCGCGGGTCGGCCGTCCAGCAGGCCCGCCGCCGCGAGGACGAAGGCGCCGGTGCACAGCCCGACGATGCGGGCGCCCTCCTCGTGTGCCCGGCGCAGCGCGTCGAGCGCCTCGTCGGGTGGCGGAGAAGTGATCGAACGCCAGGCCGGTACGACGACCGTGCCCGCGCGCGAGATCGCTTCCAGGCCATGCGGTGCGGTGAGTTCCAGGCCCCCTGTGGTCCGCAGTGGGCCGTCCTCGCCGCCGCACACCAGCAGTCGGTAGCGCGGCACGCCGGCGTCCTGGCGGTCAATCCCGAACACCGACAAAGGTATGGAACTCTCGAAGATGGGGCCGCCGCTGAACAGCAGCACCGCAACGATCTCCTTGCGACGTCGCCCGGAAAGCTTCCGGGCCGCGGCTTCCGGCGCGGCAGTGGAGTCGTGGCTCATACTGCTAAGCCCCCCTCGGTGGTCGCGGCTCCTCGGTTGTGTCGCTCCTGCACGTTTCCCCTCGGTCCTGCACGAGTCCCCCGCCGTAGACAGTCAAGATCGAATCTACTGTGTCCCGTCGCGCCGCAGTGGCCGGTTCGGCACTCGGCACATTGTCGACTTGGCAACTTGGCGTGAAGCATTCGATCACGAAGCGTTGCACTCGTGGGGCGTGCAGGGAAGTGCGCCTTGTCGCAGTGGCCAATCCGCGTAGGGTGCGCAGCACCCCTGAGGCCCTTTCCGTGCAGGTCGAACGGGGGTTGGGGGGTGGTCAGGGAGGGTGATGCACAGGTGCGAGAAGTTGGCTGAAAAGCAGCGTGCGCGTGCGCGGAAACCGGTCAGCCGACCGGTGTATCCCCGCCAGTGTGCCGTCCACCGCGGTGCGACCCGGTTCCGGTGCGGTGGTGCCGGCCCCGGTGGGGGGCCCGGTCCTCGGCCGCCAGCCGGGCCGCGCCGCGCTCGGACTGGCGCAGCAGGACCCGGCAGGCGCCCGTGACGGCCGCGAGCCCGAGGGCCGTGCCGGCGGCATCGGCCAGGGAGGCGCCGTAGCCGAGGAGCACGACCGGGACGAGCAGGCAGCTGAAGGCCGCCCAGCGGACCACGTCCGTCGCGGTGTCCCGCGGTGGCGGGGCCGCGTGGTCCGCCTCGGAGGCGGGACGGGATCCGGGCATGGGTGCTCCCTGTGGCGTGACTCACGGGGTTCAACGCGTGGCCGGTGAGCAGGTCACTGTGTGACCCGCTCACCTCCACGGGTAAGTGAATCCCGTGCAAACCGCCTGTACAGCGCAGCAACCATTGCGTTACGGGCGGTGCCTCGTGCATGCTCCCTGGAACCCGCACGCACGGCGGGCGGGATCTGGGCTAAGGAGGCGTGCCGCCGTACCCTTGGGGGTATGGGGTTGGGAAGACCATTCCCGGACACAGCTCCGCCGCACACTGTTGTCCCTCCCATAAAGGATCACAACGCCGAGACAGCCATGGCCGGTCACGAATTCTTCGAACCCGCGGACCGCAAGCGGCCCGTCGCCGATCCCACGGCGGCCGAGCCCCTGGCGGCGGAAGAGCCACGCCACTCCTGCGATCCCGCCTTCAAGCACGGGGTCGTCGTCGGCTTCGACGGCTCCACGTCCAGTGAGCGCGCCCTGGCGTACGCGATCGGCATGGCCCATCGCTCCGGGTCGGGCCTGATCATCGTCCACGTCGCCAACCGGCTGCCGACCACCGTGTGGGCCGGCTGCGAGCCGCCGGTGTTCGTGGACGTGCCGGACCACCGGACCGAGGTGCTCGGGCTGGAGCTGGCGTGTGCGGACTACCTCGCCGAGGTGCCCTGGATCCTGGTCGAGCGCGGCGGCGACATCTGCCACGAACTCGAAGAGGTCGGCCGGGAGTACGAGGCCGACGCGATCGTCGTGGGGTCGACCCACGGCATCGTCGGGCGGATCTTCGGCTCCGTCGCCGGGCGGCTCGCCAAGCGGGCGCAGCGGCCCGTCATCGTCATTCCCTGACGTCACGCAGGAACAACTCCCTTGTGCGGCGCGTAAATCTACCCGCGCGTAGAGGTGTTTGTGCCCTTGTGAAGGGCATATACGGGACACCGCACAACTGCACATGCACTAAGGGAGCCCGCCGTGGACAAAGACGTCTCCGCGGGAAGCGGAATCACCACCGTGGCCGGTCGACTCGCCCTGGGAATCACCCTGTTGGCCTTCGGGCTGGGGCACACCGCTGTGATCGACGGGGTGTCAGCCGCTGACGCCGTGTCAGTCGCCCAGTACGTGGGCGGCATTGCCCTCTTCGCCGCCGGCTTGCTGGCCCTGCGCGGGGGCGACTCCGTCGGCGGGACGGCGTTCTCGGTGCTCGGGGCGCTGTGGTTCACGTGGGCCGTGTCGGCCGACGCGCAGGTCTCCACCAACGCGGCGGGACTGTTCCTGCTGTTGTTCGCGCTGGTGGTGTTGTCGCTGACGTTCGCCGGCGGGGACCAGCTCGGGCAGGGCGTGTACGGGCTGTTCTTCGTCTCGCTGCTGCTCCTCGCGATCGCCGTGTTCGCCGAGAACGACGGACTCGCGAAGGCCGGTGGGTGGTTCGCCGTGGCGGCGGGGGCCGTCGCCTGGTACGCGGCCACGGCGGTGCTCGCGCACTGGCCCACGGCGGTTCCGCGACGCGCTGCGGGCCGGGGAGTGACGGCCACCGGTTAGCCGCGCAGGCCGGGGAGTTGGGCGGCTTCCCGGCGATGAAAACGGACCCCCTGTGCCTGGTGGCAGCGCGTGGGGGTCCGTCCTCTTGTGTGGCCTGTACGGGCGGGTGGGGGCTTGTCGCGCAGTTGCCCGCGCCCCCAAGAGCCGACTACTCGACTGTCACCGACTTGGCCAGGTTGCGGGGCTTGTCGATGTCCCTGCCCAGGGCCAGGGCCGTGTGGTAGGCGAGGAGCTGGAGGGGGATGCCCATCAGGATGGGGTCGAGTTCGTCCTCGTTCTTCGGGACGACGATGGTTTCGTCGGCCTTCTCCTGGTGCTGGTGGGCCACCGCGAGGATCTTGCCGCTGCGGGCCTTGATCTCCTCCATGGCGGCGCGGTTCTTCTCCAGGAGGTCGTCGTCGGGGACGATCGCGACCGTGGGGAGGGCGGGCTCGATCAGGGCCAGTGGACCGTGCTTGAGCTCGGATGCGGGGTAGGCCTCGGCGTGGATGTAGGAGACCTCCTTGAGCTTCAGGGAGGCCTCGCGGGCCACCGGGTAGCCCCGCACCCGGCCGATGAAGAGCATCGAGCGGGCCTCGGCGAAGTCGAGGGCCAGCTTCTTGACGTCCTCCTCGTGCTTCATGATCTCGGCGATCTGGGTGGGCAGCTTGCGCAGACCCTCGATGATCCGCTTGCCGTCGCGGACCGACAGGTCGCGGGTGCGGCCCAGGTGGAGGGCGAGGAGGGCGAAGGCGACCGTGGTGTTCGTGAAGCACTTCGTGGAGACGACGCAGACCTCCGGGCCCGCGTGCACGTAGATGCCGCCGTCGGCCTCACGGGCGATCGCGGAGCCGACCACGTTCACCACGCCCAGGACCCGCGCGCCCTTGCGCTTGAGCTCCTGCACGGCGGCGAGGACGTCGTAGGTCTCGCCGGATTGGGAGACGGCGATGTAGAGGGTGTCGGGGTCGACGACCGCGTTGCGGTAGCGGAACTCCGAGGCCGGCTCGGCGTCGGCGGGGATGCGGGCCAGCTCCTCGATCATCTGGGCGCCGATCATGCCCGCGTGGTACGAGGTGCCGCAGCCGAGGATCTTCACGCGGCGGATGCGGCGGGCTTCGCGGGCGTCGAGGTTGAGGCCGCCCAGGTGCACGGTGGAGAAGCGGTCGTCGATGCGGCCGCGCAGCACGCGGTCCACGGCCTCGGCCTGCTCGTGGATCTCCTTGTGCATGTAGGTGTCGTGGCCGCCCATGTCGTAGGAGGCGGCCTCCCACTCCACGGTGGTGGGCTCCGCGGTGGTGCGGGTGCCCTCCGTCGTGTACGTGCGGAAGTCGTCGGCCTTCAGGGTGGCCATCTCGCCGTCGTCCAGGGTGACGATCTGGCGGGTGTGGGCGACCAGGGCGGCTATGTCGGAGGCGACGAACATCTCCTTCTCGCCGATGCCGAGGACGACCGGGGAGCCGTTGCGGGCGACGACGATCCGGTCGGGGAAGTCGGCGTGCAGCACGGCGATGCCGTAGGTGCCCTCGATGAGCCGGAGGGTCTCGCGGACCTTGTCCTCCAGCTTCTCGGCCTGCGAGCGGGCGATGAGGTGGGTGAGGACCTCGGTGTCGGTCTCCGAGAGGAACTCGACGCCGTCCGCCTCCAGCTTGCGGCGCAGGTCGGCGGCGTTGTCGATGATGCCGTTGTGGACGACGGCGACCTTGCCCTCGGCGTCGAGGTGCGGGTGGGCGTTCACGTCGGAGGGGGCGCCGTGGGTGGCCCAGCGGGTGTGGGCGATGCCGGTCGTGCCCTTGAAGCGGGCCGGGACCTTGGCCTCCAGATCGCGGACGCGGCCCTTGGCCTTGACCATCTTCAGGCCGGAGGCCTTCGGGGACGTGATGACGACGCCCGCGGAGTCGTACCCGCGGTACTCCAGGCGCTGGAGGCCCTCCAGGAGGAGGGGAGCGACGTCACGCTTCCCGATGTAACCGACGATTCCGCACATGTATACGTATTCCTCAGCCGTAGACGATGCGCCGCAGCTGCCGGAGCGAGAGCTCCGGTGGTGCCACCGCGCGATATTTGAGATCCGCCTCGATCCGTTCGAAGATCTCCGCGTTCACCAGGCCCTGGGCCTGGAGCTCGCGGTGGCGGCGACGGACGTACTCCTCGGTCGTCTCGTCGAAGTAGGCGAGCACGTCCTGGATCACGCGCAGCGCCTCACCCCGGTTGAGGGGGGTGGACCGCGTCAGATGATCAACGAGTTCGTCGTGCACTCGCTAGATCCTGGGGCACGGGCAGAGCTTTCGCAAGAATTCTGCCCGCTTTCGGGCAGGTGGCTGTTGGAATCTTTTGGGGGAACGTTGAATCTGTCATGAGCGCCTGTTCGTGAAGCGTCCACCGGGCGGCCGGTATCCCGTTGCCCGAGGCGTCGATTTTTGGACGCCATGGACATTCCTCGTATGGGCGTACCCGAGCGGCTCGCCGAGCGCATGAGCATGGCCGAGCAGCACGAGTACCTGCGCGCCAGATTCTCCCGGCGCACGATGATCAGAGGCGGTGCCGTCACGCTCGGCGCCGTCACCGGTGGCGCGTTCGTACCGGGTGCCACCGCCCAGGCCGCCGTTCCCACCGCGCGGACCGCTCCCGCGACCGAGGCCGTCGACGGTGCCTTCGTCGCCCCCTTCGGCCGCCACCTCGCCTACGGCAACGATCCGCGCACGGAGATGACCGTCTCCTGGCAGGTCCCGGTCGCCGTCAAGAAGCCGTTCATCCGGATCGGCGCCCACCCCACCGACCTCTCCCGCAAAATCGACGCCGAGGTCCGCACCCTCTTCACGCCGGCCGGTGTAGGCGCGAGCGGGGACCACACCCAGTACTACGTCCACGCCAAGCTGACCCACCTGCGCCCGGGCCGGACCTACTACTACGGCGTCGGCCACCAGGGCTTCGACCCGGCCGAGCCGCACCTGCTGGGCACCCTCGGCACCTTCACCACCGCCCCCGCGCACAAGGCGCCCTTCACCTTCACGGCCTTCGGCGACCAGGGCGTCAGCTACCACGCGCTGGCCAACGACAGCCTGATCCTCGGCCAGAACCCGGTCTTCCACCTGCACGCCGGCGACATCGCCTACGGCGACCCGACCGGCCAGGGCAAGACCTCCGACACCGGTTTCGACTCGCGCACCTGGGACCAGTTCCTGGCCCAGACCGAGTCGGTCGCCAAGTCCGTCCCCTGGATGGTGTCGTACGGCAACCACGACATGGAGGCCTGGTACTCGCCCAACGGGTACGGCGGTGAGCAGGCCCGCTTCACGCTTCCCGACAACGGGCCGGACAGGGAGCACCTGCCGGGCGTCTACTCCTTCGTCTACGGCAACACGGCGGTCATCTCGCTCGACCCCAACGACGTGTCCTTCGAGATCCCGGCCAACCTCGGAATCTCGGGCGGCACCCAGACCAAGTGGTTCGAGGCACAGCTGAAGAAGTACCGGGCCGCGAAGGACATCGACTTCGTCGTCGTGTTCTTCCACCACTGCGCCTACTGCACCTCCACCGCGCACGCCTCGGAGGGCGGTGTGCGCCAGGAGTGGGTGCCGCTGTTCGAGAAGTACCAGGTGGACCTCGTCATCAACGGCCACAACCACCAGTACGAGCGCACCGACGTCATCAAGGGCGACAAGGTCGCCAAGAAGCTGCCGATCGGCGGCACGGCCTACCCCGAGACCGAGGGCGTGGTGTACGTGACCGCGGGCGCGGCCGGCCGCAGCCTGTACGCCTTCTCGGCGCCCGACTCCTACGAGGGGCACGAGCACGAGGTCGACTCGGTGGCCTCCTTCGTCAACCTCAAGGACGGCAAGCAGAACGAGACCGTGGCCTGGTCGCGGGTCCGCTATCTGAACTACTCGTTCCTGCGCGTGGACGTCACCCCGGCGCCGCGAGGCCACTACACCACTCTGAAGGTGCAGGGCATCGCGGAGACCGGTGAGCGGATCGACCACTTCACGGTGGCCCGCCGGGCGAAGTAGCGCCCCGAGGGGGCGTCACATCCGCTTGAGGATCGCCTGCTTGGCGAGCGCGAACTCCTCGTCCGTCAGCACGCCCGTGCGGTGCAGCTCACCGAGCTCGCGCAGGCGGCGCAGCAGGGCGTCGTGCTCGTCCTCGGCGGAGGCGACCGGAGGAGAAGGCGGCTCCGGTCGGGCGTCCCCCATGTCGTCGGCGGGCCGGGCCGGGTGCGGAAGCCTGGCCTGGACCGCCGCCGCGACCAGCGCCATCAGCGGGTCCTTCTTGAAGCCCCACAGCTCCACGGCGTTGGGGTCGTACTTGGGCGGGGCCTTGGTGGGCGCGTTCCGCACGGTGAAGCGGAGGTAGCCGTTCTCCAGGCCGGCCGCCGGCTGCCACTCCACGCCCGTGATGTCGGTGAGCATGAGCGTGCGGGCACCGGCGGCTGCCTTGGCGTCCTCCGTCTTCCAGTTCCACTCCAGGCGTATGCGCTCGCCGTCGAAGCCGGCGGTGCCGTCCCCGGCGGAGACCGACAGGGGGACGGAGGGGCCCGGCAGCAGGTACGCGTCGACCGGGTCGGCGGGGACCTGGTCGAGGAGCAGGGCGCCCCGGACCTCGTCCGTGAAGTACTCGGCGACGCCGTAGCGGTCGGACTCCACGATCAGCTGGTACGGGTCGTGGGGCTCGGTGAGCCGGCCGCCCGTGGCGTGCAGGAGCGGGTCGGCTCCGTCGCGCAGGCGCAGCCTGAGCCGCCCCGCCTTCTTGCCCTGCTCGAAGGAGATCCCGGCCAACGCCCCCAGGGGGATGACCAGTTCACCCAGCTCCCTGCGCAGCAGACTGACGTTCTTGTCCCGCCCGGGGGTCAGCCGCAGAGCGTCGCCGTCGAAAGCCCACGTGCCGTCCTTCTGGATGATTTCCGCCATGGGGTGGATTGTTCCATCCATGTCACGAGAGAGTGGTCCAGACCTCTTGGAGCTCAACGGCTCATGGAAGGGACGGTTCTGTGAGAACGCTTCGGTTTCTCGGTTCCCTGCTGCTGGTCGCGACGGGCGTCTCCGTGACGGGGGCCGCTCCCGCAACGGCGGCATCACCCACCCCGCTCGACCGCGTGATTCCCGCGCCCGTCTCGGCCGCCCCGGGCGGGTCCCCCTACCGGATCACCCGTGGCACCCACATACGCGTCGACGACTCCCGCGAGACCCGCCGCGTCGGCGAGTACCTCGCGAAGATCCTCCGCCCCTCCACCGGCTACCGCCTCCCCGTCACCGTCCACGGCACCGGAGGCATCCGACTCCGCCTCGCCGACGGCCCGTTCGGCGCCGAGGGCTACCGTCTCGACAGCGGCCGCAAGGGCGTCACCATCACCGCCGCGCGGCCCGCCGGTCTCTTCCACGGCGTGCAGACCCTGCGCCAACTGCTCCCCGCGGCCGTCGAGAAGGACACCGTCCAGCCCGGCCCCTGGCTCGTCGCGGGCGGCACCGTCACCGACACCCCGCGCTACGGCTGGCGGGGCGCCATGCTCGATGTCTCCCGGCACTTCTTCACCGTCGACCAGGTCAAGCGCTACATCGACCAACTCGCCCTCTACAAGATCAACAAGCTGCATCTGCACCTCAGCGACGACCAGGGCTGGCGCATCGCCATCGACTCCTGGCCGCGTCTGGCGACCTACGGCGGGTCGACCGAGGTCGGTGGCGGCCCGGGCGGCTTCTACACCAAGGCCGACTACAAGGAGATCGTGCGGTACGCCGCCTCCCGCTACCTGGAGGTCGTGCCCGAGATCGACATGCCCGGCCACACCAACGCCGCCCTCGCCTCCTACGCCGACCTGAACTGCGACGGCGTGGCACCCCCGCTCTACACCGGCACCGAGGTCGGCTTCAGCTCGCTGTGCGTCGGCAAGGACATCACGTACGACTTCGTGGACGACGTGATCCGGGAACTCGCCGCGCTCACGCCGGGCAGGTACCTGCACATCGGTGGCGACGAGGCGCACTCCACCAGCCACGAGGACTACGTGAAGTTCATGGACCGGGTACAGCCGGTCGTCGCCGAGTACGGCAAGACGGTGGTCGGCTGGCACCAGCTGACCGGGGCGACGCCGGCGAAGGGAGCTCTCGCCCAGTACTGGGGACTGGACGGCACCGGTGCCGAGGAGAAGGCGCGGGTCGCGAAGGCCGCGCAGAGCGGGACCGGAGTGATTCTGTCCCCGGCCGACCGGGTGTACCTCGACATGAAGTACACGAAGGACACGCCGCTGGGGCTGTCCTGGGCCGGTCATGTCGAGGTGAAGCGGTCGTACGACTGGGATCCGGGGGCGTATCTGCCCGGAGTGCCGGGTGGTGCCGTGAAGGGGGTCGAGGCGCCGATGTGGTCGGAGACTCTCGAGAACTCCGAGCACATCGAGTACATGGCGTTTCCGCGGTTGCCGGGGGTTGCCGAGCTGGGGTGGTCGCCGGTGGGGACCCATGACTGGGAGCGGTACAAGATGCGGCTTGCCGCGCAGGCCGAGCGGTGGGATGCCCTGGGTATGGAGTGGTACCGGTCGCCGCAGGTGCCGTGGGGGGCCGGCGGGCGGTGACGCGTCTGCGGGTGCGGGGGGCTTGTCACGCAGTTCCCCGCGCCCCCCGCGACTCGCACGTCCGTCGGTAACTGCCCGATCTCCCCGCCCGGCCAGCCCTTGATGAGGGAGCCGCTCAGCCGCGTCCGTCTGCCACGGGCACGGCGAGGTACTTGTACTCCA
>NZ_WWIQ01000053.1:746-1109 GCF_009862985.1 Streptomyces sp. SID5464 | reverse complement strand
TCGAGGTTCTGGGTGAAGAGGTAGGCGGCGAGGCCGAACTCTGTGTCGTTGGCGGCGGCGATGGCCTCGTCCTCGGTCTCGAAGGTGAGGAGGGCGGCGACCGGGCCGAAGACCTCGGTGTCGCTGATGGCGGCGTCGGGGGTGACGCCGGTGAGGACAGTGGGCGGATAGAAGCAGCCGGGCCCGCCCGGGAGTTCGCCTCCGGTCAGGACGATGGCGCCGCGTTTCACGGCGTCGCGCACCAAGTCGTGGGCCTTGCTGCGGCCGGCGTTGTCGATGAGGGGGCCGACGTCGGTGCCGGGTTCGGTGCCGGGCCCGACGGTGAGGGCGGCCATGCGGGCGGCTAGGCGGGAGGCGAACTCG
>NZ_WWIQ01000053.1:0-246 GCF_009862985.1 Streptomyces sp. SID5464 | reverse complement strand
CCCAGTTCCATCGAGGTGCGGATCACGGTGCCGGCGCACTGGGCCAGCAGGATGCGGCCGACCTGGGTGGAGCCGGTGAAGGAGAGTTTGCGGATCTGCCCGCCGCGCAGCAGGGGCTCGACGACGCCGGCGGCGTCGGTGGTGGGCACGACGTTCAGCACGCCGGCCGGCAGACCCGCTTCGGTGAGGATCTCCGCCAGGGCCAGGGAGGACAGTGGGGTCTGGGGGGCGGGTTTGAGGACCATG
>NZ_WWIQ01000052.1:50259-56218 GCF_009862985.1 Streptomyces sp. SID5464 | reverse complement strand
CACCTACCGAGCAGGCAACGCCTCGGCCTGCGGATGACGGCCGCCGTCCACGGCACCGTCGTCGGCGAGGACATGCGGAGCAACATGGCCTTCAGCCACGCCCAGGTGATCGCCTACGCCTCGCGGGGCACCGGAGGTCCGCATCGGCGACATCCTCGGCTCCGGAACCTGCGGCGGCGGCTGCCCTGGCAGAACTGTGGGGACGCCGCGGACTCGACGCCCACCCTCGCCTGGCCCCCGGGGACACCGTCACCCTCAGAGTCACCCGGCGCCACCCCGACCTGAAGAACGACTTCTACGCCAAGGTCCGCCGGCGGGCCCGACCTGCCAAGCCCGAAGTACGGCTACGCAAACAGGTCGTGAAACTCAAGGAACTCCGCGCAGCAGACCAGCAGGAGCTCGCCGAACTGCGCGCCGACCGCGAAGCCCTCGTCCGCGTCGTCCACCAGCTGACCCTGGAGACGCGGCAGCTTCCCAGTGACGGTGACCATCAGCGACTTCAAGAATCCAGGACTCGTCGCGAAGCCCCGCTGATCACTCCATGCACGGTTGGTACATCCGCTTCGGGCTCGTCCGGCTTGGGCCTCGCCTCCGCCGCAGTCCGGGCGGTCGCAGTCCTGGAAGGTTTGCCTCCCCTCGCGTCCGGCTTCGCCATGGCTCCCTGTCCTCTGTCAATCATGCCCAGCGCCACTCCGACGATGATGATCACGCCGCCCGCGACTTGGGCGAGCCTGATCGACTCCCCGTTGATCACGACGGCGCCGATGACGCCGAAGACTGGGACCAGGTTGAGGATGTTGACCGCGACGCTCGACGCCATCCTGCGCAGGCCGTAGTTGTAGAGCAGGAAGCCGCCGACCGAGCACGCCACGGCCAGGTAGGCCAGCAGCGATGAGGCGGTCGCGCCCGGCATCCGCCAGTCGTCGGCCTCCAGCAGGGACGCGAGCAGGAAGCCGGCCGCGCCCGCCAGGGTCTGGTAGTAGGTGACGCTCGTGGCGTCCTGGCCGGCGCTCGCGCGCTTGCCGAGCACGTTGTAACCGGCCCAGGCCAGCCCGCCGAGCAGCAGCAGGATGTCGCCCAGCCAGCGCGAACTGCCTCCGACCTCGGCTCCGTTGCGTACGACGAGGTAGGCGCCGACGGTAGCCAGCAGCACGCCCGTCGCCCTCGGCAGCGGCATCCGGGTGCGGAAGACGACCAGCTCCACCAGCATCGTCATCAGCGGGTACGTAGCCACGATCAGCGACGCGTCGGATGCCGTGGACAGATCAACGCCGACGTTCTCCAGAATGAAGTACACGGTGATGCCGAGGAAGCCGCTCAGGTAGAGCTGCCGCCGCTGCCGGGGTCCCGGCCGGGCCGGACGGTGCGGCCTGAGCCGTACCATCACGCCCAGGAGTAACGCCGCGAGGGTGAACCTGATGGCGCCGATACTGAGCGGGCCGACGTCTTTCAGCACCTGCTTCGTCACCGCGTAGGAACTGCTCCAGAACAGTGCGGCCGCCATGACCGCACACACCGCCCAGACTGTTGGTCCTCGCTCACGCATATCGAGTCGCCCCTCTCCGCTACCAGTGCCGCCAACCACACCGTGACCGAACGAACGTCGGCCAACTAAGCTGGAGGCTAACAACACAATCGAAGGCGTTGCCAAGTGACCGAATCATCTTCGGAATCTCGTGAGGTGAGGCAAGCGTGGACGAACTAGATTCGGCGTTGGTCCGGATGCTGCAGGAGGACGGTCGGCGCACCAACCGTGACATGGCGGAGGAACTCGGTATCGCCCCGTCCACCTGCCTGGAGCGAATCCGATCGCTGCGCAAAAGCGGCGTCCTGACAGGGTTTCACGCGGAGGCAGACCTCGCGGCGATCGGCCGCGGGCTGCAGGCGGTGATCGCCGTACGGGTCCGCCCGCCGACACGTGCGGTGATCGAAACCTTCCAGACCTTCCTGGAGGGGATGCCCGAGGTCGTCTCGATCTTCGTCCTCACCGGCAACGACGACTTCCTCGTGCACGTCGCCGTGCGGGACACCGACCATCTGCACGCAGTGGTCCTGGAGAAGCTGGCGAAGCGCCCGGAACTCGCTGATGTACGGACGTCGGTGGTTTATGGCCACATGCGCAAGAAGGTCATCGGTCCGGCGTGACAGCGGCGCGATCCCGCTGGCGGCGGGTCATCGGGCCGGTGTGCACGTATGCGGCGAGCAGCCGGCCCCGCGGTGGAAGCGCTGCGCTGGTTCGGGCGGATCGGCCCATGGGCACGATCAGCCATCGAGTACACGACCAGCGGACCCGCGTGGCAGGTATGACCCATGACATGGACGCTGCCAGACCCGATGCTGGCCGGACCCGTGCCCGCATCTGGACCTGCGGCCTGAATGAGTGGCCCAACCGAAATGGCACGGTTCTCAGACACTTGAGGTTGCTTCATCCGAGTGAGATCAGCGGCAGCAGTAGCCGGGAGGCTCCGGCCACTTCCAGGGTGCCGACGACGCAGTAGAGGCCCGGCGACATGCCGAAGTGCGCTGCCGCCTGCCGCATGAACGGCACCGCGGCGATCTTCGCCGCTCCCAGTGGCAGGAAGACCAGGGCCAGGGCGACGTGATCTGTGCGGTGGTCACGTCGACCGGCCCAGACGTTCGCGTCTCGTCGGCGAGACCTGGTCCATGCGCTCGCGGATGTAGCGCTTGACGTCGATGTGCTCCATGAACACCTCACCGACTCCCGCCTCGACGAGCTGCCCGAAGAGGTCGTCCACAAGCTCGGGCTGGGTGGCGAAGTGGGGCAGGAGCGGGCCGACGAAGGCGTAGGTGCGGATACCGGCCTCGTCCTGCCCCTTTCAACACAAGACCGGTCAGCCGGCCACGCTGCAGGCCGGCGGCGTCCATCAGCTGGTAGGCCGCGATGCGCAGGTCGTCATCGTGGGCTGAGGGCTCGGCCAGGCGGCGGGTCTTGGCCCAGGTGCAGCCACCGGCGAACGTCAGCATCAGCGTCACCGCGCGGGCCGCCTGGTCACGGCGGCCAGCAGAGTGCACATACCTCTGGCGGGTGTGGACGTTCAACGCGGGGGGGCGCGCCCTGAGGGTGCACCTGGTGCAGCCCGACGTCGCGCCCGCGACATCGCCGTGGTTCAGGTGCCGCTTCCCGGCGAGTGACCAGACTCCTTGCACCGGTCTAGTGCCTGCCGGTTTACGGCGGGCGCGGACATTGCGGACCCCTCGGGAGCGACACGCCCTGCCGTACTGTTGATCACTGCACGCATGGCCGATATGTCATATTTACGGGACTACTGTCCTCTCCCTCCACAGGAATACCGAGGCCTACCCGCCATGCCCGATGGACAGCGCGACGCGGCGTATGAGGAGCTCAGAAGATCCCGTTGCGTCGCCCTGCGCCCGCACGCACTGGCGGCTTGCGCCACCGCCGCGGTCATGGCGTCGCTCGCCGCCTGTTCTTCCACCGGCACGCTCGACGAGGTGCAGACGTCCCCCCTGCCCGGCCAGGCGCCAGCCGCCGCATTGGCGGGGCAACCGTCAGAAAAACCCGGCGCGGCTCTCGCGCGGGCGCTCGAGCCGGTACTGAGGGACGATGAGACCCGGTTGGCTGTGGTCGTGCGCGACCTCAACTGTGCTGACCGGAAGATCGCGTCTTACCAAGGCGACGCGTCGTTCAACACAGCGAGCATCAGCAAGGTGAACATTCTCGCGGCGTTGTTGCTCCAGGCGCAGGATGAGGGCCGCGAACTGACAGCCGAGGAGCGCCAGGCCGCCGAGGCGATGATCAAAACGAGCGACAACGACGCGGCGGACCTCCTGTGGCGGGCGATTGGTCGGGGAGAAGGCCTCGACGCGGCGAACGAACGGCTGGGGCTTTCCTCGACACATGGCGGCCCCGGCGTTCACTGGGGCCTCACACAGACGACAGCCAAGGACCAGATCCGGCTGCTGCAGTCGGTTTTCCCCTACGCGTCGGCGAACTCCGTCCGCACGCGCGAAGGGCTGAACCCTGAATCCCAGGCCTACATCCGGGAGCTGATGGGCGACATCACGGAGGGCCAGGACTGGGGTGTGTCGGCCGCGTCCTCCCAATGGTCACTCAAGAACGGCTGGGTGCAGCGGACCACAACCGGGCTGTGGGTCATCAACAGCATCGGACTGGTCACGGTGGACGGGCACCGGTACCTGGTTTCGGTCCTCAGCAGCGGCAACGCGTCGAAGCAAGGCGGCATCTCGCTGATCGAACGGGCGGTAAGAGCGGCGATCGACGCGACCAGCGACCACACCCGTCACAGACCGACTGGCGCAAGCGCCAGGAGGCCGGTAGGGCTCCGTTAGGTCAGTCTTGATCTCGCGCCGTGTGGGTCCTGGGGCAGCTGCTGACACGTAGTGCGGTGCCGCTCGAAGTACCTCAGAAGGCCTTGTTGTCGCCGTAACCGTGGGTGTGGCAGAAGCACCGGTCGGGGAGCGGTGTCGGCGGCCGGTCGGAGCCGCGGCGAGACGGCAACCTCACCGGACTGCCCATCAGAGACCCCTTCGACCACTGCGGCGGCGCCGAACTGGACAAGAGCGGTGTCGCGGAGCTGACCGGCGGTGCCGCGCGCTACGTCTGGGCGACGCTCGAGCCTGGCCGGTCAACGGCATGAGTGGTTGTACTTGCGCACCGTGAGCGTGCGGAAGCGCACGTCGTCGGTGGTGCCGGGGGCGGCTGTGAAGCCGAATCACGCGCGGGTGTCGATGACGAGACCGGTGGTGGTGGCAGCCTGGCGACGGGCGCGTTCGCGGACGTGGGGCTGCCATCGGGCGCCTACGACATCGGCCAGGCCCCGAGCGAGGTCTGGGCAGGGCCGGCGGATCTGGTCTTTCACGTACCGCTCGACGGTCGCTGCGAGACGTGCCCTTGAAGGAACAGAAGCCGGCTACTCACCGGACGCCTGTTCAGGGTCCGGGGCTGGCGAGGCGAGCCTGAGGGCATCCTTGCGTGTGGTGACATCGTTGAACTGTTGGATGAGCTCTGTGACCCGCGGCTGCGAGGCGGGGTGCGTGCCGAGGTGGCCCTGTGCGCGGAGCAGTTCACCGTAGAGTGCTCCGTACATTCCGCAGAGCTTGATGGATTCCTCCACGCGGTCATGCAGGCCGGTTGCGTAGGGCGCTGCGATGGCCACCGCAGCCAGGCAGGACAGCGTGGAGACCACGATCTGGGCGGTGAGGCGGGAACCGTCGGCGATGATCGGCCAGGCGAGGAGCCCTGTGATGATGCTCAGTGCGGCCGCCGCAATGTTGTACTGACGGGCCCTGTGCAGCAGACGAATTGCTTCCCTCGGCGTCCTCTTCACCCAGTAGCGAGCGCGTACGGCGCTGCCATCGAGCTGGCGCAAGACCTCGCCGTCGTACAGAACACTTGCAGGTCTCGTCCATCGTCTGACCAACTTCAGTAGCACCATCACTCCCGCCACTCTTCCGGTAGTGATTCCACAGTGACGTCAGTCGATCACACTTCTTCGATGCAACGCGCCGATTCCCGATCAAAGGTCCATGCGCCTTTGCGATCATTACCGGATGGGCTCATAGTTTGGAAATACACTACGCTGGAGCTCCGGCCCGGTTACGGCGGGCCGGAGCTCCAGATGACGCGGTTGTCTCTCCCCGTGGTGACGTCTTTGGGGTCGGTCGTTGCCCCGGTTCTAGTTGTCGATCACGCGGAAGCTGCTCGTGACGGTCCCCACGACACCGAACTGGCTGCCACCAGGCAGAACAGTGGCGACAGGAGCGCCGGCGTTGCAGTTGTTCCCGCTGAAGAACTGAACGATCCTGTCGGTGTTGTTGGTGATGTTGAAGCTAGTGAGAGCCGGGCGGACCACGGCGACGCATGCTCCGGGGTTGGCCGTGTACGTGCGCTCGTTGATCTGGATCTCGCCGCCGTTCTTCTTGGCCTCGCGGTAGTCCTTCTTGTAGTCGTAGTCGC
>NZ_WWIQ01000052.1:0-50159 GCF_009862985.1 Streptomyces sp. SID5464 | reverse complement strand
TGGCCTCGCGGTAGTCCTTCTTGTAGTCGTAGTCGCTGTCGCCGCCGTCCTTCTTGGCCTCGCGGTAGTCCTTCTTGTAGTCGTAGTCGCTGTCGCCGCCGAGGGGAGCCGTGGCGGGACGGACGGCTTCCTGGACGGACGCGGCGGACTGGGGGGCCTCCGCGGAGGCGTAGGTGACGCCGGTGATGGTCATGGCCACGGCTGCCGAGGCGCCGGCTATCAGGGCGGCGGTACGCTTCTGCATTCCAGTCTTCTCCTTCTTTGAGGAAAATCGGCTGAACTGCCGATCCGGGAATGAACCTACTGAGGGAATTTCCCGGCGGCACCTCAAAGGTCACTGACGTGTGACGCTCAGCGGCCAACCGGGCGCATACGAGGGCACCTCGTGGGGATTCAAGGCCGCCCTGATGTACCGTCAAATGAGCCTGGTCGCGGGCGTATTAAGAAAGACCTTAGGCCGGGGCGGTGAATGAACCGGCGGTCCTTCACTCTGTCGGACCATCGCAAGCGTGTCGGACCTTGACTCCGCCTCTGATTCACCCCCTGAGAGCTTGTCAAGGACCGACAGCGCCCCTGGGGTCTCGCTGTCGCAGAGGAGCTGACAGGAGAGGGCCGCACCTGGTTTTGGTGAAAGGCGCTGACAGGTAGGCGCCCGATCCCCGGAGGTCTGCCCCCACTGAGATACAAAGCCACGGTGGTGACGGTTGCGCCCGTTGCGGTGCTTGGCCACGACCAGGTCGGCCTCGCCCGCGCACGGCGACTCCGTCTGGTGGGCGCTCGATAGAGCCGGACTCATGCAGGTCGGAGACTTGCCGCTTCTTCATGACGAGTCACCGTGGGGCGCTCGGAGTCAGTCAGCCTGGCCAGGCGATGTCGACGACGTACAGGCGCCCGGCGGTGCGGTTGGTCCAGTACACGGCGTGAGGTGTCCGACCGAGGCGGAGCGGACGTCCTCGGGGTCGCGGGGGTCGAAGGGCGAGAGGACCACGGGTCACGACCGGCTATGCCCAGCACGTCGCGGAGCATCTCGCGCGCGTGCTCGGGCAGGTCGTCCAGGACGGCCAGGGCCTTGGGCGACAGGCGAGCGGGCCAGGGCACGTCACTCATGGGCGCTGGGCCGAGGACGTCGGCCAGGTCGTCGACGCCGTCGGAGTCGTCGCAGCCGGCAGTCGGCCAGGCTGACAGAACCGCCGATCGAGGCTCCGTAGAGGTTAACTTGTCCGGTGCAGGTGAAGCCCGAGTCGAGGTACATCCCGCCGCCCACGGTCAGTTCGGGCGCCTGAAGGCCGCCGTTGCCGCCGATGCGGGCACCCCGGAAAGATTGGCCGGCGAAGAAGGCGGGGAGGAGCCGATTCCGGGCATGCCTGACGACCCACCGTTCGTGCACGTCGGCGCCACCGCAGCGACCGTCCTCCTCGGGCGGCCGTCGCTGGCTCGCGGCCCTTCCTCTGGCCGGTCGCTGGAAGTCCCGCCATCGGGAGGGAGGCCGGATCAGGACGAGGTTAGGCCAGGACGCGACCCAGCGCGCTGCCGGGCCGGGCTGTGAGTTCCTCCCAGGTGCCTTCCTCCGTGACGCGGCCCGCTTCGAGGACGGCGATGCGGTCGGCGCGGCGGATGGTGGCAGGGCGGTGGGCGATGACGATCGTGGTGCGGTCGTCCTTTGCGAGTGCGGTGGCCAGTTGGGCGTCACCGGCGTTGTCCAGGTGGGCGGTGGTCTCATCGAGCACGAGGACTCTCGGCTCGGCCAGCAGCGCGCGGGCGAGCGCGATGCGGGCGCGCTGGCCACCGGAGAGGGTCGAGCCGCGCTCGCCGACGAGGGTGTCCAGGGGGGCGATCCGGTCGACGCCGCACAGCCGGGCCGTTTCGGCGAGCAGGTCCTGGTCAGCGTCGGGTGCGGCCAGCCGCAGGTTGTCGGCGAGGGTGCCGTGGAAGAGGGGGGTGTCCTGGCCCACCACGGCGACGGCACGCCGGAGTGCGGCATCGCTCAGGTCACGCACGTCGACGGGATCGCCGGCGGCGGGTATCAGGTGAACGGTTCCCTCCGACGGATCCCAGAAGCGGGCCAGCAGGTGCGCGCAGGTCGACTTGCCGGCCCCCGAGACACCGACCAGGGCCAGGGTCTGCCCCGCCCGGACTGTCAGTTCGAGTCCGTCCAGCACGGGTCGGCCTCCGTAGTCGAAGCGAACCTGGTGCAGGCGGACGCCCAGCGGGCCGGGGGGAAGCGATCGGGGCGAGACGGGCGGCGGGGCGAGAGCGGGGGCCTTCACGGCCGCGTCGACCCGGGCGGCGGCAGCGCGCAGTCCCACGGCCTGGCTCAGCGCCCGGGCCGACTCGGCGACGGGACCCAGCACGGACAGCGCCAGCGCCATCGCCGCCGGAGCCCAGGCGCCGTGCAACCGTCCAGAGGTCACGGACTGCGCCGCGGCGGCCACCACGCCGAGGACCGCGCACACGATGAGGAGGTCGCGGACGGCGGCGGCCAGGGCCTCCCAGCCGGCCTCGGCACGCTGTGCCTCCCCCACCGTGCGGCCCTGTTCGGCGAGACGCGTGCGCCGCTCGGCCAGCCCGCCGAAGGCGAGCAGCTCACGCAGCCCGTCGACGGTCTCCACCGTGTCGGCCGACAGCTTCGCGGCGGCCGCCCGGGTGCGGGCGCCGCGCGCCGCGCGTCCGCGCGCGTCGGCGAAGGGAGCCGCGGCGAGCAGCGCGGCGACGGGCAGCACCGCCACCAGCAGCCAGGGCTCCACGGTGGCCAGCACAGTGGCCCCGCCGGTGAACACCACCCCGGACGCGAGGAGTTGGGCGGTGGTGTGGGCGTAGAAGAACTCCAGTGCTTCGACGTCGGCCATGGCGGTGGCGGCGAGGTCCCCGCTGCGCCGGCCGGCGACGCGGGCGGGCGCGCTGCGGGCGAGTCCGTCGAAGACACGGACGCGCAGTTCGGCCAGCACCCGGTAGGCCAGGTCGTGCGAGAGGTCCATCTCGCGCCAGGTCATCAGGGCGCGGACGAGGACGAGGACGACGAGCGCGGTGGCCGTGCCGGCCGACGGGGCGCGGTGCTCGATGACGGTGGTGCCGACGGTGTGCGCGGCCAGCGTCAGCAACGTGACGAGTGAGCCCTGTTCGACCAGTGCGGCGGCACAGGTGCGGGCCATCATGGGGCGGTGCCCGGCGAGGGCGGGGAGCAGTGCGCGCAGTGAGCCGCGCGCGGGCACGTCCACCGTCGTGCTGCCGGTGGTGCTGCTCATGCGGCGAGCCCTCCTTCGTAGGTGTGGCCCGCCTTGACGAGCTCCGCGTAGACGCCCCCGGCTTCGATGAGGGTGGTGTGCTCGCCGACGGCGTCCACCCGTCCGCCGTCGAGGACGACGATGCGGTCGGCGTGCCGGACGGCGGCGAGCCGGTGGGCGACCACCAGGACCGTCCGGCCGCCCGCTGCGGCGAGCAGTTCACGGACGATGTCCGCCTCGCGGCGTTCGTCGACCGCGCTGGTGGCCTCGTCGAGGACGAGCACCGGAGCGTCGGCCAGCAGGGCTCGCGCGAGGGCGAGCCGCTGCCGCTGGCCGCCGGACAGGGTGGCGCCCCGTTCACCGAGGACGGTGGCGTAGCCCTCGGGGAGGGCGGCGATCTCGTCGTGGATGCCGGCGGTTCGTGCCGCGCGCATCAGCTCTTCGTCCGCCGCTTCCGGCCGGGCCAGGCGCAGGTTGTCGGCGATGGTGGCGTGGAAGAGGTACGTCTCCTGAGAGACGACGGCGATGCCCTGCCGTAGCGAGTCGAGCGCGTACTCCGTCACGTCGCGACCGCCGAGGGTGATCCGGCCGTGCTGCGGGTCGTGGTGGCGCAGGAGCAGGGCGAGGAGCGTGGACTTCCCGGCGCCGGACGGGCCGACGATCGCGGTCGTACGTCCCGCCTCGGCGGTGAAGGTGACACCGCGGAGCGCGGGCGTCTCAGCACCGTCGTAGGTGAAGTCGACGCCGGTGAAGCACAGTTCGGGCGATCCTGGCCAGTTCGCCTGTGCCGTCCCCGTGTCGCGGACGGCCGGCTCGGCGGTACGCAGCGCCGCGAGCCCGTCCGCGGCCGACACGCCCAGGTACCCGGCGTGCCACTCGCGGGACAGGTCGCGCACGGGACGGAAGCACTCGGAGGCCAGCAGCAGCACGAGGTAGGTGCCGGTCGCCGTGGTGGATCCGGTGACGGCGGACCGGCAGGCGAGGAGCGCGGCTGCCGCGGCGCCGCCCTGGATGGCCAGGTCCGTGATGCCGGTGTCGACGAGGGACACCCGCAGCTTGGCGACGGTCGCCCGGTGCAACGCCGCCGACCGCTTCTCCAGCCGCTCCCGGGCGCGCCCGACGGCACCGGCGGCCCGCAGGGCGGGCATGCCTTGCAGGGCCTCCAGGTAGTCGGCGCCGAGCCCCTCGTAGGTGTCCCAGTGTTCCTTGCCACGCTTGGCCAGCAGCCGGTCCCAGGCGCGCGGCCCGAGCAGGGCGAGCAGCAGGGCGGGGACGAGGCCGAGGAGAGCGGCCGGTTCCACGGCAGCCACGGCGGCGAGCAGCAGGGGCGGCACGGCGAGGGTGATCAGGAGCTGGGGCAGGTAGCGGGAGACGTAGGCGTCGACGCCCTCGACACCGTCGACGAGGGTGGTGCGGACGGCCCCGGCGCGTGCGGTGGTCAGGTGCGCGGTGCCCAGCCGTCCGAGGTGGGCGAGGAGTTCGTCCCGCAGGGCCACCCTGACTCCGGCCCCGGCGCGGGTGGCGGTGCGCCGTTGCCAGTTGGCGAGCCCGGCGCGTGCGGTGACGACACCGAGCACCGCGCCGAGGAGCAGCGGGAGACGCTCCGTGCGGCCCCGGGACACGTCGGCGAGCGCGACCGCCAGCAGCACGGCCTGCGCGAGATGGGTGAGGGTGACGGCCGCCTGGAGGAGGGTGGCCGCGAGCAGGGGCCGCGGTGCGTGCCGTGCGGCGCGGCGCAACTCTGGGTGGACGATCACGAGGGCTTCTCCTCGTCGTGGTGGGTGGTGCCGAGGGCCAGGCCGTGGACGATCCAGTCCCGGCCCGGTGGGGCGCCGAGCGCGGCGCCCAGGTCCGCCTGCTGCCAGGAGCCGACGGGGCGGGCCGCGAGCCCGTGCCGTAGGGCGGCCACGTGGGCGAGGTGGGTGGCGAAGCCGGCCCGCAGGTGGGCCCGGCGGATCCGCGGGGCGTCGGCGTCCGACGGGCAGCCGTGAGCGAGCAGGACGGCGCCCGCGTCCGCGATCCACGCCTGGCGTGCGGCCCATACGGCGAGCGTGGGCCTGGCCTCCCCCGCTGCGAGCCGCCGCAGTGTGCCGTCAGGGGCCGGCTCGACCAGTTCGGGCTGCGGTTCGCCGACGGTCGCGCACCAGGAGATCTCACCGGCGCTCGCCTGGACGGTGGTGGCGAGCAGCGCCCGCAGGACGTCCCGGGGTGGGGTGCCCCGCAGCGGTGGTGGCGCGCTGCGGCGGGTCAGCAGCTCGCGGGGAGTGGGCGCGTGCGCGGCCGGGCGCGTCTGCTCGGGCGGGCGGGTCCCGTCGGGCGGGCGCGTCCCCTCCGGCAGGGCGAAGTGCACTGCGGCAACAGGTCCGTCGGCGGGGCCGTCCAGCCGGAGTACCGGCTCGGGCAGGCCCAGCACACACCCGGCCAGCCAAAGCGCTGCGGCAACGTGCCCGGTGTCCAGCAACATCAGCGGCCAGGCGCGGTGGCCGTAGTGCGAGACCGTGCGCTGGGGGGTGACGGAGAGTTCTACGGTCGCCCCGGGCAGCGTCCCGTGGGGTTGCCGGCCGAGGCGGTGCACGCGGTGGCGCAGCGGGTCGTAGCCGTAGCGTCCGGACGGCAGCGGGCAGCCGGGGCCCACGACGAGCTCGGCGTCCACCGGGTGCAGCGCACCGGCGGAGGGGGCGGGCCGCAGCCGTCCGGAGCCGTCGGAGGCCGCCAGCGAGAGCCGGAGCAGGGCCCGCAGGTCAAGCTCCCCGGGGTCGGCCTTCGGGATGGGGCACGGCGGCCCCGGCCACGCACGGACAACGGACCCGGCGGGCGTGTCCGGGCCGGGGCCCTCCGGGGAGCGGGCGCGGGCGAGGGCGGTGACGAGGTCCACCGGGCCGTGCTCCTTCGCGTCCACGGGGTGCGCCGCATGCACGTGCTTCACGAGGCCGGTCCTCACATGTGGGGCGGAGGGGCCAGCGTGAAGTCCTCCGGCGCGCTCGGCGCGGTCGTACGCCAGCCACGGGCGACGGCGGCCTCGGCGAGGCGAGGGCAGCCGAAGTAGCCGAAGGCGGCGGGGGCGTTGGGGAGGAGCCCGGAGACGAGGACCCGGGCGACGCGCAGCGGTGTCTCGGCCACGTCCTCGGTGGTGAGGTCGAAGGTCATGACGCGGTGACCGCGCTCGTGGAGCGCGCCTGCCAGCCGGTCCCGGCTGCCGGGCTCGACCGCGTCGATGGACACGGTCCCGTGCGCGGGCTCGGTGAACCGCCGGGCCTCGGGCGCCATCCGCTCGTCCAGCCACACCTGGACGTGCGCGCCCAGGTCTCGTACGTGCTCGAACTGTTCGCCGCACGCGTCGAGATAGCGGCCGTCCTCGCGGTGGTCCAGGTACAGCCCGCGGGCCAGCAGCCCGGCTTCGACGGCCTGGAAGACCCAGCCGTCGGGGTCGGTGAGACCTTGGGTGAAGACCCAGGTGTGGACGGCTTCGAGGACGGCCTTGCGGGCGGCCTCGGCCGGGTCGTACTTGCAGGCGAACCCGGCGGCGTACAGGCCGAGCCGGGGGTCGTGGACGAGCGCGGCCATGCAGGGGGCGAACTCCGAGGGCATCTCGACGAGATGGACGTCGAGCGCGGATCCGGCGAGGTCGTCGGTGAGGCCGGGCACGCTGGCCGGGTCGATGCCGCGGGCCGGGCCGTCGAGGTGCCACCACAGTTCGAGCGCGTCGCGTTCGACGACCTCCAGCAGGCCGCGCTCGACGGCGTCGTCGAAGCCCTGTCCGGTGGCGATCCCCGCGTAGTTGAGGTGGTGGGTGCGCGGCAGTGAACGCAGCTCGCCCTGGCGCCAGTTGAGGTGGGTGAGGGCGACGGGCGCCCAGACCTCGGCGGTCCGTCCCCCGGGGAGCAGTTCGCTGCCGCGCGTCCACAGGGAGGGCGTGTCGGCGGTGAGGGGGTGGTAGGGGAACTTCTCGCGGGCGTACTGCCAGTCGGCGTAGGCAGGCAGCTCATCCGGCCCGTACAGCCGCAGCCCCTTGTCGGCCAGCTCGGCGGCCGTGGCGCGCAGCGGCGCGTCGGGGTGGCCGGGCGGCGGTACGCGGTTGCCGCAGTACCGCTCGACGCCCTCCGCTATGGCGGCGGTTCGCGCGCCTTCGGGGTCGCCGAAGGTGGTGCCGAGCGACACCCGGTCCGCGGGCCACAGGCCGAGCCGGCGAGCGTCGGCGATCTCGGCGGTGAGCGCGGTGTAGCGGGGCGGCGCGCCCGCGGGGTGCTCGACGGGCTTGACCTTGCGGACGACGCCGCAGACGGGGTCGACGAGTGCTTCCAGCGGCAGCGGCGTCATCGCAGGATCTCCTCTGCGGGATCAGTGGGTGTGGGGCGGGATCTGAGCACGGGCAGCCGGAGTGCCACGCTCCCGGCCTCGACCTCGCGCCGGGAGGCGAGCAGCCGGGTGGCCGTGACCGGGTCGACGCCGGTGTGGGGGTTGCGGGCGTGGGCCGGGAAGTGGTGCCCGGCGATCTCCAGGCGGAGCCGGGTGCCCGCCGGCAGCCGCCGCGCGAGCCGGCCGAGGCGCACGGTGATCTCGGCGTGGCGTCCTGGTGGTTCCTCGCGTCGGACGACGCCGACGGCGAGCCGCTCGGCCACCCCTTCCGGTGTGAGGGCGACGAGCCGGACGGCCCAGTCGGCCGACGGGGTGTGGGCGGTGGCACGCAGTCGCACCTCTGCGGGGCCGACCACGTCCAGCGGACGCGGCAGTGGCGGGGTGGCGAGCAGACAGCGATCGGGCTGACCGTCCGTGGGGACGGCCAGGTCCGCGGACGACACGGGGCGTTCCGGGTCGGCGGTGAAGGAGGCGCCGCGCAGCAGCCGTACGCGGGGACCGTACGGCTCGCCCTCCGTGCCCGCGGGCAGCCACAGGGGGCTGCCGCCCAGGCCGACCGCGCCACGGCGCCCGGGGCGGAGTTCCCCGGCGAGGGCGGGGCGGGCCCAGCGCACGTAGAGCTCGCCGAGGCTCACCCGGTGCGCGGCCTCTGCGTCCGGTCCGGGCTCGGTGACGAGACCGTGTCCCCAGGGACCCAGCAGGAGCCGTGCCGACGGTCCGCCCCAGCGGCGCCACAGTTCGACGGTGTCCTCGGTGAAGTGGTCGTGGTGGCCGCCCACCGCGAGCAGGGGCATTCCGGCGTGCTGGGCCTGCGAGAGGAGCCGGCCGCGCTCGTGGTGCCGCCACAGGTCCGGCCAGGAGGGCAGGCTCCGGCCGAGCCTTGCGGGGAGGCCGGTCAGCGGCAGGTGGGTGAGCAGTCCGGGGTCCGCGGCCAGGGCCTTGTCCAGTGCGCTCTCGTCGGAGTCGCGCCGGTCGCCGTGAGCCGCCCACCAGCCGGCGCGGGCCAGCAGCCGTTCCGCGCCCGAGGGTTCGCGGGCCGTGTCGGCGGTGCCGAGCGCGGGCACGGCGGCGATGACGGCGTCGGGCCGGGCGTCCTCGGGTGCGTCGAGCGCGAGCGTGAGGGCGCAGTGGGCGGCGTAGGAGGAGCCGACGGCGACCAACCGCCCGTCGCTCCAGGACTGCCCGCGGATCCAGCGAGCGGCTCCAGCTCCGTCGGCGGCCTCGTTCTCGTACGGGTGCCACTCCCCCGGCGACGCGTGCCGGCCCCGTACGTCCTGGACCAGTGCGGCGAACCCGCGGCGGGCCCAGCCGCGCAGCTCGGCGTGGTGCCGTCTGCGGTCGTAGGGCGTGCGGATGAGGACGGCCGGGAAGGGACCGTCGCCGTCCGGGAGCCGGACGTCGGTGGCGAGCCCTTCGACGGCCACGGTGGACGGCCTCATCCGGCCTGCTTCGGCATCGGGGCTACGTCCGGGACGGGTAGCACGGGGTGCTCGGTGACGGTCAGCGTGCGCAGGTCGACACGCCGGAGCCGGCGCCGGGCGGGCAGCTCGCCGGTGTCGGGTGCGCCGGTGATCCACCGGCTGAGGTCGTCGGCGAGCAGGGCGGCCAGCAGCCCGGCGGCGGGCACGGTGAACCGCACGGGCGGTCCGGACGTACGAGGCCCGCTCCAGTAGGCGGCCAGTTCGCGGTGGGCGGGTGTGGCGGCGAGCCGGCGGGCCCGGACGTGCGCCGAGGTGACGTCCCCCGGAGTGGCGGCGAGGGGCTCGACGTACGCCTGCCAGCCCTCGCGGTGGCATCGCAGCCAGGCGATGCCGCGCTCGGGCAGCCGGTCGGCAGCGTCCCACAGCCCTTCGGGTACGGGCCCGTCGAGGCACCACACGACGGCGGCGGGGTCTCCTGCGAGCAGGTGGCCGGGTGAGTGTGACTGCCCGTCAGCCGCGCTGGCGGGCGGCGCCGTTCGCGGCTCGGCGCCCAGGGAGCGCAGGAGCACGGCCAGTGGTTCGGTCAGAACCGGGTCGCCCAGCAGCCGGATGTCCCGGCGATCGGCCGGCCATCCCGGGCACTGCGGTCCGTCCGCCAGGTACCCGGCGTCCTCGAAGGCCCGGACGATGCGGACGAGTTCGTCGTCCGGCTCGACCCCGGCCGTACCGGAGAGGCGGGAGAGCAGGGCGTCCTGGTCCGCGTCTGCGGTCCTGACGCTGAGGAACTCCCCCTCGGCCGTGCGGACCGCGAGACCGCGCTCCGGTACGGCGACGACCTCGACCCCAGGTACGAGCTGGCTGTGGGACACGTCGATCCTCCTGTGGGAAGGGCCTGGATGGCGTGGGCCCGCCCAGCAGACGACGGGCGGGCCCACAGGCGAGAGCGCTGAGCCCTCGCTTACTCCTCGGTGTCCTCGAAGGGGTTCTCGACGAGCGCGTTGGAGTGCGAGGCCGAGTCGTGGGCCAGCTGGCCCGGGTCGGCGATCTGCGCGAAGACCTGCTCGTTGTCCATGAACTCTCCTTGTTCCTCAGGGAGATACGGCGCTCGGTCGAGCGCCACGCGTCACTCTAATGAATCTGATTTTCATATTCAATACTTGGCAAAGGGTGATCCGGGTAACACACCGGCCAGCCACCCTCGGGATCCCGGCCGACTCGGCCGGCCACCCGGAGGACATCCGCCAGCAGGCCGGGCGTGACGACCTCCTTCGGCATCCCGTCCGCCACCACGCGGCCCTCGCGCAGCGCGACGATCCGCTCGGCGAACCGAGCGGCGTGCGCGAGGTCGTGCAGGACCATCACGACCGTGAGGCCGCGTTCCTCGCGCAGCCGGACGACGGTCTGCAGCACGTCGAGCTGGTGGTGCAGGTCCAGGTAGGTGGTCGGCTCGTCGAGCAGCAGGACACGGGTGTCCTGGGCGAGCGCCATCGCGAGCCGCACGCGCTGCCGCTCGCCCCCGGACAGGGCGTCGACGTCACGCTCGGCCCACTGCTCCACGCCGACGTCACGCAGGGCGCGGCGTACGACGGGGTCGTCGCCCTCGCGCAGCATGCCGAGCGGGCCGCGCTCCGCGTACCGCCCCTGCCGGACGAGCTGCCGCACCGTCATACCGGGGACGGCCGGGGCGGACTGGTGCAGCAGCGCCACACGCCGGGCGGTGGCGCGCCGGGACAGCCGGGCGAGGTCGTCCCCGCCGAGCAGAACGCGCCCCTCGTCGGGCCGCAGCAACCCGGCGGCCAGCCGCAACAGGGTTGATTTCCCGCAGCCGTTGAGGCCGATGAGGGCGGTCAGCTCGCCCGGTTCGACGCTCACGTCGACCCCGCGCAGCACGGGTCGTCCGGGGTAGCCGAAGTGGACCCCCTCGACGCGGATCCCCACGGACTCGGTCAT
Source organism: Streptomyces sp. SID5464 (assembly GCF_009862985.1). Taxonomy (NCBI): domain Bacteria; kingdom Bacillati; phylum Actinomycetota; class Actinomycetes; order Kitasatosporales; family Streptomycetaceae; genus Streptomyces; species Streptomyces sp. SID5464. The sequence continues at coordinate 39,211 of NZ_WWIQ01000052.1, read as the reverse complement.
GCTCTGTCCTTAAGTCGACATCAGAACGTACGGTTCGGCGCGCGGCGCACGACGACCAGCAGCAGCGCGGCCCCGAGGCAGGCGGTCAGGGCCCCTACCGGCAGCGTGAACCGCCCGGAGTCCAGCGCGACCGCCAGCAGCCGCGAGGACAGTTGCGCCGCCACGTCCGCCCCGCACACCACCACCGCGCCCACCAGGGCGGAGCCGGGCAGGGTCACCCGCAGATCGGCGCCGAAGACGGCCACGGCGAGGTGCGGCACGAGCAGCCCGACGAATCCCAGCGCCCCCACGGCCGCCACCGCGCCCGCCGTCAGCGCCACCGCGCACAGCAGGGCGAGGGTGCGGGCCCGCCTCACGGACAGGCCGGCGGCCAGGGCGGTGTCGTCCCCGCAGCGCAGCAGGGTCAGTGGCCCGGCCAGCAGCCAGGCCCCGGCACTCCAGGCCAGCGCCCACGGCCACAGCAGGTGCCAGTGCTGCCACACCCTGCCCTCCGTCGTGCCGACGAGCCACTGCACGACGCTGCCGAGTTCCCCCGGCGCGACGAGCAGCACCATGGCGGTGAGCCCACCGAGCACGGCGGACACCAGCACCCCGTGCACAGCGGTCTGCGCGGGGTCGCTTCGGCCGCGCCCGGCGAGCAGCCACAGCAGCGCGGCACCGGCGCAACCGCCCACGCACGCGGCGACGACCACGGCGAGGGGCGATTCCCACCCCGCGAGCCCGAGGCCGGTCGCACTGACGGCCCCGAGCACCGCGCCCGGCGTCACACCCGTCACCTCGGGCCCGGCGACGGGGTTGCGCAGCGCCGACTGCAGGACCAGGCCCGCCACGCCGAGGCACGCCCCCGCACCGAGGGCCACCAGCAGCCGGGGCAGCCGGAGCTGGAGCAGGATGTGCCGCTCCGTCGTATCACCGCCGCCGCCGAGGACGTCCCAGACCACGGCCGGGGACATGCCGCGCCCGGCCACCAGTTCCGCACCGGCGCACACGACGGCGAGTACGGCGAGCACCGTGAAACGCCTGCTCACCGGGCCTCCTTCTCCGAAGGAGAGGAGGACATGGCTTGGGCACCCTGCGGCGCCGGGCCCACACCGGAGCCCGCCGCTCGGCGCAGGGCTGCCGGCCTGTGGTTGCCCGACCGGAGCAGAGCGACCCCGGTGGGCACGCCGAGCAGGGCCGTCCACGCGCCGACCGGCGTCTCCACGGGTGCCAGCGCGAGCCGGGCCGGGACGTCGGCGACAGCCACGACGACGGCGCCCCACGCGGCGGACCAGGGCAGCCAACGCACCGCATCCGCCGCGGGATTGAACCATCGCGCCAGGTGCGGAGCGAGGAACCCGACCCACGCCACCGGCCCGCACACGGCCGTTACGGGGGCGATCAGCACGACGGCGATGGCCAGCGCGGCGAACCGTGCCCGCTGCGCACGCACGCCCAGCGCCTCGGCGTCCTCGTCCCCCAGCCGCAGCACCGAGAGCACCGGCGCGCACAGCACGAGCGCGGGAACCGCGACGAGCAGCCACGGCCACAGCCCGGTCACGTCCTCCCAGGTACGGGCGGAGAGCGAACCCAGCAGATAGCGGTAGATCAGCTGCAGGTCGAGCTGGTCGGCCATGACCATCAGCACGAGCAGCGCGGCTTGCAACGCGGCGGCGACCGCGGCGCCGGTCAGCAGTACGGCGGACGGACTGCGCCCCAGCCCCGCGGCGAGCAGCGTGAGCACGCCGCCGAGCGCGGCCCCGCCGATGGCCAGCAGGGGCTGGACGGCGGCGGGGAGGGACACCGACAGAACCAGCGGAGCAGCCACCCCCAGTGCGGCCCCGGACGACACGCCCAGCATCTCCGGAACGGCCAGGGAGTTGCGCAGCGCCTCCTGCAGCACGAGCCCCGCCGCACCCAGACAGGCCCCGGCGACCAGCGCCAGCACCAGCCGGGGCACACGCAGTTCGCCGACCACGATCCCGGAGAGCGTGCTGTCCGCGTCCAGCAGCGCACCGGGCAGCCGGTGCAACGGGACGTAGGGGGTGCCCAGAGTCAGAGCGCAGGCGGAGGCGGCGACCAACAGCGCGACGACGGCATGCAGTTGCCATGCTCCCGCGCCCCGCACGGACCGCCGTGCGCCCGATGCCGTTTCACCTGCCCCGGCGCGTGTCGCGGTGGGCGCGCTCACCGCAGCGCGGCCGTGGCCTCATCGAGGACGATGCCCAGCGAACGGGTACCGCGCCCCTTGGCCCACACCTCGGAGTCGACCTCGTGGACGTCTCCGTTCTTCACCGCCGGGATCTTGCCCCACAAGGGGTTCTTCGCCAGCTTCTCCGACAGCTTTCCGTCCGCCTCCCCGAAGCTCATCGTCTCGACGAACAACACGTCGACGTCACGGGCGAGGATCTCCTCAAGGCTGTAACTTCCCTCCACACCACGGGACTTCCACGGGTATTCCGCCAGCTTGGGGAACAGGCTGGCGCCCACGTCCGTCTCCGGGGTGGCGACGCCGAAGTTCTCGTCACTGCCGTAGATGATGAGCGCGGTCTTGTCGCTCTTGTTCTTCTCCGCCTCGGCGAGCTTGGTGCGGAAGGCCTTCTCGGCCTTCTCGCCCTCGGCGGTGCGGCCGGTGAGCGCAGCGACATCGCGCAGGTAGCCCACGCTGTCCTCCCACGACTCGGGCTGCATGGGCCAGAACGTGGTGGCGCCCTTCAGCGCCGGGGCGAGCTTGCCGTGGGTGTCCTTCAGGCCGATCACGAGATCGGGCTTGTGCGAGAGGATCGCCTCCACCTCGGGGGCGATGAACCCGCCGGGGATGACATCGACCTCCTTCGCCTTCTCCTTCCCCAGGAAGTCCGGGTGGGCGAGGAGCGCGCTGTTCGTGGCCGTGGGGACGATGCCCAGCTCGGTCAGGATGTCGTCGCAGAGCGCGAACAGGCAGACGATGCGCTCGGGCTCCTTCTTCAGGGAGATCTCGACGCCGTTGGTATCGGTCAACTCCCGTGCGGCCTTGATGGGTTCGACGTTGACATCGGTCTTCTTGGCGGCCGTGGTCTCCTCGCCGGCGGGTTCGGCGGACGCGCCGCAACCGACCAGGGCCGAACCCACGATCGCTGCGGTGATCCAGCTTCGGACGAATCTCGACGGTGAGCGCAGCATCGATGCCCTCGCTTCTTCTCAGGGTCCACGGAACGCACCGAAGATACATGATAATCGTTTTCATCAGATCCTTTTTCCTGGAGGCATCGATGACCACCGCACCCCCTCTGCTGCTCGCGTCCGACCATGTGACGGGATGCGTCCACCTGCTGACCTTGCCGGACGGCACCGAAGCGGGCCGCCTCACGGGCCGCCACCTCTCCGAGCACGCGGGGTTCCTGGCACTGTCGGGCGGGCGGACGGCCTGCGTCGACGACCGCAGGGGCGAGCTGCTGGTGCTCGACCCGTTCGGCAAGGAACTGGTGGAGACCGCGATCCCGGTCGCCGTGCCGGCCGAGCACCTCGCCTGCGACCCGTCCGGCCGGTGGGTGGCCGTCACGACAGGCCTGGGCAAGAACGCCGAGCCGTGGTCGGACCTGCTGACGGTCGTCGACCTCACCACAGGAGACGCGGCCCGGGTACGCACGCGCGTGGGCGAGCCGGGAGTGACCGTGCTCGGCGACGGGGACCCCCTCGTCGTCCTGCGGCACAGGGAGCCCGGCGCACTGGCCGTCCACCGGTTCACCGACCTTCTCGGCGCTCCGCCCGGCTGCCCGGCGGCAACGGCCCACGCACACCTCACGCTCCCGGACGACGGACACGGAGACGCCCAAGTCCCCGACCTCGGCCAGGTCTTCGCGGCCACCGGCACGGGCGTGCACCGGGCACGCCGTGAGGGCGACGCACTCGTCGCGGAGCCGGTGATCCCGTGGGGTTCGTCCGCCCGGGGCTGGTACCTGCGGCTCGACCCGCGGCGCCCGGCACTGTGGTCCACCCTGCGGGGCGGCCCGGCGGACCCCCTCCGATGGCCGGAGTGGACGAACCAGGCGTGGTGCCACGACCTCGACGCCGACCGTACGACCCTGACGGAGCTCGGCCCGGGGCTGGTCTTCCGACTGGCCCTCGCCAAGGACCACACCGCCTTCACGCGCGTCCACCCGGACGGCGACGAGCTGATCCTGCTGGACTCCGACGGCGAGACCGCCCACCGCGTCGCCCTCCCCGCCATGGACGGCGCGCCCCGCCGTGGCGGCACCCCGTGGGAGGGCGTCCAACGCCGTGCGGTGGCCGCCTCGCCGGGCTCCGACTGGGTCGCCGTCACCCGCGGCGGCCACGGCGAAGTCCACGTCTTCGATGCCCGAACAGGGAGCGAAGCAGCCCGATGGAAGCTGGACACGCCCTTGCATCACGGCGGCCACACGATGCTGCGTACCCAGACCGACGGCGCCGAAGGCGATCCGTTGGGCAGGTGACGGCAGGACCCCGGGCCCTGTCGGCGTGCCGGTTGGTCTGGATGTGCCTGAAGTGAAAGGGCTAGTGTGACGCGCAGCCGTGCCAGGGACACGAACGTCTGCGGAGTGACCGCGGCGATTCGGTTCTTGACGGCCAACCCACCCGCGCTGTCGTCGGTGACCGTCACCCGCGTGATCACCGACCGGGGGCCACCAGTGGGCGGCTGCGACCACCTTGCTCTCGGCGAGCAGGCACGCGCCGGGAGTCGGATACGTGTGGTCAGCGGTGTGGATCGGTGATCTCCCGCAGCGCTTCCAGGGCCTGCCTCAACTGCCGGGTGCGCCCGGGGCCCAGGTGGGCCGTCCATTGCCGCTGGATGTCGCGGACGACGGGCAGGCTCAGCTCGATGAGCTCTTGGCCCCGGGCGGTGATTGTGACCAGTCGGGCTCGTGCGTCGCGCGGGTCGGGAACGCGTCGGACGTAGCCGGCTCGTTCGAGCTGGTCGACGATCGAGCCGATGGTCTGCTTGCTGACCTGTGACGCCTCGGCCAGCTCGGCCAGCCGCGAGCCCTCGGGCCTGATCCGCTGGAAGACCCGTGCCTGGGTGAGCGAGATGTCGTGTCCGGCGGACTTCAGGGCGGCCATCACGGCCGACTCCATGAAGCGGTACGGGATGAACATCAGCAGTCCCAGGTTGAGCTCGTCAGCGTTGCCGTCGGTCATGCCCCCATCATTGCAGAAGGTCCGAACCTCGTACTAATATGGTCCGAGGTTCGGACCTTTGGAGACTGTTATGAGCGACTCGGACCCTTACTGGGCCGCGGTCCGCGCGACGCGTCTGCGGATCGCCGACCTGCTGGAAGAACTCACCCCGGCCGAATGGGAACAGGAGTCGCTGTGCCGGGGCTGGCGTGTGCGCGACGTTGCGGGACACCTCGCCCTGGTCCCTACCATCACCACCTGGGACATGGTCGCGGTCGCACCCCGTGCACGGTTCAGCCCCGACCGGATCAATACCGTGCTGGCCCGCCGGCACGGCTCCCGGCATCCCGCGGACCTGGTCGCAGCGATCCGCAGCCACGCCGGCACCCGACGGACAGCGAAGGTGCTGGACACCCGCAACGCGCTGTTCGACGCGATCGTCCACGGTCAGGACATCGCCCTCCCGCTCGCCCGACAGCTCCCCGTCCCGGCCGAGCACAGTCGCGAAGGACTGCGGCGGGTCTGGGCGATGGGCTGGCCGTTCCATGCCGAGCGCCACCTGGCCGGCTTCACCCTCCGGGCGACCGACACCGACTGGGCGGTGGGCGACGGACCGGAGATCGCCGGGCCCGCTCTGGGCCTGCTGCTGCTCTCGACCGGACGCACCGCCTGTCTGGACACCCTGCAGGGCGACGGCGTCGACCGGCTCAAGTCCTCGCTCCCCGACCGCTGAGACGACCGCTCGCACGAGAATCGAAACATCTGATGCATCGCACCGTCGGCATGACGCTCTGCACGGTTCTCGCCGCACTCGACCTGGCCGGCCTCGTCGGCCTGTGGCAGCACCCCGGGCCGCCGCCCGGCGTCGCCATCACCGGGACGCTGCTGGGGGCCCGTCACCCTGGCCGCCTACCAGCCCGCCGGCCGGGGCAGCCCCGCGCCATGCGCGCCGTCGTGGGCTCGCGGTGATCTCGGCCCTACTCGGCCTCCCGGTGTTCTTCACCGCGGACGCCTCCGACCGGTCCCCGATCGCCGCGACAGTCCCCATTGTCGGCACCGCCATCGCCGTCGCGATGCCGGCATTCCGCCACCCGTCCGCCCGCCGGCGAGCAGGCCATGACGCCACCGCCATCACCCGGCGTGTTTTGACTGCACACCGCCCGGGCCGCTGGCGCCCTGTCCCACGGAGACGCGGCTTTCCGGTCTGGCGCGGGGCAGCCTGATCATCCAAGAACAGCCAGCATGGCAGGGGTGTCGAGATACGCCTCGAAGCGCACTACCTTGCCGTCCCGCAGTGTCCACACGTGCACATCACGCACGTCAAACCGGACACCGGTGGCCTTTACGTGTCCGCGGCTGTGGCCGATCTGGATCACGTGGTCCCCGGCCTCGATCATCTCGTCCGCCGTCACAGCGCTTTCGATATTGCCGAGGAGACGCCCGAAGAACTCCTGGGCTCCGTCATGTCCGCGGTAGTTGCCGCCCCACGGCACCAGTTCTGATTGATAGATCTCGACGTCGGCCGAAAGCGCGTCGAACACGGCGTCGATGTCCTTACGGGCGAACGCGTCGTACACGCGTCGGACCGTGTCAAGATTATCTCTACCCATGGATACCTTCCCTTGGACAAACCGAGCGAAGTTGCAAATTCGCACAATATACGACATGGGTCTGGCTGGCCCGGAAGGCGTGAGCACCCCTGGTTGATGTCGGCTTGTGAGCCCGCCGCTTTGCTGGCACGGCAGCTTCCGAACAGGCGCTGAGCTTGTTCTTTAACTTCTCGACCCTTGCGAAGCGATGAGTGTCTTGGGACAGGGCATGTACTGGCGGAGGTTCCGAAACGCCCCGGGGACTCGAGCCGGGGTGAGCCGTCCAAGTGCGGGCGCCTGCTCCCATGGGCGTCGCAGATCCCTGGCCAGAGGGCGGGCGAGCCGGAGCTGTGTGTAAGCGGCGATGATCAGACACGTCCACCGGTCGGCCGCTTCCAGATCCCGGAGCCGGCGTCGGTGTCACCGGCCTTCGAGGACCACAACCACACGGCCGGCGCCTCGCGGTCCTTCGACAGGTGCTCGACCTCCAGCCGAATCTTGCAGTACATGCAGGGTCGGCCGGTGCCCTGTGGACAGAGTCCGACGCGTACCCAATGGCCGGCCCGCACCCGCCGCCCGCCGCCCGCCGCCCGCCTCGGCCAACGAGGCGACACACCATGGGGTTGGGTGACGAAGAGCGCAACGATCAGGGAAGGGGGCACGTGTGCGGTTGACGATCGACACCGAGACGGACTACTACGAGCAGGCGCTCGCCGCTGTGCAGACCGCCTACGGGCTGCGTCCCCCCGTGCCCGCCGGTTGACCGGACGCCCGGCCTCCCAGCCCCACGCCGGAGGACTTGAGCGAGGAGGACCTGAGAGGGGAGGGCTGGACGGCCCGGGAAGCTGTTCGACGCGCGGCCCTCATGCCCGGGGCCCCGAGCGGTACGCCGCATCGTCGACGTGGGGCGGGACAGCTTCGTACGACGACGTCCCGCAGTACCTCGCCGAGCGTCCGAGCGACCCGACCCCGCCGACCAAACCTGATCGGCAGGCCGAACCTGCCGGCCAAGAGGTCGGCGCAACATGATTCAGGATGCCGCGGTCATTAGCCTCGTCTGCCACCTTGAGCAGGACTCTGCCGGTCTGCATGGAGTCGCTGACGGCGGCCGGCACGCGCGGCCGGTGCGCCTTACTGATCGTTTCAGAATGCGATGCCCGGTCGTCTCAAGCAGACAATCGGGCAGGCGAGTTCGAGGAGTCCTGGTGGAGGTCGGCGTGTTTCTCGTAGCGGATGTGCAGGCGTTTGAACTGGTAGAGCAGGCGAAGGTGCGCTTCACTACCCACCGCGTCTTGCCGAGTCTGGAGCCGTGCGGGGTGCCGCGGCGAGCGATCCTCAGGCTCCGGGCTTCTCGAATGCCTGGTCGATCGCCAGGGCGAGTGAGGCCGCGTACTACTCCGCGTGGCTCGTCAGCGTTCACGGCGAAGGACGGTGTCGAGGGTGTCGGCCGAGTCGGGTGAGGCTCCCGTCCAGCGCGGCCCGTCGAGTTGATGACGCAGGAGTTCCGCGCGGCTGTTGCCGAGACGAGCACCTGAGCATACGGGCCCGCGGCCCTCGGCCGACACCGCGTGCCGAACCGGGCCATGTGCAGCGCCCGGTCATCGCCGTCCCCCCGTGCATCGACCGCCAGGCGCTCGCTCAACCGATCGCCCAGGGGACGACCACCGCCGCACCCCGTCCGCATTCGTCCAACAGCGGGGCGCGGCGGCTGAGTGACGTCGTCCTAGTCCAGCGGCAGCACCCGGTAGGTCAGGCTGTAGGCGTAGTCGGTCCCATTGACGATCTTGGCGATGTTGGTCGTGCCAACCCGGCTGTCATTGAGCTCGAAGACGCCCAGCTTGTCGTCCGGGTCGATGACGTCGGGGTCCTGCTCCCACAGTTCGAGGGGAAGGATCGTGCCGCCCTCGAAGATGAACCGCTCGGGATCCACTCCGCTGTAGTCGACCGTGCCCCGTTCACGGCAGACCGAAGTGGGAATCGCGACACCGCCGTCGAGTTTGATGTACACCTCGTCCTCGCCGCTCTCCGAAATGTTGGTGCAGCGCAGGGTCAGCAGTTGGACCTTGTACAGCTCCCCGGGCACAGGCGGCTGAGCGGCGGCGGCCGCCGGGACCGTCAGAGTGAACACAGCCGCGAGACCCGCGGCCCCGGTGCCGAGGCGACGGAGCTTTCTCGATCGCATCTGGTTTTCCTTCCCCGTGGTGAATCAGTGGTCACGTCGTGGGCCGCACGGCCACTCGGCCCGCTGCCCCGACGTGGCAACACCTTCGCCCGTCCGCACACCGCGGCACAGAGCAGTCGACTACTCCATCGAGGCAAGGCCCTACTCAGTACCGGCCTGCCTTCCGGACGAACTCGCGGTCGCTTTCGGTCAACCGCCTGCCGCTCCGGCCGCTTCGACGGCCGGCGTGCCAGACTGCGGACCGCACGCCGTGGGCGAACCATCCGGCTGGGGGGCCGGATCGGCCCCGGCGCCCGAGGGGGACCCACGGTGGACACGGGCATGGGGAGCGGCCGCCTCCACTTCGCCGGCCGGGACACCGAACTGGCGGAGCTCCGCCGCGCGCTGCGCCGACCGGCCTGCAAAGCAGTGATGATCACAGGAGAGCACGGGGTGGGCAAGAGCCGCCTCGCCGAGGAGTTCTCGACCTGGGCGGGCGGTCGCGGCGGCCACCGTGTCGTACGCGTCCAGGCGACGCACAGCGCCCGGGCGCTGCCGCTGTCGGCGCTGGCGCCGCTGCTGCCCTCGGACGTCTACGCGGAAGAGCCGGCAGAGTTCTTCCGCCGGGTACGGCAGCGGATGGCCGCGCACCGCGCATCCGCCACCACCCGCACCGTCCTGGTCGTCGACGACATCCAGCTGCTCGATCCCGCGTCACTGGCGCTGATCGCACTGTTGCTGGCGGACTCCTCGCTCTTCCTGGCCGTGACCCTCCCCGACGGCGCCGACTGGCCGGACGTGCTGCAGCCCCTGTGGCGGGAGGACGCCTTGCACCACATCCCGCTGTCGGCGCTGGGTGAGGAAGAGAGCGCCCGGCTGCTGATCACCACGATGGGCGGGCCGGTCGCCGCATCCGCCCTGCGGGCCCTGTGGGAGGCCAGCGGTGGCAACGCGCTGTGCCTGAGGGAGCTGCTGCGAAGCGCCCTCGCCGACGGGCGACTGAGCCGTGTGCACGGGGTGTGGTGCCTCACGCGGCCGCTCGCCCCGGTGCTGCCGAACGCCCTGCTCGACGTACGGCTCCGGGAACTGGCTGGCCCGCAGCGAACCCTGATGGAACTCCTAGCGGTGTGCGGACCGATCGGGCTGCGGGACGGCCTGGAATATGTCGATGCGGACGCTCTCGCCGGACTGGAGCGGCAGCAACTCGTCGAATCACGCCTCGACGGGCGCCGCGAGCAGCTCACCCTCGCCCACCCGATGCACGCACGGGTGCTGCGCGCCGGCATCACCCGGCTTCGGGCCCGAACCCTGCTGCTGGACCAGGTCGGCCGGGTACGCGGGTACGGCGCCCGGCGCGCCGACGACCCCCTCGCTCTGGCGCGCTGGGAACTGGAGGCCACCGGAACCGCCGATCCTGCCCTGCTTGTGCGTGCCGCGGCGCAGGCCCTGCACGCGGATGACGTGGACACCATGTGCCGGCTGGCACGCGCCGCGCTGGTACACGGTCCCAACACCCGGGCCGGGTTGATGCTCGGCGAGGCCCTGGGACAGCGGGGCGAGTTCGGCGAAGGGATCGCCGTCCTGGAAGACGCCTTCGCCGCGGCCAGGGAGCCGTACCTGCACACCGCCGCCCTGACCCTGGCCGTCCATCACTTCTATGGGCCCGGCAACATGACCCGCGCGCTGGCTGTACTCGACGAGGCCGGGCGCCGGGGCGGTCCGTGCGCCGAGATGGCCGGCTGGGAGGCCACCCTGCTGACCTCGGCGGGGCGGACCGCGCGGGCCCGCACCGTGCTCGACCCGTGGCTGCCGCTGTCGGAAGGGGCCGAGCCGTCCGACTCCGGTGTGCTGCTGCTCCAAGCCCGGCTGAGGGTGGAACTGTCCTCCGGGCGGCCCGAGGACGCTGTCCGCAGCGGCCGTGCAGCCCATGCCGCGCACCGCATGCTGGCCGACCGGTCGGCGGTCTTCTATCCGGCGCGCAGCCTCTACCTCGTCGCGGCGTCCCTGCTGGAGGCGGGGCGGTTCGATGAGGCGGAGCGGGCCGCGTCCGAGGGGCTCGAGGGACTGCTGCGCTCACCCGTGCCCGCATTGGTCGTCTGGTTTGGCTGGGTGCGGGGACGGATCGCGCTCGACCGGGGACGGTGTGCGGAGGCGGTCGCCCATTTCCGTGAGGCCCGGGCGCAGGCCCACATGTGCGGACACAGATACGCCGAGCAGCGTGCGCTCGCCGGGCTGGTACTGGCCGAAGCATACGTCGGTCGCAGCGCCCCGGAGACAGCCGGACTCGCCTCCGGCTCCACCGATCCGCACTCCCCGCTCGCTCAGGCCGACACGCTGCGCGCCCAGGCCTGGTCGTTGCGGTGCCGGGGGCGACGCCACGAGGCGGAAGCCGCGCTGCGCGCCGGGGCCGAAGCGGCACGGGCGGAAGGGGAGCTCGCCGGCGCTTTGACGCTTGAACACGATCTGCTCCGCTGGGGCGACCGGGACGCGGCCCCTCGCGTACGCGAACTTGCCGATGACGCCCAAGGGCCCTACGCGGCGGCTCGTGCCGCCCATGCACGTGCGGTGGCCGAGCGTGACCCGGACGCGCTGGTGGCCGTGGCCGACGCATGGACGGCGATGGGCGCGCTGCTCCTCGCTGCCGAGAGCCTCGCGGGAGCGGTCGAACTGTGGCGCGCATCGGGCGGCGCGGCCCAGGAGGGGGCCGGCCGGCGTGCCACAGCTCGCGCCCACGCGTTGCGACGGCAGTGCGAGGACGCGGCGACCCCTGCGCTGGCGGACCTCTCGACGGCGGCGGAACTCAGTCCGCGTGAACGGGAGATCGCGCAACTCGCGGCCCATGGGCACACCAGCAGGGAGATCGCCGACCAGTGCGGTCTGTCAGTACGGACGGTCGACAACGCGCTCGGCCGGGTCTACCGCAAGCTCGGCATCCATGACAGGGGAAGTCTGGGGCGGGTATGGGCGCTCTGACGGCGTCAACGGCAGCGGGCGGTGCGGTGCCGGGCCGGTCAGTCGGCGAGGCGGCCGAAACACGTCGCGGCGCGAGACACGGTCGATGACCACGGTGACGTGACTCCCGCCAAACTGGAAGAGCTCCCTGTTACCACCGGCTCAAGGGTGGCGCCGCGCAGCTCGGCGCCACCGGTCCCGGCCTACCCGGCCCGTTCGGCGTCTGGCCCGACGAGAACCACCAGGACGGCGAGGACCAAGAGCACGAGCTCCCCGTCAACCGCACGACGGAAGGGATCACGCTGGTCGGCGAGCGGGGAGCCGACGAAGCATGGCTCCTGGCCCAGCACGCCGACCGCGCTCTCGACCTCCAACATCAGGTACTCGGCCTTCTTGAGGACGCCGTCGCGGCTGGGGACGCCCTGCCGCGCCATCTCGCGTACCTCACCGACCGGGTTCTGGTCGCGGCCGGCGAACCCCAGGTGTACGGGACTCAGTACACCAACGCCCGGGACGGAGACCTGCGGCCGTACCCCGTGACCGACCCCGAGCAGCTGGACGCCCGGCGCGCCGCGGTGGGGCTGGAGTCAGCCGCGGCGTACGACCGGCGCATGCGCGGACGCGACCCCCACGAGGCTGCCTGACTTCGGTTTCGTGGGTGCGAGGCGCCGGCTGTGGTGTCTGCACCGGTGCCCGCAGGGGGAGCTGTCTGCTGCCAAACCTCGTGCAGCTGCTCCGGCGGCGCCGCGGTGCAGGCACGCCGACCCCGGCCCTCTCCGTGCTGGGGCTGGCCGGCGTCTTGCCGGTGTCGGCGAGTGGTTCGCAGCCTCAGTGCTCGCCCACGGCGGCCCGGTCACGCGCTAGGCAGCTCGACGGCACGTCGCGCTGGGTCTTCACCGACTACGCAGCCCTCGTCCGCCCGTCGCGTGCCATGCAGAGCGCCCGCGCAGGGCGCGGGTGGCTCAGTCGGCCGTACAGCCAGCTGTCGTACCCGGCGCCGTCCACCAGGTGGTGCAGGCCGAAGACGCCGGGGACAGCACTAGAGATTTACGAGTCCCAGTTCCGGCACCTGATGCGGGTGGCCGTCTCGGTGCGCGAGGGCGTCATCTCCTCGACGACGCTGCTGAAGAAGCCCCGGTCCGGGTCGCACAAGAACGCCACGTACGTCGTCTTCCGCGAGGTCGGCCGTGTCATCCGCACCGTCGGTCCGTGGACGGGTGCCGTCCACCACCCGGCGGGCGGCCGCTTCAGCGGCTGACACTGCCACGTGGGGCGACTACGGCGGCATCGTCGGTGAGGTGCCCGTGGACGTGGGCCGGCAGGTCGTGCTGGAGATGGTGCAGTAGTTCGTCGGGCGTCGTTCTTGGTCCACTTGGTCGCTCGTTCGGCGAGGGGTGGAGGAGTCCGCCGCTGTTGCGGGCTTGGATGCGCCGCTCCGGGCCGGGTCTGATCGCCAGCTGATCAGAAGAGGCGGAGGCGCACATCCTGCGTGAGGTTCTCGAGGATCTCGCGCAGCCACTGGCTGCGGACGGCTGGTAGCCGGACCAGAGTGGTCTGGAAAACTGCCAGGTCAGGTCTGAACAGGGCGTAGGGGTGCGGTGCGGGCGGATCGTCGCGGAGGACGCCGTCGGGCATGACGCCCGACGCGGGGCCGGGCAGGTGCGGCTCGGGGAAAGCCAGCCACAGCCACACCCCGAACGGCAGCGGCACCGGGTGTGCCGAGGCGCCCGGGCCGACCGGGGCCCAGGTCTCCCCCGTCTGCGGATGGACCGGCACGATGATGATGTCGACGTCCGCGTTGGGGGCGGGCAGCCCTGGCCCGGCCAGGACGGCGCGCCGCGCCGACGGACCTGCGGGCAGCAGGGTGTCGAGGACGCGTTGGAACACCTCCTCGGTCAGGCCGTCCGGGACGGTCACCGGCCGGCCGTCCGACGCCGTCAGTAGATGGGCGAGCGCCCGGCCGGCCGCCGCCTCCCACTGCGGGCTCCAAGACCACCAGTGGTGTGACCCCAACTGCGGCCCTCCCCACGCGGTGATCGGCTCGAACGGTGGTGTGCTCCTCCCCTGCGCTGCCAGCTCCGCCCAGGAAAGCGGTGCGGCATCGGCGCCGTCGACGGGGCGGCGGCGCACGGCGTCAGGGGCGAGCCACACCGCCTGCCAGAGCGAGCAGTCGTCGATCCTGCTCGCCACGGGCAGGCCGCACGTCTCGCAGGCCAAATTGGGGCCGTCTGCTCCGTCGAGGCCGCAGCAGTAGCCACCGCAATTCTCCGGGATCAGCACGGTGCCGCGGATGTCTCCGGGCGCGATGACGATCGCGCCGGGCGCGCCATCGGACAGGGCGTGGACCGGCGCGTAGATGCCGCGAGCGGCCACCTCGTCCGGATCGATCTCCTCCCACCTCCGCCACGGCGGCCCTGAGGGCTCCGGCTCCACGGCGAACGTGCCCGACTCCATGAGAACCGGGAGCTGAATCCCGTTCCCGTACTTCTGATGGGCGTGGGCCGGCAGGACCACCTGGGACAGCGGGGCGGTCAGCTCGGCGCCGCACCCCGCACACACGAAGACGAACAAAGGCCCTCCGCTTGGGAAACAGCATCGTCGCAGCTTGGCGGAGGCCGCGCCATGGTGTTTTTCGTCCGCTGCGGAGCCGAAGCGCCGGCACGACGTGGACGATGGGCTCCAGCGCGAACGGGTGCCGACTGCCGCCGGGCGGCCGCGCACCGTCTGTCAGACCTCGGCGGCAGCACCCCTCTGCCGCTGCAACAGTCGCTCAGCGAACCTGACCGGCCAGCCAACAGAACTGATCAACACCGACAAGACCAACCCAGAGCAGGAACTCCGCGGTTCAGGCCCGCCCGGTCGGGGCCGGCAAGCAACGCCCACCACCTCACCGGCACACACCACACCGCCGGACCCAACCGAGCCAACTGACCAGCCCAGTTCAACCTCGCCGATCAAAAGGAACCAACAGCGACACCCCCACCCGCGCACGGTGAAACAAGCTGGGCCATGAGCAGCTGGACGCCCTGCGCAAGCTGGGCATGACCGCGTAGGAACTCGGGGCCGCGCCCCGGGTTCAGTTCTCGCCGAGGCCGGCCTGGCGGGCGCGGACGATGGCCTCCGCGCGGCTGGAGGCCTGCAGCTTGGTCAGGATGTTGGAGAGGTGGTTGCGTACGGTCTTCGGGCTGAGGACCAAGCGCCGTGAGATCGCCAGGTTGTCCAGGCCCCGGGCCACGAGGTCCAGGACCTCGTGCTCGCGCGAGGTCAGTTCGGGCAGCGCCATGGCCGGGTTCGCGAAGCGCGCGGACGTCAGGTGGGCCACCGCCCGTGAGGCCACCGCGGGGCCGAGGATCACCTCGCCGTTGGCGACGGCGCGTACGGCCCGTTCGATCTCGGCGGGAGAGGCGCCCTTGAGCAGATAGCCCCGGGCCCCGGCCCGCATCGCCGCGAACACCGAGTCGTCGTCGTCCAGCATCGTCACCACCAGGACCGCGGCGCCCGGCCGAACGCGCAGGACCTCGCGCGTGGCCTCCACGCCCGAGGGCTCCCGGTCGCCCAAGTGCAGGTCCATGACGACGACATCGGGCCGCTGGGCCTGGGCCGCCGCCACGGCCGACGCCAGCGAGTCGGCCTCCGCCTCCACCCTCAGCCCGGGAAGTGAACCGAGCAGCGCGCTCATGCCCATGCGGAAGACCGGATGGTCGTCCACGACGATGATCCGGACCGTTGCCGCCCCGGCCGGGTCCCGCTCGGCGTTCTCGCTCATGTCGCCCTGTCCCCCTCCAGCTCACCCGTGGTTCTCCCCGGCCGGGAGGCAGGTCGCAGCGGCACGCGCAGCACGAGCCGGGTGCCGTGGCCGCCCTCCCCCGGTCCCCAGTCGATCCGACCGCCCAGGGCCTCGGCCCGCTCCCTCAGGGACTGGGTGCCGACACCGGGCCGGGCTCCGGCAGTGATGCCGTGGCCGTCGTCCTCCACGCTCACCGTCAGCACATCACCGGCGTCCGGGCCGCCCGTCACCGTGACCGTGCAGGTACGGGCCCCGGCGTGCCGTACGACGTTGCGCAGCGCCTCGGCGACGACCGCGTAGACGGTGCCGGCCACCTCCTGGGGCACCGGAGCGCCGTCCGGGCGGCCGGTGTCGCTGTCCGCGTGGACGACGACGGCCAGGCCGTCCGCCTCGTGACGCATCACCAGTTCCCGCAGCGCCGGCAGGAGACCGAGCTCGGCGAGGACCGGCGGGACCAGGTTGCGGGCGAGGACACGGACCTCCTCGACGCGGGCGTCGACCTCGATGCGCAGCCGGGCCAGCAGCGGGTCGGCCGGTGACCCGGCCGGGAGCTGGTTGCGGGCCGCCGCGAGGCCGAGGCCGATGCCGGCGAGGGCGGGCCCCAACTGGTCGTGCAGTTCCCGGCGCAGGGCCCGGCGCTCGTCGTCGCGGGCCGCTGCCAGCTTGCCCCGTGACTCGCGCAGCTCCCGCGTGACGGCGGCCAGATGAACCGCGGTCGCGACCACGGGCGCCACCTCGTCGAGCGCCGTCCGGGCCCTGCGGTCGAGGCGTTCGCCGGGACGCGCCGTCACCAGCAGGGTGCCGACCGCTCTTCGCCGGACGACCAGTGCCACCGCCAGCTGTTCCAGGCCCTCCGGGTCTCCGACGGTGACCTGGGGTTTGCCGTCCTCGTCGAGGACGTGCACCGAACCGAGGTTGAAGGACGCGGCGATGTTCTGCGCCATGCCGGTGAGCGCCTCCTGCGGGCCCGGCGCGCTGCCCAGGTGGCGGCCGACCCGACTGAGGGCGCCGGCCGCCGCCTCTCCGTGCACGAGCCGGTCGACGCGGCGCTGCAGCCAGCCGCGGGCCGGCTGGATCCCGGCCGCGGGCGCCGCTGTTGCCAGCACCTTGCCGAGTGCCCCGTCGCCGGGCAGGAGCAGCCCCAGCACGGCCACCGTCAGGAAGTACCCGGCGACGAGCAGGCCGGTCAGCAGCCACCACACCAGGGCCCGGCTGACCACCAGGTCGATGCCCCACAGCCGCTGCCGGAGCACCACGACGAGGACGGCCGCCGGGAAGAAGGCCTGGGAGGCCAGATGGGTCAGCGGCGTGAACAGCCGCAGCGCGGCGGGGCCCTCGCCCGCGAACAGCACCAGCGGCAGGAAGGTCAGCGCCACCAGCGCCGTACCGATCGCCAGCCAGCCCAGGCCCCGTCCCGCCGGATCCCGCAGCCGGCGCCGTACCGCGTGTCCGGCGGCGACGAGCCCGAGCGCCACCACGCAGCCGAGCAGCGTGCGTTGCACGGGCACGACGAGGTCCGCCCACCCGGCATCGCGCACCGCCAGGGGCGCGACCGGCTCGCCCTCGGGCCAGGGCCACGGATCGGCCAGCCGTAGCGCCACCAGCCCGGCGACCAGCACGACGCCCGCTGCGATGGCCGTGAGGGCGGCGGGCGACGGGGCGTGTTCGGCGAGGAGATACGGCACGATCAGCACGAGCGCGAGGGTCCCCGGCACCCAGGCCGTGCCCTGCAGCACCGACCACGAAGGCACCGCCGCGCCGTCACCGGCGTCACGCGCCCACAGGGCCAGCGCCTGGGCCGTGACCGCCGCGACGCCCCCGCCGACGGCGGTGAGCGCGACCAGCCAGGCCACCGGATGCGCGCGCCGGCTCAGCACGACGGCCGCGACCAGGCCGTACACCACCGCGTCCGCGGTGTCCACGACGAAGAACCACTGCGTGGCGTCCCACTCGGCGTCCGCCGCTCCCATCAGGACCAGCGCCGTCAGCGCGAGCCCCCAGGACACCGCGAGCACGCCGACGGCGGGGACGCGACGGCCCCCGCCCACCGGGCCCTGCCGGGCCGTCATGCCTGTTCCCCCACGGGTTAAGGCTCCCAGCAGGGACCGCGGTTGTCACCGCGCCGCCGCCGTCACCGCACCCGTACTGCGCCCGACGCAGAAGGAGCGCAGCACGCGTACGACGTACGCGCGCTGCGCTCCCCTGTGTCGGGAAGGCCTCCGGTCAGCTTCCGGTCGGCTTCCGGTCAGCTTCCGGTCACTCGATCGCGCGGCCCCGGCCGAAGGCGAACCCAGCGCCGAGGATCAGCAGGTACGGCACGCCCACGAACAGCGCCATGTACTGGAACGGCGTCAGCTGGGTGACCAGCAGCAGGAATCCGAAGATCAGGCTGACGACGCCGATCCAGCGGCTCACCGCGCCCTGCCGGAACGCCGCGACGACGAGCGCGGCAGCGGTCAGCAGCAGCCCCGACCACACCCACCCGTACGTGTTGATGTCGGCGAAATCGGCGATGATCGTGTCGGGGTCGGTCTTGTCCGACATCCGCAGGTTGTGGAACAGCTCCGTACCCATTCCGGAACCCACCAGGCTCATCACACCGACCAGCAGCATCCCCAGGTACGCCGTCGCGGGAACCAGGCTGCCCGCCGGGGACTGCCGGTCGAGCCGGCGGCGCAGTCCCGCGCCGAAGACCACCGCGGCGAGTGCGGTCGCGGTGAACGTCACCTGGAGGACGAAGACCCACCACATGGCGGGGCCGTCGAGCCGGTCGACCATGCGGGCGTTGTCGATGAGGTCGGAGTCCTCGAAGGGGTACAGCGGCGTGGAGGCGACGAAGGCGACGAGGCCGCCGAGCGCCGTGACAATGCCTGCCCAGGCCCAGCCGCGGCGCTCGGCGAGGGAGTGCGGGGGCTTGGGGACGGACCCCGGGCCAGTGCCGGCCGGGGACGGATGTGAGAGCGAAGCGGACATGACGTTCCCCCATGAATGGTGCCGCCCGGCCACTGTCCGGCCGGGGGCGTGTCTGACGTGCCCGACCACCGTGACGCGCCCGGTGTCCCGCACGCATGGGGCCGGTGTCCCGTTCCGCCGGGCGGGACTGGCGCCCACGCGCTGTCCTGTTCGGCCGTACGGACTTTCCGCCGGACGGCTGTCCAGGACTCGGGGTGGTGATGGCAAACCTTCCGGTCAGTCCACGCACAGCCCGCACGGTCGGCGCCCATCACCCCACCCCTTTCCGGAGGAGCCAGGAGGCGCATCCCGCGTCGAGCGGTCCTGGTGCTGTCCGGCGCCGCCCTGACAGCCGTCCCCCTTCTCGAACCCCCGCACGCCCTGGCCGCTGGTGCGTGCGGTCGCCCGACGACCCGGTCGTTGGTTTTCCGGTCAACTAGCCTGCTCCGCCGCCGAGTCGCCGTCGTCCCGTCCGGGGCGCACGATGGAGGAAAGAGACGCCCCGGGCCACTCGGCCAGCGCGCTCAGTGCGAGGAGGTCAGCCATGGCCGTCGCCGAATCCACAGCGGTTTCGCGCACCCCGTCCGGCCTGCGGCCCGGCGGTACGCACGGGGAGAACCACCCGTGGAAGATACGCCTCGTCGACCACGCCGAGCGTCGCGAGACCCCGCACTTCCGGGCCGCGAAGAAGACGGCGAAGAAGATCCTCGACGAGCTGGACGACGGCGACGTCCCCTACGGGCCGCGGCCCGCCGCCTCCGAGCACTGGGAGATGCACCACGGCGGCAGTCTGTGGGTCAAGGGATCAGGCGGCTGGCGCATGTACCGGGCGCGGGTCGGCATCGAGTGGAGCATGCAGTTCTGCTCCGACCCGGCGAAGGTGGACCGGCTTCGCCGGGACGCGGCCGAACTCGTCGACGCTTTCCCCCTCACCCTGCCCGCCCTGGCCGCGCTGGGCTACGAGGAGGCCGAGGAGCTGCTGCGCACCCCGATCACGGACGCCGACGGCGTCTCGGCGTGGACCGACTCCCTCTTCAACGCCTGTGTGCCGCTGAGCCCGGGCCATCACCAGGGGATCCTGCCGAAGGTGCCCGGTGAACACCACTACCCCTGGCCCGTCAAGGGCGCGGACTTCGTCAGGTTCGACGACTTCCAGCTGTGGGTGACCCTGCCGGACGGAACGCACGGCGCGGTCACACCGGTGGACCGCCGCGGCTCCGGCGACGGGCACGTCCGACTGGTCCACGTCCCCGAGGGCAGCGCGGCAGCGGAAACGCTGGCCGAGGCACAGCGGCACGGCGTGATGGCGGTCCTGCCGCCCAACAGCTCCGCCGCACTGCAGGCGTTCCGGCAGCAGATCGAGCCCGGACAGCGCACGGCCTCCGGCTCGCAGACCGGCCGCGCCGAACGACATGGGCGAGGACCCCGGCGCCGAACGCCCGGTGAGTAACCAGTCAGGACCAGCGACAGCCGTCGTCGGTGCCGTGACCACAGGCGGCGGACACAGGAAACCTGGGCCGGTACGCCGGCCAACACCGCCGCCCTCTTGAGCTGTCGGGCCACGATGGCGGCCTCGCCTGTCCTGCCCGTGCCGACCAGGCACTCGTAGAACCCGCGCAGGGCCCAGACGCTCCCGGCGTGCTGCAGGGCCCGGACGCCTCCCAGGGTGCTGCAGGACCCGGGGCAGAGTGGCGTCCAGGGGCGAGGTCCGCCCAGTAGACCGCCGCGGCCTCCTCGATACGGCCCCGCCCCAGCAGGAGCGCGCCGTAGGCCTGCCGGGCCGGCCGCATCCAGCCCCAGGGTTCCTTCGCAGGGCAGATTGCCGTCGAGTTCGACGGACCGCTACCGCGGCAAGCCCGTGATCCGCACGAACCGCATGTCCACCCCGCGCCGGGCGCGGGTGTTCACTGTCGGTTCCTGCGGCGACCAGGATGTTGCTGGGCTTGACGCCCCGGTGCACCAGGCCGTGAGCGGTCGGAACGGGGAATAGGCCTGCCTCGTCGAGCAAGGCCCGCAAGTCCGGACCAGGGACGTGCCGCATCGCGATGTACACGACGCCTTCGGCCTCACCGGCTTCGAAGATCGGCAGGATGTGCGGGTGGTCGATCGCTGCGGCCACCCGCCTGGTACCGGGGACCGCGCTCGTGGCCACCGCCCGAAGGGGTCTTCAGAGCATTGATCGTCCGCTCTACTCGTTCCTCCTCTTGTCGATGGCCTTGTCGAAGCCGGTGACCGCTGGTTCTTCGGCTCGGGGGTGGTGTGCTTGATCTGCCACCGGCGCAGGTAGCGACGGTTGCGGCGGGACGAGTACGCCTTGTCGCCGCCGAGATGTTCGGGGCGGGTGCGAGGACGCCCGTCGCCGTGCCGGCCGATGCGAATGCGAATGCGTTCCATGACGGGGATCAGCTGTGGGGCGTCACCTCACTGGCCAGGAGTGATCGCCAGCGCCGTAGGGCGAAAGCCGCCCTCTCCAGCGAGGTGGATCTTGCTGGCGAAGCCGCCCCGGAAGCGTCCAAGCCCCCCATCGGGACGGTGCTGCCGGGGCGTGCGTCTTTTCCCGGCACCCGCGGGGATTTGTTGGCTGCTCCGGCGGCATGCCGGTGCGCTCTGCGGATGGTCGAGTCCACGCTCAACATGGACCAGTCCATGCGGCCCTCCGCGTCGGCGTCGGCGTCGGCGTCGGCGTCGGCGTCGGCGTCGGCGTCGGCCAGGATGAGCGCGAAGAGCCTTTCCCATGTGCCGTCCGCAGACCAGAGTCTGTGCCTCTCGTACGCGGTCTTCCACTTTCCGCACCGTGCAGGCAGTTCCCGCCACGGCAACCCGGTTCGGTTCCGGTACAGGATTCCGTTGATGATGCTGCGATGCCTGGTCCAGCGGCCGCCGCGCTGCCCGGACTTCGGCGATGCGGCTTCGACCGGGCCCACTCCTCGTTCGCGAGATCCCCCCCGCCCCATGAACATGCCAACGCCCGGACCATGCCGGAAGCCATCAGGATCGCTGCCAGGTGCGCCCGTCGGCGGCCCCTCTCATCTCAGTCCCGACCACCGCCCGGCACCGGCCGTGCCGCATGCCGAGCCGCCGGTTTGGCGATCAGGTGTCGTGGGTCGCCGACCCGGTTGATCGCCGACTCGACGGCTGCGATCCGGTCGGCCAGGAGACCGAGGGCCCCCACGGCTCGGGCGAGTTGGTCGTCCTCGGGTCCTCCGAGGGACTGGGCTCGGACGTGGGCGGCCTTCAACTCCGTCCAGCGCACCATCTGTTCGGCGGTGAGAGTGCCGCGCAGTTCGGCCAGCTTGAGCAGGTTGGCCTCGGCGCCGGTGGTGAGGGTCTGGGCCTCGGCCCGGTACTGGTCGTCGATCAGCGCGGCGAGTTCGACGTCGTTCATCACGGGCTGGACACGCTGGGCGACCTTGTTCATCGTGCGGTAGGAGCCCTGGAGCCGGAAGGGCGGTTCCGTGCGCGTCGTGTCCGCCTGGGCCGCCGAGGCGATGTAAGCCGCGTTCACGGCAAGGACCGTCTCCCGCACGGTGAGCAGGTGACGCAGTACGGCCAGGATCCGCTCCAGCTCCGCGGGGGTGTAGGGATGCGTCAGACGGTCCGTGCGAGCCGTCGGGTCGTCCTGGGCGAGGCGGATCAGCTGGTCGAGGTCGGCGCGGTCGCGGCCGGCGAGCGGGGCGAGGACCTGGTTGGCGGTGAGGGCGTTCTCGATGAAGCTGAGGGCGAAGACGTCGCCCTTGCCGGTCAGGACGTCGCCGAGGTTCCACACGTCGGCGCGGTTGGCGAGCATGTCGGGCACCTGGAAGCGACTGCCGGACTCGGTGTAGGGGTTGCCTGCCATGCAGACGGCGAAGCGTTTGCCGCGCAGGTCGTAGGTGCGTGATTCGCCGTCCCGCACGCCCTCGATGCGGCGGGTGGCGTCGCAGAGAGGGATGAACTTCTGGAGCAGTTCGGGCGAGGTGTGCTGGATGTCGTCGAGGTAGAGGAGGGTGTTGTTGCCCGCCGCCAAGGCGAAGTTGATCTTCTCGACCTCCTGGCGTGCGGTGGCGTTCGGGGCCTCGGCCGGGTCGAGCGAGGTGACGGCGTGACCGAGTGCCGGGCCGTCGACCTTCACGAGGATCATGCCGAGCCGGTCCGCGACATACTCCATGAGGGTCGTCTTGCCATAGCCCGGCGGGGAGATGAGCAGGAGCAGGCCGCCGGTGTCGGTGCGCTTGGACTCGCCCGTGGTTCCGAGCTGCTTGGCGAGGCTGTCGCCGATGAGCGGGAGGTAGACCTCGTCCATGAGCCTGCCGCGTACGAACGCGGACATCACGCGGGGCCGGTGGTCGTCCAGGTGGAGGCGGGTGCGCTCGGCGTTCACCAGTGCGGTGCGGCGGTGCTGGTAGGCGCGGTGGCCGGGGGCGTCGTGGGTGCGGAATCTGCGGGTGCGTGCGAGGAGTTCGTCGATGCGGACCGTGAGGGCACGGCCGGTGACGCGGGGGTGGGTGCCGAGCAGGCCCGTGACGGTTTCCGTGAGCGGCGCGTCGGACTCGTAGCGGGTCAGGCCGGGACAGAGTTCGGCGGCCACCGCCTCGGTCAGGTCGCCGGGGGTGAGGTCGGTGCCGGTAGCGGTGGTGTACGCCGTCAGCCATGCCTCGACCAGTTGCCTCCGGGCAGCCGGGTCGGTGAAGGCGGTGAGGTCGTCGTCGTAGGCCGATGTGCCCACGGTGCGGCGGAACTTGTCGAGCAGGGTGCGGGTGCCCGCGGTGATGACGAAGCCGTCCGGGCCGGTGGTCAGTTCCTCGAAGAGGTAGGCGGCCGCCGCTGCTCCGCCCGCGACGTCCGCCAGCTCCCGTTGCAGGTCGGCGATGGCGGGTGCCAGGCCGAAGGTGTCCCGGGCCCGGGCGAGGGACACCGCGCGCCGGGTCCAGCTCTGCCGCTCCTCGGCCGTCGTGCCGTGCGCCCAGAACAGCTGGGCGGCTGCTCGTGCGGCCGGTTCGTGGCGCAGCGGACCGGCGCCCTCATGCAGACGCAGGAGCGCGGTGAGGATCGCTGTCGCGTCGTGGTCGTGCACACCGCGCTCGTAGCCCTCGTCGTACGCCGACTCGGCGGCCTGCCGCACGAGGGCGGCCAAATCGGCATCCGCCAGAGCCTCGGGGCCGTGTTCGTCCAGCAGGCGTGCGGCGAGGTACTCGGCGCGGTACACCTCGGGCGACTCCGAGGGCAGGGGGCGGTCCCAGTACGGGCGGGTGGCGGTGAAGTCGGGGTCGGTGATCGGGGAGCGGTAGTCGGTGCCGGTCAGGGCGAAGGCGAGGGTGTCACCGTGCGGGACGAGGGTGAGGTCGAGGGGCTGGGTGTTGACGGCGAAACGGTGGGTGCCGAGCCGGATCGTGCGGCCGTCGTCGGCGTACAGGTCGGCGCGGTCGCGCAGGGCGCGCAGCGCTTCCTGGCGGGCGGCCTTGAGACGGCCGTCCAGTTCCTCCGCCCTGACCTGGTCACCGAGGTCGCGCAGTTCACCGACGATGCGGCGGACCTTGGCGGGCATCGGGTCGGAGGTGAAGAACGTGGCGACCGCGTCCGCGTCCGGCTGGGCGGCGGCCCGGCGGGCGACGGTCCGCAGGACGCGGGTCGCCGAGTCGGTCAGGCGTTCGGCGCGCCGGGCGCGGGCGTCGGCGAGGGTCTGCTTGCGGGCGGCGAACGCCTCCTGAATCTCGTCGCGCTTGTCGGCGAGGGTGGCGAGGAAGTCGTCGAACTCGGCGAACCGGGACTCCAGGTTCTCCACCTGGACGAGCAGGCGGGCGAGCTGCTCGTCGCATGCCCCGGGGCTGTCCGCGGCGGCGAGCGCGCCGCTGACGGACGGGCCGAGCAGGGCCAACTCGGCGGTGAACTCGGCTCGTCCCTCACGGTCGAGGAGTTCACGGCGGCGGCCGTCGAGGGCGGCGCGGGCGCGGTTGACGCCTCCGAGGACCTCGGCGATGCGCTCCAGGATCGTGGTGCGGACGGTGGCGTCGGCGATGTCGAGGCCGGCGACGACCTCCGTCACCGTACGCAGCCCGTCGGCCAGTTCTTCCATGCGGGCGGCGACGGGCGCCGCCTCGGCCACGGTGGCGATCGCCTCGGCATCGGCGACGATCCGTTCGACGTCCGCGTGGTAGCCGGTGAAGGCGTCCTCGCGGGCGAGGTGAGCCACCGCGCGCCGGCCGAAGGCGGCAAGGTCCGACTCGGTGGCGGCGGCCAGCTCGTCGATGCGGGCGGTGTCCGCGTACCGCATGTCCTTGAGGGTGAACAGATGACCTTGCGCGTGGCGCAGTTCGGTCAGGCCGGTCACCCACTCGGCCGCGCTGCGCGCGGACTCACCCCGCAGCCGTCGTACGACCTCGGCGACCCGCGCGGCGGCTTCCGTCAGCGCGTCTTCGGCCTGCCGGGTGAAAGTCCGGACGGTCTCGAACTCGGCCAGAACCTGTTGTGCTGTCTCGCGCAGGTGTGCCAACGGGGTGAGGAGGTCGCCGAGTTCGCGATCGCCCAGCCAGTGATGGGTGTCCGCCGCCCGGGCGCAGGCGGCCAGCAGCGCCTCGTACACCCCGCTGGCGGGGGTCGTGTCGGCCACGGCGCCGGTGATGGAGAGGCAGTCGGAGATGCCGCGCACGAGGTCGGCGTTGCCGATACGTGCCAGGGGGCCGATGCCGACCGGCTGGGCGGCGGCGTAGGTGTCCGAGACGTACGGGGAGTTCCACAGCTGCACGGGGTGGACACGCTGCGGTTCATCTGTGTCGGCCCGGAGCACCGCGAGCGCGCCGTCGTCGAAAAGCGCCCAGCCGTGGCAGGGCAGGGGACTGGCCATCTCCTTGCGGATCGTGTTGTACGGCAGAAGGAGACTGCGGCCCGCTGCACGCGCGTGGAAGGCGTACAGCACGTCCTCGCCGTTCGGAGAGCGGATCTCCCGCTCGAACTCCAGCCCCGTCGGGTCGAGTTCATATGTCTTGTGGGTGCCCGTGGCCAGGCAGTAGCCGCCTGGGAAGACGATCCCCTGGTCATCGGGCAGGCGGCGACACGCCCGGCCGATGCCGTCGAGGCGGACGACGGTCCTGGTGAGGGTGTTGAACACCAGGTGGCGGTCGGCGTCCTCCTTGTAAGGGCGGACGCGCAGCAGGATGAGGGCACCCACGCGCGCGTACGCGATGTCCGCGTCCGCGAGGGACTGCAGCGGCTCGTCGACGGAGTCGGTGTAGACGCCCTCTGCCGCCTCGGTGTCGTCGTCGGTCTTGACGGTGAGGACGCCGCCGACCGTGGAGACGAACACCTCGCCGCCGATGGAGACGTGCGGGTGACGGCCGAGGACGTGGTTCTCGCGAGTGCTTTCGATCCATTCGACGTCGTGGGACGGCGGAAGGACATGGTCGCGCTCGCCCCGCGCGTCGAGGAACGTGGGTCGTCCGTCGTCGGACAGGGCCCAGCGCAGCACCCGTGTGTCGTCCGCCTTCTCGCCGGTCTGGAAGACGGCGAGCAGTCTGCCCTCGGTGCGCCGGAGCTGGAGGAGGCGGGTCTGGCGGTAGTAGCGGTGCAGAGCGCCGAACTCGCGGACGAAGGCCGGGTCGTCGAGCAGACCGGGCACGGCGTCCTCGGGCAGCCGCTCCAGGTCGCGGTCGTACAGGGCCAGGACATCGCCGACGCACGTGCCGGCCGCGCGGCTCGGGACGGCGTTGCAGCCGGAGAGGAGCACATCGCCCACGGCCACGATGTCCCGGGGCACCGCGGCGTGCTCGGTGCGCAGTCTCCCGGTGCCCCCGAGTTCGAGCCGCGTCGAGCCGAACTCCTCGCCCCGGCGGACGTTGAGCGCTTCGGCGCGGCGGGCCAGTTCGGCGGCCTGAGCGGTGAGGCGGTCGCGCAGCACCTCGTACGTGCCCGTGTCCACGGGGTCGTACGTGCCGGTGTCCGGGCCGATCGTCATGGCATGCCTCTCAGGAAGTCGATGAACGCGGTCCGGAGCCGCCGTCCCCTGTGCGGCGGCTCCGGACCGAGGGGGCGGGTCAGGAGTGGACGACGCTGCCGTTCAGGGCGGTGAGCGGCTTGTCCGCCAGGCCCAGCTCCCCGGCCCGGTCGAGCAGCTGCTGGAGCTGCCCCGAGTCGGCCCCGCCTGTCTTCATCAGCTTCATCAGCAGGGCCGAGACGGTCAGGTTCTGCACGTCGGCCGTGGAGACCGAGCCGAGGATGCGGCCCAGGTCGTCGGTGAAGCTGGAGGAGCCGTCCAGCCACGGCCGGGCCAGTGCCTGCGCGGTCTCGGAGTGCTGGACGAACCCGTCGACGCCCTTGCCGAGCGCGATCGAGGACATCAGCCGGTCGAAGAAGACCGACTCGCCACCGACGATGCTGATGTCGGCGCCCTCCAGGCCGGTGGCGAGCACCGTCGCCTGCGCCTCGGCGACCTGCCGCTGCATGTCGAGCCCGGCGAGGCGGATCTCCTTGTCCGCCTGCACGCGCAGCCGGTACTCCTCGTGCCCCCGTGAGGCGTCGTCGAGAGCGGCCATGGCGGCGGCCTTCTGGGTCAGTCCCTCCGCTTCGGCCTTGAGCTTCTCGCCGATGGCCGCGGCCTCCGCCAGGGCCCGGGCCTGGGCGCCGTCCGCCTCGGCCCGCAGCCGGGCCTCGGTGGCGACGGCCTCCGCGCGGCCGGCCTTCTCGATGACGTCGGCCTCCTTGTCCCGGACGTGGACGGCCGCGAGCCCTTCGGCGGACGCCTCGGCCTGGATGCCCTGGGCGAGGCGGATCCTGGCCTGAGCGTCGAGGTCGGCCGTCTTCAACCGGGCCTCGGCCAGGGTCAGTTCCTCGGCAGCGCGGTGCGTGGCGGCCTGCTCGGCGGCCTCGGCGGCCTTGATGTCCTTGACCAGCTTCTCCTGCGCCTCGGCCTCGGCTGCGATGATCACGGCCTGCCGCTGCCGCTCCGCCTCCTCCACGGCCCGCAGCTTCTTGATGGACTCCTCCTGCTCGGCGACCGTACGGTCCACGGCGACGCGCTCGCGGATGACCTCGGCGATGTCCCGCTTCTCCGCCTCGACCTCCTTCTCGGCGGCGATCCGGGTCAGCTGCGTCTCCCGTTCCCGGCCGATGACTTCGAGGAGGCGGTCCTTCTCGATGCGCTCCTTCTCGACGGCGATGACCCGCTCGCGATTCTTCGCGGCGACGGCGATCTCGCGGGCCTGGTTCTCGCGCTGCACGCCGAGCTTCTCCTCGGTGGCGAGGAAGGCGCCCTGGGCCCGCAGCCGCTCCTCCTCCACCACCCGTGCCGTCTCGGCCTCCTCCCGGGCCCGGACGGTCGCGATCTCCCGCTGCTGCTTGATCTCCGCATCGGCCTGCCGGCGCTCCAGTTCGAGGATGGCCTCGCGGGCGTCGACGTTCTGCCGGGTGATCTCCTTCTCCTCGGTGCGCTGCGCCTCGTTGGTGCGCACGTGCTCCACGGCCGTCAACTCGGTGATCTTGCGGATGCCCTGGGCGTCGAGGACGTTGGCCGGGTCGAGCTGGGCGACCGGGGTCTGCTCCAGGTAGTCGATCGCCGCGTCCTCCAGGTGGTAGCCGTTGAGGTCGACGCCGATGACCTCGATGATCCGGTACCGCAGCTCCTCACGCTTGGTGTACAGGTCGGTGAAGTCCAGTTGCTTGCCGACGGTCTTGAGCGCCTCGGAGAACTTCGCGTGGAAGAGTTCCTGCAGCGTGTCCCGGTCGCTCGCCCTCGCGGTGCCGACGGCCTGCGCGACCTTGATGACGTCCTCGACCGTCTTGTTGACCTTCACGAAGAACGTGATCCGGATGTCGGCACGGATGTTGTCCTGGCAGATCAGACCGTCCTTGCCGGTCCGTGTGATCTCGATGGCCTTCACCGAGATGTCCATCACCTCGGCCTTGTGCAGCACGGGCAGCACGACCTGTCCGGTGAAGGTCACGTCGACCTTCCGCAGCTTGGAGACGATCAGCGCCTTGCCCTGCTCCACCTTGCGGAACAGCCGGGAGACGAGCAGTACGGCGAGCAGGGTGACGGCGACGAGCACGCCGACGCCCAGGAGGATGACAGTCATGGCAAACGTCCTTGAGGCGTGAAGGAATCGAAGCCTGAGGGGCCGGCGGCGAGGGCCGACGGGGCACTGCTCTCAGGCGGGGTGGTCCACGTGGTCCCGTGCCCGGCCGCGATCGGGCGGGCCGGGTTCGTCGGGGAAGAGCCGGTGCAGGGGTCGCACGAACAGGCAGGTCAGTCGCCATGCGACGGGCAGGGCGGCGACGGGCCAGACCATGCGCAGCAGGCTGGTGGCGGGACACGGCGGCGCGCACGCGGCCAGCAGGAGGACACCCCCGACACTCAGGGACCAGGCCACGGCCGTCAGCGCGGAGAGGGCCACCGACACGGGCACGCCGTCGATGCCCCAGGCGCGGAGGTTCGCGTCCGCGTCGAAACTGCCGGCCGAGGTGAAGCCGACGACGACGAGGAGCCAGAAGCACAGCAGCACGACGAGGGCGGTGGTCAGGAGGATCGTGGGCGGGGCGGTGGCGGCCGAGAGCAATGTCCGCATGCCCGACCCCCCGTCTCTTCCGCACTGCCCGTCAACCATGCTCGGCGGCGCACCGCTCGCTCAGGTTCCGGTGCCGGACACCTGCCGATGTCCGGCACCGGAATCCCTCGTAGTGCTCCCCGCGGCCATCCTGCATCGCCGGCGCGCGCCCGCGCATTGCCGGTTCCCGGCAGTGTTGTCTAGGGTCTGCATGCCGGTCGGCCGCTGGGAGGGCATCAGCGGCGCGTAAAGAACTCGGGGACACCATGGCGGAGTTGGAGATTCCGGAGGAGTATCTGGCGGGCTACGCCCAGATACTGGCCGACGTCGCGGCCACGGGCCGGCGCCTCACTCGTGAGGAACTCGCCTCCCGTCGCGCCCTCGGGGAACAGGCGGCCGACGCCGGCCACAGGCTGCGGCCCCTGGTCAGCGCCCATCTGACCGCCGCACGCGCGTCCTGGCCGGCCGGCCCCACATCGGCGGACAGCGTCCTGGCCGCCGTGCAGCAGGTGACGGACGCCTTCGCCGAGGGTTTCGAGCGGGCTCAGCGCCAGGCGGTACGGCAGGAGGAGGCGGCACGCCGCGAGTTCATCGACGACCTCCTCTACGGCCGCAGCGACCTCGGGCGCCTCGCCGAACGTGCCGAACGCTTCGGTCTGCGTCTCTCGCACGCCCATGCCGTCGCCGTCGCCGAGGGTCCGACCGCCTACGAGGAGGGCGATCCCGTCCCCCGCCAGGTGGAACGCGCCCTCATCTCACGCTTCGGCGACCGCAGCATCCTGCTCACCACCAAGGACGGCCGGCTGCTGTGCATCGCCCCCGGCCCCCAGGACGAGGTTCTCGCCCACTTCGCGAAGCAGGCCCACGCCGCCACCGACGGCGGCCGGGTCGCCATCGGCCGCCCCCAGCCCGGCCCCGGCGGCGTCGTCCACTCCTACGAGGAGGCGCTCAACACCCTGGAACTCGCCGAGCGCCTGGACCTGGAGGACCCGGTCCTGCGCGCGGCCGACCTGCTCGTCTACCCCGTCCTCACCCGAGACCGGCAAGCCATGGCCGAACTCGTCCTCGCCGCCCTCGGCCCGCTCACCACGGCCCGCGGCGGCGCCCAGCCCCTCCTTGACACCCTCACCGCCTACTTCGACTCCGGCTGCGTGGCCGCCGAGGCGGCCCGCCGTCTCACCCTCAGCGTGCGGGCCCTGACCTACCGGCTGGAACGCATCCACAAGCTCACCGGCGCCAACCCCGCGGATCCGGCCCACCGGTACATGCTGCAGACCGCGGTGATCGGCGCACGGCTGCTGGACTGGCCCGCGCAGGACCTCTGACGCGCCCCCGCTGGTGTACCGGGACGGGGGGCACGCGGGCGACGAGCCTGGCAGCCTCCTCGACAGATGCCCGGTGAACGGATCTCAGGCTCCGCATAACGGTCCGGTCTCGCTCGCTGGCATTTTCGTTCGTAACGGCGAGTCATATGACTTGAGTCACTAAAGACTTGGCAAAGGCCGTGGTAGAACTGCGCAACTCCGCAGGTGGAAGCGCTCAATACCGCAGCGCGGAGCGGTCGGCATGCGCAGGCAGCAGTACCCGGGTGATCACGATCCGCATCCACGGACAGCCCACCCAGCGTCGCCGATCGGACAACGGCGTTCGTTCAGAGACCGCACACGACCGGCGGCACTTCCCCGTGCCCCCGGCTCGCACCACGAGGTAGCCACTGTGTCACTCGACTCCGTCACCCAGAACGTCGACGAAGCCGTCAGCGATTTCTTCGAACCGATAGCCAAGTGGCTCGGCGAAGTCGTCTTCTACGCGGTTCCCGTCGGCGGAACGGAACTTCCCCTCATCGTCGCCTGGCTCGTCGTCGCCGGTCTGGTCTTCACGGGCTGGTTCGGGTTCGTTCAGGTCCGCAAGTTCACACTCGCGCTCGACGTGGTGCGCGGGAAGTACGACGAGAAGGGGTCGACCGGCGAGGTCAACCACTTCCAGGCGCTGACCGCCGCCGTCTCGGGCACGGTCGGCCTCGGAAACATCGCGGGTGTGGCCGTCGCCGTCTCCATCGGCGGTCCGGGCGCCACCTTCTGGATGATCCTGTGCGGCCTGCTCGGCATGGCCACCAAGTTCGTCGAGGTCACCCTGGGCGTGAAGTACCGCGAGGTGCACGCCGACGGCACCGTCTCCGGCGGCCCGATGCACTACCTGCCCAAGGGGCTCGCAGAGCGCTTCGGCAGCGGCGGCGCCAAGCTCGGCAAAGTGCTCGCCGTCCTCGCCTCGATCATGGTCCTCTTCTTCGGCCTGTTCGGCGGCAACCTGTTCCAGACCAACCAGAGCTACGCGCAGGTCGCCTCGACCTTCGGCGGCGAGGACGGCTTCCTGGCCTCCTCCGCCGGTGCCGTCCTCTTCGGCCTGGTCGTCGCCGCACTGGTGGGCCTCGTGCTGCTCGGCGGCATCCGCTCCATCGCCTCGGTCACCAGCCGGCTGGTGCCCGCAATGGCCGGCATCTACATCGTGGCCTGCCTCGTCGTCATCCTGGGCAACGTCGCCCACGTGCCGGACGCCTTCCAGACCATCCTGCAGGGCGCCTTCGAGGCCGACGGCGTCGCCGGCGGTGTGCTCGGCGCCCTGATCATCGGTTTCCAGCGCGCCGCGTTCTCCAACGAGGCCGGTCTCGGCTCCGCCCCGATCGCCCACTCCGCGGTCAAGACCAACCACCCCGCGAGCGAGGGTCTGGTCGCCCTGCTGGAGCCGTTCATCGACACGGTCGTCATCTGCACCATGACCGCGCTGACCATCGTCATCGCCAACCCGGCCAGCTGGGGCGAGGCCCGCGCCGGCGAGAGCATCGGCGGCGTCACCATCACCTCCGACGCCTTCGAGACCGTGCTGCCCTGGTTCCCGGCCGTGCTCACCGTCGCGGTGCTGCTCTTCGCCTTGTCCACGATCCTGACCTGGGGCTACTACGGCCTCAAGGCCTGGTCGTACCTGTTCGGCAAGAGCAAGGCCAGCGAGACCGTCTTCAAGGCCGTCTGGAGCCTGTTCGTGATCCTGGGCGCCCTGATGTCCCTCGACTCGCTGATCAGCCTCGCCGACTCCGCGCTCTTCCTGCTGTCGGTCTTCAACATCGTCGGCCTGTACCTGCTCGCCCCGGTCGTCAGGCGCGAGCTCGGCTCCTTCCTGGAGTTCGTCCGCGCCCGCAAGGCCGGTGAGATCAGCGACGACGGCGAAGACCAGGAGTCGGTGAAGACCACCGTCTGACCGCCCCCGGCGGCCCGGCTCCGGTACGGGCCCGTACTCACCTTGCGCCTTGGTGGGTACGGGCCCGTACGCCTGTGCCGCCTACGACCGGCCGCCGAGCTCCGCCCCGTCACGCCGCCGGTCCAGGTGACCGATGGCCGGAGTCGCCATGACCCCGTGCAGCACCACCGAGATCACCACGGTGAGGGCCACGATCGCCCACAGCTCCCGTTCCAGACCGCCGAAGGATTCCTGCCCCAGCGCGTACGACAGGTAGAACAGCGAACCGATGCCCCGGATCCCGAACACGGCGACCACGGCACGCTCCTTCTCCCCCATGGCGGTCCGTGCCTGTGCCAGCCACCCGGTCAGCGGCCGTACGACCAGGAGCACGAGGACGGCGACCACCGCGCCCATCAGGGTCAGGGCGGACAACGCGCCGGCCACCAGGTAACCGCCGAGCAGGAACAGCAGGACGGCCGTGAGCAACCGCTCGATCTGCTCGGTGAACTCGTGCAGCACCTTGTGATAGCCGTGGCTGCGCTCGGCGGCGCGGATGACGCACGCGGTCACGAACACGGACAGAAAGCCGTAACCGTGCAGCACCTCGGCGATGCCGTACGACACGAAGGTGGCCCC
The DNA here is from genome assembly GCF_009862985.1 of Streptomyces sp. SID5464. Taxonomy (NCBI): domain Bacteria; kingdom Bacillati; phylum Actinomycetota; class Actinomycetes; order Kitasatosporales; family Streptomycetaceae; genus Streptomyces; species Streptomyces sp. SID5464. The sequence goes on along the minus strand of NZ_WWIQ01000052.1, from coordinate 6,274 downwards.
CAGCGCCACGAAGCCCTCCATGTGCTCCGACAACCGCAGCACCGACGCGCGCACCCGGAAGAACATCCACCCCAGCAACCAGCCGACCCCACCCCCGACGGCCAGCCCCACAGCGCACTTGCCCAGCAGGTCGGTCAGCGCCCACGCACCGATCCAGTCCGCCGACCACCCCGTCCCGGCCGCCGCGGCGAGGGCGATGGCCGCGTAGACGAACGGAAAGGCGAGTCCGTCGTTCAGCCCGGCCTCACTGGTCAGGGAGAGCCGCACCTCGTCCTCGTCGTGCTCGGTACCCAGCGGCTCGCCCACGCGCACCTCACCGGCGAGCACGGGGTCCGTGGGCGCGAGCACGGCCCCCAGCAGCAGGGCGGCAGCGGGCGGCCAGTCGAGCAGCCCCCAGGCCAGCAGGGCGACGACCGCCATGGTCAGCGGCATCGTGATGCCCAGTAGCCGCCATGTGCTTGACCACCGGCGCCAGCCGAAGGGCCGGTCGATGGCGAGCCCCGCGCCCATCAACGACACGATCACACACACCTCGGTGGTGTGCTCGACCCACAGGCGCTCACGAACGGGATCCACGGCCGGCACGCCCACTGGCAGCAACTCGATCAGAACCCCGGCGGCGAGGAAGACCATGGGCAAGGTCAACGGTCGCCTGGACACCACCCGGGGCAGCACAGCCGCTCCCAGCGCGCCCAGGCCCAGACAGACGTAGACCACGTCCGAAAGCGTCACTGCGACCTCCTGCCCGACGTGATCACTCCAGGCCACGTGTGTACCCCGTCTGCACCGGTGCCTCCCCGAGTACGTCACCGAGCTCACTGCCTGCCCGTTCCTGGCGGATGAGGTGGGGTGGGCCGACAGACATCCTGTGGGTAGGGTGTAAAGAACGCGTCAAGGGCGCGGGGTGTGCCGGGAAGTCTGGTCGGCGTCCGTAGGGCTGTGTGCCCGTTTTCGCCGACATCCCGGAGGTTAGCCGCCTTGGCCGCCACCCCGCCCCGCACCCCGTTCCTCGGCCTCCTCTCCTGGCCGGAACGACAGGCAGTGGCCCGGGCCCTGCGTACCGAGACGGTGGGCGGCCTCGTCCTGCTGGCCGCCGCGGTGGTCGCGCTGGTATGGGCGAACACCCCGCTCAGCAGCGCGTACACCACCATCCGCGACTTCCACTTCGGGATACCCGCACTGGGACTGGACCTCTCGGTCGGCCACTGGACGTCCGACGGACTGCTGACCGTCTTCTTCCTGGTCGCCGGGATCGAGCTGAAGCGGGAACTGGTCGTCGGCTCGCTGCGCACTCCGGCGACGGCGGCGCTGCCCGTCATCGCCGCCGTGTGCGGCATGGCCGTCCCCGCCGCCTTCTACGCCGTCACGGTCGCGGCCGGCGGTGGCAGCCTGGACGGGTGGGCGGTGCCGATGGCCACCGACATCGCCTTCGCCCTGGCGGTCCTGGCGGTCATGTCCACCCACCTGCCGACCGCCCTACGGGCCTTCCTGCTGACCCTCGCGGTCGTCGACGACCTCGGCGCGATCCTGATCATCGCCGTCTTCTTCACCTCGAACCTCGACCACTGGGCGCTTGCGGGGGCATCCGCCGGGCTGGTCGTCTTCTACGTGCTGCAGAGGAAGCGGGTGCGGGGCTGGTGGTGGTACGTGCCGCTCGGGGTGGCGATCTGGGCGCTGCTGTACAACGGCGGCATCCACGCCACCGTCGCGGGAGTCGCCATGGGCCTGCTCCTGCGCACGGTGCGCGACGGGGACGAAGAGGAATCACCCGCAGAACGCACCGGTCATCTGCTGCATCCCCTCTCCGCCGGTGTGTGCGTGCCGCTGTTCGCGCTGTTCGCCGCCGGGGTGAGCGTCTCCGGTGACGCACTGGGCAAGGTGTTCACCACCCCCGAACCCCTCGGAGTGATCATCGGGCTGGTCGCGGGCAAGATCCTCGGCATCTTCGCCGGGACCTACCTCGCCGCCCGCTTCACCCGCGCGCGGCTCAACCCGGACCTGGCCTGGGCCGACGTCCTCGCCCTGGCGACCCTGGCCGGGATCGGTTTCACGGTCGCCCTGCTCATCGGCGAACTCGCCTTCCCCGGCACGACCGCCGGCGAACACGTCAAGGCCGCCGTCCTGATCGCCTCGCTCACCGCCGCCCTGCTGGCCGTCGTGCTCCTGCGCCGCAGGAACGCTGTCTACCGGCGCCTGTTCGAGGAGGAAAACCTCGACGAGGACGCCGATGGCATCCCCGACGTCTACCAGCGCACCGAAGCGCGCAGTGCATGACCTGAGAAGGAACCCGACGCGCTGAAGATGTGTGCGGGCTGCCACCGGGCGATGCGACCTGCCCGTCGTCCAGATCCGACCGTCAGTGCCGCCGGCTAGCCGACGCCAGCACGATCGGCCCGGAGAGGGGAGAGGGCATGAGTAGAGATCGACGCGTATTGAGGCTCTTGGAAGGGCTGTGTGCGGTCACCGCGCTGCTCTACGCGACGCTCTTGGTGTTGTTCACCAACCACGATGCCCTGCAGGTCAGCTACGAGAACGGCGACCTCAGCTCAACGATCGTGGTTTTCGCGGGGCGTGCGTCGGCTGGGTGGGCCTGCGCCTGGTGCGCTCCCCCCGACGCCGCCCAGTTGGGCTGGTCGTCGGTGGTGCATGCGCCGTCGGCCTGGTGGCCGTGATGTGGTGGACAACCCGCCCCACGGCGGACGTCCATCGCATCACGCCCACCCCGGCCACCGGGCCCTCCTGGGACTCGCAACCCCCCGCCACTACATCAGGCACCGCACCCTCTCCGGCACCGCCGACCGCCAGGCCTTAGGGGTCCTTTCAGAAGGCTGGGTGCTTGCGGGCGAGGGTCATGCAGTGGGCGAGCTGGGAGGAAGGCGTCGTGCATGTCGTCTCGGGCCTCCCAGCGGGTTCGTCAGCGGCGAGGGCCGTGGAGCCGGCCACAGTTGTCGGCGGTCGCCCAGCGAGACTCTGGTGCGGGAGATCGACGAGGAACTGCGGGCGGCGGTCGACCCCGGGTCCATGGTGCACTTCGGCACCTTCGAGATCGGCGAGGGTCATCCGGAGCACGGCCCGTTCCGGATGATCTGCTACATCGCCGATCATCGCGGCGAACTGATCCCTTCGTGGGAGATCGCCGAGAAGGCCTGGTTCCGCTATGCCGACAGGGCCCGCGTCTCCGCCGTCGACGAACTGGTCTTCGACGCGCTTCACGAGGCCGGTCGGCTGCGCTGACCCGTGACCGCTGCGCGGCCGAAACTCCGTCGAGCCCGAACCTGGGACGGCTCTACTCTGGCCGCATGGCCCACGGAAAGACCTCGTACGTTTGCCTGCCCTGCCGGGCCTCGTACAAGCAGCCCTACCCCGGCTACCACGACCACGACCGGGTCTGTCCACGCTGCACCGAACCCCTGATCCACGTCGGCTCCGCCTTCGCGGCACCCAAGAGGCGGGACACCGCGGCCTGGCGCACCCTCTCCGTGCTGCTGCACGCCGGTGTGCGCTTCCACAAGAGCTGCTGCGGCGGCCCCGGCTACCGCCCACGCACCCTCAGCGAGGTCCGCGAGCGGATGGCCTACGCCCGGGCCACCGGAGAACCGTTCGCCCAGGCGTTGGTCCGCCACGACCTTCCCCAGCGGCCTGGGGGCAGGGGGCGCTCCGCAGTGCCGCCGCCCAAGTGATGCTGCTTCAGCAGTGGCCGTCCACGAGCCGGATCCGTTGCGGGTGGGCGGGACCGCATGGGGGTTGAGGGCGTCCGGGCCACCCTCACCAGGGGCCCGGGAGAGTATGTCCCGCATGCTCCTAGGCTGAGCAACTTGCACCGCGGCACGCACATGACCATCGAGAGGACCGCTGATGAAGCGTTCGGCGTCCAGCACCAAGTGGAAGCAGAACAGCAAGCCGGCCGCCGCGCTCGTGGCCCTCGGCGGATTTCTTGCACTGTCGCTGTGGCTCGGTGACGAGGTGTGGGATCTGGCCGCGTACTGGCCGGGATCCGGCATCGGATTCGGCGCCACCGTCGGCGTGCTGCTCCCCATCACGTTCACTGCCGCCCAGCGCTCCTTCCGCCGGGTCTCCTCAAACGGGAGCGAGTACTCGCCTCGCTGGATCGTGGCCGGCGTCGTGTACGCGGCCGTGGCCCTGGTGAGCGCGTTGGCCGCATCCCGCGCCATACCCGGTAAGGGCTCCTCGGGCCCCTGCCGCAGCGAGTGGCAGCCTTGCTGGGTGAACCACCTCTATCCAGGGGCGTTCCTCGTGACACTGGGAAGCCTTGTTGCGACGGTGGGCTTCATCCATTGGATGCCGAGCTGGATGTCCCAACTGCGTGTCCTGTCCCGGCGATAGCTGCCGAGCGCTGCAGTCGGTTCTGTCGGGGCATCAGCGAATGCGGCCGTCGACTCGGTGCGGTCCCCGGGGACCTCGGGAAGATTGAGCTTGCTGTCGGCGACGGTGCTGAAACGCCGACACCGAAAGGCCGAGCGGCAGCGCCGGGAACAGCCGGCCCGGTCGGCGCGGTTGCATCGATCGAGGGGAAAGTGCCGCACGGGCGGGGGACTCTGGGGCTTCGAAGGTCGTCCGTACCAGGATCCGGCCCCAGGATCGCAGCAGGCCCGCCCCGCGCCCGGACCACGACGTATTTCTGCAGGAGGACCGCTTCATGACTGACCGGCCGTTGACGCTCATGGCAGTGCACGCCCACCCCGACGACGAGGCCACCGGAACCGGAGGAGTTCTCGCTCGCTACGCGGCGGAAGGTATCCGCACGGTTCTCGTGACGTGTACGGATGGTGGTTGCGGTGATGGGCCGGGGGGTGTCAAGCCAGGCGACCCGGGGCACGATCCGGCGGCGGTCGCCTCGATGCGCCGTCAGGAGCTCGAAGCGAGCTGTGGTGTTCTGAAGGTCAGCGATCTGGAGATGCTGGACTACGCCGACTCCGGGATGATGGGCTGGCCGAGCAACGATGCCCCCGGGTCCTTCTGGCAGACCCCCGTGGAGGAGGGCGCGGCCCGGCTCGCGGAACTGATGCGGCACTACCGGCCCGATGTGGTCGTCACCTATGACGAGAACGGCTTCTACGGCCATCCCGACCACATCCAGGCCCACCGCATCACGATGGCGGCGCTGGAGATGACCGCGCTGACACCGAAGGTGTACTGGACCACGATGCCCCGCTCGATGATGCAGCGGTTCGGCGAGATCATGCGCGAGTTCGGTGAGGACATGCCGGAGCCGGATCCGGCCGAGGCGGCCGCGCTGGCCGAGATCGGCCTTCCCGACGACGAGATCACCACGTGGGTGGACACCACCGCGTTCAGCGGCCAGAAGTTCGACGCGCTGGCCGCGCACGCCAGTCAGGGCGAGAACATCTTCTTCCTCAGGATGGGCAAGGAGAGGTTCGGCGAGTTGATGGGCATGGAGACCTTCGTGCGGGTCCAGGACGCCACCGGCGCGGCCGTGCCCGAGAACGATCTCTTCGCCGGACTGCGCTGATCCGCCCTGCCGGTCGGCGGCCGATGGGTCGATGGGCCGACCGGGTGGTGCGCAGGCGGCCGGTCATGAAGGACAGGAAGTCCTTGATGAACGCGCTGCGCGTGTACCCCGTCCCGGGGCCTGCTGCGTCGCGCTGGAAGGCGGTGCGGAACAGGGCGCGGTATTCGTCCGCGTCGATGGTCTGGTTGCCGTCCTTGTCGGTGGCGTCGAAGAGGACATCGGCGACTCTGATCAGTGCGGGTCCGGTGAGGGAGGGAACGGCCGCGGCGTACTCCTCGGCGCTGCGTCGGGTCGTGCCCTCCGGGGCGGGTGCCGGTTCAGGAGGCAGCGGGCGATGGGCCGGATGAGGGCTGCGGCCCGGTTCATCTTGTCGCGCCGGGCGGTGATCGTGCGTGATCGTGGGTCGTCGCCGTCGTGGGGAGCAATTCGCAGCCACACCGTTGACGCGACCACCTGACTGCGTCTCATAATCGGGCAGCAACTGTCATCGATGACACAAGTCAACGATGACACCCTCGGGCGACGGCGGGGCAGCCTTCGTCGGGCCGGGGCGCACTTCTCGGTCGTCGCGCAGGGCGCTTCCCTCACCGCTGCGTCGACGGACGTGGGACAAGGAGCCGCTATGAGCCGTATACGCGTATCCCGGCAGGCCCGCATGAGGGTGGCGACGGTGGTGACCGTCTTCGCCCTGTCGGCGGCCCCGCTCACGCCGCAGGGCGTCGCACAGGCCTACACCGAGACCTACAGGCCCCAGTTCCACTTCACCCCGCAGAAGAACTGGAT